>JBJTIO010000125.1:0-31993 GCA_046095045.1 Actinomycetota bacterium
CCCCACGACGATCGCGAGGCCGCGATCGGTCGGATCATGGAACGCTTCGATGCCGTCGTCGAGTCGTCGAAGGTGGGGGTGCGCAAACCCGAGCCCCGCTTCTACGAGATCGCCTGCGAACTGTTGGCGGTGCGTCCCGACGAATGCGTGTTCCTCGACGATCTCGGCATCAATCTCAAGCCGGCCGCGGCCATGGGCATGCGCACCATCAAGGTGACCGCAGCAGACAAGGCGATCGACGAGCTGGAAGCAATCCTCGCGATCCCGTTGCGCTGATCGCTGTGCGACTCAGAGACCCTGAAAGGTCTCATCCATCAGATCGGCGAGTTCCTGATCGTGCACGGTCTTCGAACCGGTCGCCGGGCTACCGCTGGCCACGCGCGCCACGCGACGAAGGTCGTAACCCTGCTCCTTGATGCGCCACACACGATGCTCGACGAAATGCCACGGTCCCATGTTGCTGGGCTCCTCCTGCAACCAGACCACCTCGCGCGCGTTGGGATAACGACCGAGGATCTCCATCATCTGATCGACCGGGAACGGGTACAACTGCTCGACGCGCACCACCGCGACCGGCGCATTGCGCTTGTTGCGCTCGGCGATCGCATCCCAGGCGACCTTGCCCGAGCAGAACACCACGCGTTTCACCGCGGAACGATCGGTCACGCCCGGATCGTCGAGCACTTCCTGGAACGAGGTGCCGGGCAACAAGTCGGTCAACGGTGAACGGGACTCCTTCATGCGCAGGGGTGCCTTCGGCGTGAAAATGACGAGCGGCTTGCGCACCTCGCGATGCATCTGTCGACGCAACACGTGGAAGTACTGCGCCGCCGTGGTGGCGTTCACGACCTGAATGTTGTCCTCGGCGCACAGCGTGAGGAAGCGTTCGATACGCGCCGAGCTGTGCTCGGGACCCTGCCCCTCGTAGCCGTGCGGCAACAGCATGACCAGCGCGTTGTGCTGATTCCACTTGTCCTCGGCGGCCACGATGTATTGGTCGATGATGATTTGAGCGCCGTTGACGAAGTCACCGAACTGGGCTTCCCACAACACGAGCGCCTCGGGGTTCGCGTGGGCGTATCCGTACTCGAATCCGACCGCTGCGTACTCCGACAACAACGAGTCGTAGACCCAGAACTTCTCGGCACCGGGCAATTCCGACAACGGGATCCACACCCGCTCGTTCATGTTGTCGATGAGAGCGGCATGGCGCTGACTGAACGTTCCGCGGCGCGAATCCTCGCCGGCCAACCGCACGGGACATCCCTCGAGCACGAGCGAGCCGAACGCGAGCGCCTCACCCGTGGCCCATTCGATGTCACCCTGTTCGTTGTACGCCTTGGCGCGAATCTCGAACTGCTTGGCGAGTTTGGGATGCGGCGTGAAATCGGACGGATAGTTCGTCATTTGAGCGAAGATCCGATCGAGGATCGCCCGCTCGACGCCAGTGTCGACGTGCGGAAGCACACCAACCGGCTTGGGCGGCTTGGCCACCTTGGTTGGCGCCGGCGCATGCGCGCGAGTGTCGTCGAGGGCGACCTGCAACTTGCGCTGGAAATCGTCGAGAGCCTGCTCGGCTTCCTCGAGGGTGATGTCACCTCGTCCGACCAACGTCTCGACGTAGAGCTTGCGGACGCTTCGCTTCTCGGCGATGGCCTTGTACATCAGTGGCTGGGTGTAACTCGGATCGTCGCCTTCGTTGTGACCGTGACGGCGATAGCACACCATGTCGATCACGACGTCCTTGTGGAATCGCTGGCGGTACTCCCACGCCAGACGCGCCACGCGCACGCACGCCTCGGGATCGTCGCCGTTGACGTGGAAGATCGGCGCCTGCACCATCTTGGCCACGTCGCTGCAATACAACGACGAACGCGCGAATTGAGGTGACGTCGTGAAGCCGATCTGGTTGTTGATGATCAAGTGGATCGTTCCACCGACGCGGTAACCGTTGATGTCGCTCATGCCGAGGCACTCAGCGACGAGACCCTGACCGGCGAACGCCGCATCACCGTGGATGAGGATCGGCAAGGCGGGGAACGAACCCGGAGGATCGATCTGATCCTGGCGCGCGCGCACCATTCCGAGCACCAGAGGGTCGACGGTCTCGAGGTGACTCGGGTTGGCGGCCAACTCGATCTTGATCTCGTTGCCGGCGGGACTGCGGTGATGTCCGGACGCACCGAGGTGGTACTTCACGTCGCCCGATCCCTGCACGGCCGACGGATCGACGTAACCCTCGAACTCCTTGAAGATGTGCTCGAGGCTCTTGCCCATCACGTTGGCCAGGATGTTGAGACGGCCGCGGTGCGCCATGCCCACCACCGCCGAGTCGAGTCCGTCGTTCGCCGCTCGCGACAGGATCTCGTCCATGATCGGCACTGCGCTCTCGGCGCCCTCGAGTCCGAATCGCTTGGTGCCGACGTACTTGGTCGCGAGGAACTTCTCGAACGCCTCGGCAGCGTTCAGTCGCTCGAGCACGCGGTGTTTCTCGTCCTTCGACAACTGGAAAGTGACGCCCTCGAAATGCGACTGAATCCAGCGCTGTTCGTCGGTGTCCTGGATGTGCATGTACTCGACGCCGATCGTGCGGCAGTACGCGTCACGCAACACGCCGAGCAGATCGCCGAGCGCCATCTTGGTCGTGCCGGCGACACCACCGGTGAGGAACTCGCGATCGAGGTCCCAGATCGACAATCCGTACGTGAGCGGATCGAGTTCGATCGGAAGTTTCGGTTCCTTCCAACGCAACGGATCGATGTCGGCGATCAGATGACCGCGCACGCGATGCACGCGAATGAGGGTCGCGACCTGCATCTGCTTGTGCAGCATCGCCTCTTCGCTGTCCATCGGGTTGACGTCGACGCGCCACTTCACGGCCTCGTACGGCACTCCGAGGCTGCGGAACACGCTCTCGTAGAAACCGTGCTCGCCGAGCAACAACTCGTGCACGCGCTTCAGGAACAGGCCACTCTCGGCGCCCTGGATGATGCGGTGGTCGTACGTGGATGTGACGGTGATGACCTTCGAGATGCCGAGGGTCGCCAACGCGCGCTCGTCGGCCCCTTGGAACTCGGCGGGGTAATCGATCGACCCGACACCCACGATCACGCCTTGTCCGGGCATCAACCGGGGCACGCTCTGCACCGTGCCGATCGTGCCCGGGTTGGTGAGGCTGATCGTCGCGCCTTGGAAGTCGGACACCTGCAACTTGTTCTGCTTCACCTTGCGCACGAGATCCTCGTACGCCACCACGAAGTCGGCGAACGACAACGCGTCGGCGTCACGCAAAACCGGCACGACCAGGTTGCGACTTCCGTCGCTCTTGGCCACGTCGACGGCGAGACCCATGCTCACGTGGGCGTTGCGCACGATGCGCGGCTTTCCGTCGGATCCGTCGACGAACGAGTTGTTCATCTGAGGCACGGCATCGGCGATCGCGAGCACGATCGCGTAGCCGATGATGTGGGTGAAACTCACCTTGCTCTGGCCCGTGCGACTGCGATAGCCGTTGATCACCGAGCGGTTGACTTCGAGCAACTTGGCCGGAATGTTGCGGAAACTCGTGGCCGTCGGAACCGTGAGACTGCGCTCCATGTTCGTGACGATCGCCAAACCGGCACCCTTGATCGGCTCGCTGGCATCGACCGACTGCGCAGGAGTTGGTGCGGCGGTCGTCTTCGGCGCCGAGTCGTTGCTCGATGTCGAGGTGGCGGGTGCGCCGTTGGTCGACGGAGCGACCGGCGCGACCGTCGGCGCGGTACCCGAGGTCATCGACTTGTAATCCGAGAAGAACTCACGCCAGGACTCCCCGACCGAGGACGGATCGAGCCGGAACTGCTCGTACATCTCCTCCACCAACCATGCGTTGGCGCCGAAGTCGGGCGGGCCGTCAGTCGGGGGGATCAGGGTTTCGGACACGGGGAAACTGTACCCCTGCACGGGGTCGTACCTGCGGTGTTATCCCCGACGTGGTGACCGGTCGCACATCGGCTGATTTCATTTTCGCAAGGCTTTACTTGTAGATTGCGGGCATGTCACTTCGCCGCTCGATCGTTGCCCTCTCCCTTCTCGCCGGCGCATCGGCGCTCTCCGCCTGCGGCGGTGGCGGATCGAGTGCACCGGACTACACGATTCCCGCGGACGCTGGCCTCGTCGTGAAGGCCGTGCCCACCATTCGCTGGGACGCCAAGTCGTACGTCGCATCGGCCGGTGACGTGAAGGTCTTCCTCGCCAACGACGACAACGTGAAGCACGTGCTCGTCGTGCGCCAGGGCGACAAGGTGGTTGGTGACCTCGAGTTGAAGGTGAACAAGAAAGGCGACTTCGCCGAGGGCACGATCGCGCTCGAAGCGGGCGAGTACTCCGTGTACTGCATCGTGCCCGGTCACGGCGGCATGAACAGCACGCTCACCGTTTCATGACGATCGACAAATGAGAAGGACCGCCCCGGAGGGCGGCCCTTCATCGATTCTCTGCTCGGTGCCGATCAGGCCTTGAGGAAGATCTCCCCGAGGATGTAGAGCACGACCCACAACCCAACGGCGGTGTACATCGCATTCTTGTGGTTCTCGTACGGCCACAGCAGCTTGTTGGTGTTCGCGGTGCCGCCCAACTTGCCGAGGCAGTTGAGTTCGAGGATTCCGCCGATGATGACCGCGATGATCACGAACGTCCACGCCTTGCCCGCATCGGAACCGTCGTACTGCGGTCCGAAGAAGTGCGATGCACCAACCATGTAGAAGAGCATCGAGAGCGAGAACACCATGTTCTGACGGCTCGCCAACACGGCGCGACGACCAGCGGCGGCGGCGTTGGGATCGGCCTCTCCGCCCCCGAGCACGTTGGCTGCGTTGGCCAGAACGATCTTCTGGTTCTTCCAGATGACCATCCACACGTTGGCCGCCATCGTGATGCCGAGCAACATGCCGACGAAGATCGCGGCATTGTGCGGCAGGCCGTACGTCGAAGTCTCCGACATGAAGTCCTGCATGTAGTTCTCGGTCACGCCGATGATCAGCAGACCGAACACGAGCGTGACGACCGCGGCCCAACGGAACCACCACAAGGCGCGACGGGCGAGCTTGTCGATCGAGATGTTGCGGGCCTTGCCCTCGTCTCCGTACGCGGCGAAAGCCGGCACCTGCACGACGTTGAAGTAGTAGAGCAATCCGATCCAAGTGATGCCCGCGAGCACGTGCAACCACCGAGTGAGGAAAGCCAGACCTTCCTGCGTGAACAATTCCATTGTTTTCCTCCAGTTGAACCCGATCGACGGGACACCGACGTCGAGACGCACATCGCGCACTCGATCGACGTCAAGGTACCAAATCGGATCGCACCATTGGTTGATGACGTTCTCGCCGGGTCGGGCAGGGAGCCTCCGCGGAACGGGGACTAGCCTTCACCGACGGAGGCTTTCCATGGCTCACGAGTTCATCTACACCTGTTACAAGTTGGCGCGGCACTATCCGCCCGACCGCACGGTGCTCGAGAACATCTCGCTGTCCTTCTACCCCGGGGCCAAGATCGGCGTCATCGGGTCGAACGGCGCGGGCAAGTCGAGCCTGCTGCGCATCATGGCCGGTCTCGACGACGGCTTCTCCGGCGAGGCGCGCCTCACCCCGGGATTCACCGTGGGTTATCTCGCCCAAGAGCCGCAACTCGACCCGGCCAAGGATGTCCTCGGCAACGTGATGGACGGCGTGGCATCGGTGAAGGCGATCCTCGATCGTTACAACGAGGTCATGGCGATGTGGGGCGACCCCGACGCCGATTACGAGAAGGTCGGTGCCCTGCAGGCCGAGCTCGAGGACAAGATCGCCGCCGCCGACGCCTGGAGCCTCGAACGCAACGTCGAGATCGCCATGGATGCACTGCGGTGTCCCCCGAACGATTCCGATGTCACCAAACTCTCCGGCGGAGAACGTCGTCGCGTCGCGCTCTGTCGTCTTCTCCTCAGTCGCCCCGACTTGTTGCTTCTGGACGAACCAACCAACCACCTCGACGCCGAAAGCGTCGACTGGCTCGAACGCTTCTTGAAGGAATACCCGGGCACGGTGGTCGCCATCACCCACGACCGTTACTTCCTCGACAACGTGGCCAAGTGGATCCTCGAACTCGACCGTGGGCGGGGCTTCCCGTTCGAAGGCAACTACTCGAGCTGGCTCGAGCAGAAGCAGGAACGTCTCGCCAAGGAGGAGAAGAGCAACGAGAACAGGCGTCGCACCCTCGAACGAGAACTCGAATGGGTGCGCATGTCGCCCAAGGCTCGTCAGGCCAAGGGCAAGGCCAGATTGTCGGCGTACGAGAAACTGCAGGCCGAAGCCGAAGCCGCCGATCGCGGGCCGTCGAAACTCGAGATCATGATCCCGGCCGGAAAACGGCTCGGTGACACCGTGATCGAAGTGAAGGGACTCTCGAAATCCTTCGGCGATCGTTTGTTGATCGAGAACCTCTCGTTTTCCCTACCTCCCGCGGGCATCGTCGGCATCATCGGACCGAACGGCGCCGGTAAGACGACGTTGTTCAAGATGCTCACCGGACAAGAGTCGGTCGATGCGGGAACGGTGAAGGTTGGCGACACGGTCGAGCTTGCTTACGTCGATCAGAGTCGCGACTCCTTGAACGCCGACGCCACGGTGTACGAGGAGATCACGGGCAACATCGAACACATGAAGGTCGGCAATCGCGAGATCAACGGTCGCGCGTATGTCGCTTCGTTCAACTTCAAGGGCAGCGATCAGCAAAAGCGTGTCGGGGACCTTTCCGGTGGTGAACGCAACCGCGTGCACCTCGCCAAATTGCTCAAGACGGGCGGAAACGTTCTGTTGCTCGACGAACCCACCAACGATCTCGACGTCGACACATTGCGCGCACTCGAGGACGCCCTCGAAGCATTCCCCGGTTGTGCGGTCGTCATCAGCCACGATCGATGGTTCCTCGATCGCATCGCCACGCACGTGCTGGCCTTCGAGGGCGACAGCCAAGTCCGATGGTTCGAGGGCAACTTCAGCGAGTACGAGGCGTGGCGCAAGAAGGAACTCGGCTCGGCGGCGGATCAACCGCATCGCATCAAGTACAAGCCACTGGCCCGCTGATGCCCGCATCCGTTCGCGCCATTCGCATCGCGCGTGCGCCGTCGCCTTCGTCGGGTGCATCGCCGGACTCATCATCTCGTCGATCGCAGGCAACAACGAGGGATGGGTCTTATCCATCGGTGCGGTCGGTGCATCGGCAGCGGTCATACTCATCGTCACGTCGTTGGTCACCGCGAACCGGCGTCTGCCCGAGTTCACCGAGGCCGACGCCGAAGCGATCGAGACCACGATCTGCGAGCTCGTGTCCGACGGTGCCGACGAGTCGAAGTTGCGCGCATTGGTTCGAGCGTCGATCAAACTGGGTCGCGGTCAGTGAATCCGGGATCGAGCGAGACCGATCAACAACTCGCCACCCGACTCGCGGTCGAAGCCGGTCGAATGCTCGTCGAATTGCGCGACGAGTTGGTCGCCGAAGGCATCCACTACTGGGACTTGAAGGACGAGGGTGACGTGGCAGGTCATCGCTTTCTCGTCGCGGCGCTCACCCTCGCCCGACCGGACGACGTGATCCTGTCGGAGGAGGCGGCCGACAATCGGCGCCGCCTGCAGGCTGATCGTGTGTGGATCATCGATCCGATCGACGGCACGAACGAGTTCGCCGAACCCCCGCGATTCGATTGGGCGATCCATATCGCGTTGTGGGAACGAGGGGCACTCACTGCGGCAGCCGTCAGCATGCCCGCGCTCGACATCGTCTTCAGCGCCGATCCGCCACCTGTCGTCCCCACGGTCGAACGCGAACGACCGATCCTCGTGACGTCCCGCTCCCGCAACAGTTACTCGGCGGTTCGCGTCGCGAACGAACTTCGTTGCGACGTCGGTCGTCTCGGATCAGCCGGTGCCAAGACCATGGCGGTGGTCATGGGCGAGGCCGACATCTACGTTCATGACGGAGGCATGTACCAGTGGGATTCGGCGGCCCCCGCGGCAGTCGCGATGGCGGCCGGACTTCACGTCAGTCGCATCGACGGCAGTCCCCTCGTCTACAACCAGGAATCCCTGTGGCTGCCCGATCTCGTCGTGTGTCGACCCGAACTGGCCGACGCGGTGCTGAGGGCCGTCGATTACTGAGCCTGTCGAGGAGGCGAAGCGTCACATCGTCTCGGCTCCGCCCCGTTCACCCACGGCGTGAGGGGTATCGTGATCCCCATGCAGCGACATCCCGGAATCGCCATCGCCGGACTGGCATCACTCGGAGCCGGCGTGATCCATGGTGGTGCCATCGGTCTTCACGCCGAGCACCCGCAATTGGCTCGCATCTTCATCGTCATGACCCTGCTCCAGATCGGATGGGGCCTGATCATGCTGATGGCCCCCAAGGTGGCGGCGATACCGGCGGGAATTCTCATCAACGGCGCCGCCGTGGGTGGATGGTTGATCACCCGGATCGCCGGAATCTCGTGGGTCGACGGACTCGAGGTGCGCGAAAGCCCGCAGTGGGCCGACTCGATCTGCGCCGGACTCGGTGTGCTCGCCGCTTCCGCGGCGATCGCCGCACTTCTCATCGGTCCGCGTTCGCTCCCCGCTCCGCGGTTGGCCTACCCCGCTCTCGCGTGCATGGCCCTCGTCGCTCCGGCGATGTGGAACGGAAGTTCGCACGTGCATTCGCATTCCGGAACCGACGCCGCGGCGCACGATGCGTCGGGAGCGCACGATCACGGTTCGGCATCGGTGGTTGCGGTGTCGAACGTCGACGGCTCGGTCACCGAGACCACCGTGCACGTTCACTCGACCGATTGGCCCCGGGCGTTCGACCCGGCCGTTGGCATCGACATCTCCGGCGTCGATGGCGTCTCGGCCGAGCAGGAAGCTCGAGCGCGAAAGTTGATCGAGGACACGCTCGCGACTCTCCCGAAGTGGGCGAACTACGACGACGCCGTGGCCCAAGGCTGGATTTCCATCGGCGACGAAGTCACCGGCTTCGAACACCTCGTCAATAGGGCGCTGATCGTCGACGGCAAGTTCCTCGATCCCTCGGCTCCCGAATCGTTGGTCTACGCGGTGAATGGTTCGACCAAGACGCTCGTGTCGGCCATGTTCATGGCCAACTTGGGAGTCGGCATCGACGACCCCCAGCTCACCGACTTCGCCGGACGTTTGATGCAGTGGCACGTTCACGACAACTTGTGTTTCCGCAACAATGCCCAAGGGCGTTCGGTGGTCGCCGGTGTGCTGAACGCCAAGGGTGAATGCCCGCCCGGATCGGCCCTCGGTGGCATCGGTATCGCGATGGTGCACGTGTGGATCGCGGCCCACCCGTGTGGTCCATTCGCCGCGCTCGAAGGTGAGGGCGCTGGTCGCGCCGACGTGAGCGATGCCGAACGCGTCGACATGTGCGCTCACGATCACGCCACAACGTCGACCGCACCAGCGACAGCAGTGGCCACGACGCCGGCGCCGACCACAACCGTGCCCAGTTTCAAGGACAACGGTTCGGCTCGCATCACCTTGGCGGGCTTCCCCGGAGTTTCGGCCGAGCAACAAGCCCGAGCCGAAGATCTGGTGTACATCACCCGGACGGTGCTCCCGAAGTTTTCGACGGTCGAGATCGCCATGGCCAACGGATACACCAGCATTCAGGATTCATCGACCGGAGTCGAGCACTACGTCAATTGGTCGTACATCAACGACGAACATGAACTCGACCCCAACTATCCCGAGAGCCTCGTCTTCAAGGTCGGTCCGAACGGCCAGCGCACGCTCGCCTCGGCGATGTACATGCTCGGCGATTCGTACACCCTCGACTCGGTTCCCGACGTCGGAGGGAGCCTCACGCAGTGGCACATCCACAACAACCTCTGCTACAGCCAGGATCCGTTCGTGCATGGATCGACGCGCGTCGTCGGAGTCACCTCCGAGAACGGTCCGTGCAGTTTCGGAATCAAGCTGAATCCGAACCCGATGATTCACGTGTGGTTGCAGCCACATCCGTGCGGTCCGTTCGCCGCCCTCGAGGGAGTCGGAGCCGGCCAGATCAAGCCGGGTGAAGAGCGTCTTTGCGACCAGGTTCACTCGCACGGTTGAGCAATCGTGCCACGACCACGGCCCACATCAACCCCACCACGCTGACACCTAGCACCACCACTGGCATCGCGGACGATCCGATCGACTCGATCAAGGGACCGATCGTGGTTGGAACGACCAACGCTCCGATGGCAGCCGCGCCAACGATCCACGATGTTGCTCGCGCCGAGAGCGACATCTTCTCGTCGACGAGAGCGATCATGGTCGGATACTGAGGACCGGCGCCGAGTCCGTATAACGCGGTGCAGGCCCAAATCGACCACGCCGATCCGTTGGCGAGCACCATCAGCGCAAGGGCGACGACCGACACCGTGCACGAACCAACGACGATCGTTCGCGGTCGCAACACCCGATTGGTGGGAATCGCGAGCAGACGACCGAGGGCGAACGATCCCCAGAACAGCGCGGTGACGATCGCCGGCGCCGGATTGTCGTTGTCCTCGGCGAACGTGAAGATCCATCCTCCGAAACCCATTTCCGCTCCGACGTACAACAAGAAGAATGTCGCCACCACCGCGGTGCTCCGAGTGGTCAAGGGCGGTCGGGTGGCGTGATCGTCGATCGACGGCGACGGAGGAGCCACCTGGCCCACGACCAACACCGCGCTCACGACGACGAGCGCCGTCACCAACGCCGCGACGAGCCACAGGTCGTCGACGAACGCCAACGATCGATCGACGGCCAAGGGTGCGATCAGGGCGCCCACTCCGAACATCAGATGCAACGCGTTCAACGCCGGTCCCGATGCACCGACACGCGCCCACACCACCATCGTGTTCATGGCGGCGTCGGTGGCACCCGTCGAGAAACCGACCAGGGTTGCTCCGATCGCGACGATCATGAACTGCGAGCCAGCGGCGATGAGAGCGACCCCGAGAGCGAATCCCGTCGACCCGACGATCAACGTCGCGTGTCCACCGAACCCCACGATCCAACGTCCGCCGACCAATGCTCCGACGAAGTTCCCGGCAGCGGTCACCGCGAAAAGGATGCCGATCATTCCGGCCCCGACGCCGAGTCGATCCTCGAGATACGAGACGGCAGGTCCGAGGATCGACAACGCCACGCCCATCACGAGCGCGACCGAGAGATAAGGGTGAATCGGCCTCAGGGCAGGCTCACGACGGTGACGGTGCCCGATGCACCATCGACCGTGATCGTCGCTCCATCCGGAATGCGATCGGTCGCATCGGTGACGCTCACCACGCAGGGCATGCCGAGCTCACGACTCACGATGATGGCGTGACTCACCACGGCACCGACGTTCACGACCACCGCACCCGCGGGCACGAAGAGCGGGGTCCACGCCGGATCGGTGAACGGCGCGATCAACACTTCTCCCGGCTCGAGCGCCAGCGGGTCGGCCGGATCGAGGATCACCCGCGCCTTGCCGGTGTAGGTGCCCGGCGCACCGGGCATGCCACTGAGCACTTCGCCCACCGACACCGTGGTCGCCTTCGATTGACCCTTGCGGGCCCATTGCGACAGCGGCTTCACGACCTCGTTGACGATGAACGGCGGATCGAGTTCGAAGAGTTCGAGATACTGCCGCTCGCGCTGGGCCAATCGAGCACGGAACTCGTCGGGTTGGGCGACGAACGCGTCGAGTTCGTCGGCAAGCAGCATGCAGATCTGCGACTTGGTGTATCCGGTACGGGCCGCCAAGGCGAACGCGGCCATACGCACCTCGTGCACGACCTTGATGATGTTCGTCTTGGCTCGTTCGCGACCCGCGAGATACAGGTGCGCCGAACGCAGGCCCATGTCGAACTGTGCGAGCACGTCGGGTTGTTCGGCGAGTGCCTCCCGCACCCGCGCTTCGGCCGCTTGACGACGTTCAGTGTTCTTGCCGTCGCGTCCCATCGGGTTCTCCGAGTCGGGGGCGCCGCGCATCGCATCGATGAGAACGGTCGCGAGTTCGGGCTTGGTTTCCCAAGTGTCGGAACGAATGTCCCACTCGTTCGGACCACGGCTACCGAACTCGCGAATGAAGTCCGCGAACTTCGCTCGATACTCGTCCGAATCGGCCCGCAGTCGGGAGAGTTCCCACATGGCACGACTCGGCGCGGCCGAATCGACGTCTCCGATGCTCGTCAACAACGTGAGCACCAGAGACGGATCGCCGAGGGCCGCCGCAATCGCCGAGATCGCTCCAACGCCGATCGACGTTCCTGCCGTGACGTCTAGGTGATGTTCGAACATCCGTCGCAGCGTCGCGGTGAACGAGCACATCCGCGCCACCAGCGCCGCCTCGTCGAGGTTCGCAAGGTCAGGGCGTGACGCTCGCGCGGCATTCGCTTCGTCGCGACCGGCCAGCAAGTGCGGCAACGACTCAGCGGTCATCGCCCGCATCATCCATTCACCCAACTTGGCGGTGTTCGACGGACTGTCGTGCCATGGCTCGGCAACATACGGAGGCACATCGGGATGCGCACCGAAGTAGGTCGCATCGATCATTTCCGGTGACAGCCCCGGACCGCGAGCCCCGAACAAACGCGCCGCCGACCCGTTGATGAAGAGATATCCGCCGAAGCTGCCGATCACCTCGGGACGCGTTGGGTGCAGCTCGTGGTCGTCCATCGTGCCCGCACTCAGTTGGCTGTCGCGCCAACCCATGATCACGCCGGGCTCCCAGACGACGGTCCAACACAGCGGACTGCACGGATCGGGAAGCACCTCACCGGCGTTCGCTCGGGTGTACACCGGCAACTTCTTGCTCGGCTCCCAGTCGGTGATCCAGCGATCGGCAACCATCTCGTCCCCCTCGTCCCGTGCCCTCGGGAAACCTTAGTCCGAAGCGAACTTCCGGGCTCAGGGCGAGTTCCGTCACACCTCACGACATGCGAACCACGCGACTCCGAGGGCAGACTCCGAGGGTGCCCGACACCAATCCCGCCGATCGTCAGTGGGGTGCCTTCACCGAGAACGCGCCCTGGATCCTCGATCGTTCCCGCATCGAGTGGATCGGGCTCGTCGACGAACTGCGCGCCGCCGCACGAGCCGACGTTCCGCGCCTGACGACACCCCGACGACTTCCGCCCGGATCACGTGTGGTCTCGGTCGCTCGACACATCGGCGGAGCACTCGCACCGTGGTATCTGCGCAAACGACGAGGAAAGTTCGCCGATCCGTCCGACAGCCGTGCCGACGTGTCGCGACGACTGCGACGCGCCGTCGAGACCCTCGGTCCGACGTACATCAAGTTGGGTCAGATCATCTCGAGCGGCGAGGGTCTGTTCCCGGCCGAACTCGTCGAGCAGTTCAAACTGTGCCGCGATCAAGTGCCAGCCGAACCGTTCTCGACGGTACGCACCACCGTGGAGAGCGACCTCGGCGCTCGTCTCGAGGACGTCTTCGAGTGGTTCGACGAGAAGGCTCTCGCGGCGGCATCGATCGCCCAAGTGCATGCGGCACGTCTGCGCACGGGCGAGGACGTCGTGGTGAAGGTGCAACGACCGAACGTTGCGACATTGGTGCGCAAGGACCTCACCGTGATGGCGTGGGTCGCGCCGCATCTCGTCGGACGCATTCCGATCGCCGCTCTCGCGAATCCCCCAGCGCTCGTCGAGTTGTTCGCCGAGACGATCGTCGAGGAACTCGACTTTCGACTCGAAGCGGCCAACATGCTCGACGTCGCCGCGGTTCTGCGCGACCTGGAGCAGGACGGATACGTGATCCCACGTCCGCACCCGTCCCTCGTCACGCGCCGTGTTCTCGTGATGGAACGCGTGTCGGGCTTCAACTTCGACGACGTGGCGGGCATGAAGGACGCCGGCATCGACACCGAAGGGGTGATCCGCACCGGGATGATCGCCTTCATGGAGGGCGCCATGATCCACGGCATCTTCCACGGCGATCTCCACGGAGGAAATCTCTTCGTCCTTCCCGACGGTCGCACCGCCCTGCTCGATTTCGGCATCGTCGCTCGACTCACGAACGAGCGTCGACTCGCATTCCTGCGACTCATGCTCAGCGCCACGACCAACGACATCACCGGACAGATGGCGGCACTTCGCGATCTTGGTGCTCTCCCCCGCGACACCGATCTAGCAGCCGTCATTCGCGATTTGCGGCTCGATCAACCGACGATCGATCCGACGACCCTCACCGGCGAGCAGATGGTGGCCGAGGTGCAGCGCGTCGTCAAAGCTCTTCTCGGGTACGGAGCGCGTTTGCCCAAGGAACTGATGCTGTACGTGAAGAACATGGTGTTCCTCGACGGAGCCATCGCGCGACTCGCGCCCGATCTCGACATTCTCGCCGAGGTCGCGAGCATCTCGATGACGTTCGCGCAACGACATGGCGAACGCCTCGGACGGGAGCTCGGTGTCGACCCGAACGCCGTCGAATTCGACATGTCGAGCGTGAAGGCGAGCCTCGGACTGGAGGCCGACGTCGACCGCATGACGTACAAGGATCTGCAGGCCCGCCGTGATCTGATTCAAAAGCGCATGCGGGAGCACGTCGGCCGATAAAGATTGACGGACCATGCGTCTCGTCGTCGCCCGTTGCAGTGTGAATTATCAGGGTCGCCTCGAGGCCCACCTGCCCGAAGCCGTGCGTCTTGTGATGGTGAAAGCCGACGGGTGCGTCGCGATTCATAGCGACGGTGGCGCCTACAAGCCGCTGAACTGGATGAACGCACCGAACACCATCACGGAATCGGACGGCCAATGGGTCGTGGCCAATCCCAAGGGTGAAGTGCTCACGATCACGTTCCACGAAGTGCTCGTCGAAACCAACCACGAATTCGGCGAAGATCCGGGTCTGCAGAAGGACGGTGTCGAAGCCCACCTGCAGGAACTTTTGGCCGCGGTCCCCGACGCGGTAGAGCCCGGGCTCACGCTCGTTCGCCGCGAGTGGCCGACGTCGATCGGTCCGGTCGATCTGATGTGCATCGACGCGAGCGGGGCGTACGTGGCCGTCGAGATCAAACGCCGTGGCGAGATCGACGGCGTCGAGCAACTCGCGCGTTACCTCGAGGTGCTGCGCGCCGACGCCAACCTCGTGGGTCTACGTGGCGTGTTCGTCGCCCAGAGCATCAAGCCCCAGGCGAAGGTGATCGCCGAACAACGATCGATTCGTTGCGTCGAAGTCGACTACGACGATTTGCGCGGACGACGTCCGGACGACCTGACCCTGTTCTGAATCAGGAGTAGCGAACGAGACCTTGGTCGATCACCACGCGGTCGCCGACCGATGTGGTGAACACGGCCTCCCCCGCCGCGGTCTTCCACATGCGCACCGTCAACTCGTCGCCCGGAAGCACCGGAGACGAGAAACGGCCCTCGATGTGCTTGAAGCGCGTCACATCGTTGTCGCACAGAGCCTTCAGCAACATGCGACCCGTGAAGCCGTAGGTACACAGGCCGTGAAGGATCGGACGGTCGAAGCCGCCGAGCGCCGCGAACGACGGGTCGGTGTGCAACGGGTTGCGGTCACCCGACAAGCGGTACACGAACGCTTGATCCGGCGACGTGGTGAGCGAGGCGACATGATCGGGCTCGCGGGCCGGCGGTTCGTTCTGCGGACCGGACGGACCACGATCGCCTCCCCACCCGCCTTCACCGCGAATGAACACCGACGAGCGCGTGGTGAAGAGTGGTTCACCGGCGGCGGTCTTCACTTCGGACTCGTTCACCACGACGGCGGCCTTGCCCTTGTCGTACATCGCGACGACCTTGTCCTGCACGGTCGCTTGCGCCTCGACCGGGATCGGGCGGTGAAGGGTGATCGCCTGCGAGCCGTGAACGAGCATGGCCCAATTGAACGAACCGATGCTCGCCATCGCACTGCGACCGGCCGACGTGGTGCCCGAACCGGCAACCACGGCGAAGGTCGGGAACACGACTTGGGCGACGTCCTTGGTGTTCTCGGTGGTGAACGGCAGGTCGTCGCTTCCGGCGCCGATTCCGACGGCGTACAACAACGCGTCCTTCGACGTCCACGACATGGTGCGCACGTCACCGACGGTTCCGACTGATTCTGGGTTCAACGGCATGACTATCTCCTCTGTTTTCGATGTTTCAGGATCGGGGCTGGGGCCACCCGCCGGGGGTGCCGTCCATGCCCGAGTTCTTGCGGGCGATCTTCAACAACTCGGCGACGATCGGACCGAGCGTGGTCGGGTCATCGACGGGAGCGTGCTTCGGGCCGCGCACCCATCCCTCGGCGACGGCCAGCACGTCGCCGCTCGCCTCGAACACTCGACCCGTGACACCAGCGGCCTCATCGGATGCCAACCACGTGACGATGGGGGCGATCCAACGCGGCGAACGCTTCTCGCGATCCTCGTCGGTTTCGGGTGCAGGTCCGAGACCCTCGGTCATGCGGGTGAGAGCAACCGGAGCGACGGCGTTCACCGTGACGTTGTAACGCGCCATCTCGAGGGCGGCGATGTTCGTGAACGCCGCGATACCGGCCTTGGCCGCGCCGTAGTTCGTCTGGCCGACGTTGCCGTAAATGCCCGACACCGAGGTCGTGTTGATGATGCGACCCGACACTGGCTTGCCCGCCTTGCTCTGCTCGCGCCAGTAGGCGCAGGCGTGGCGCGTCGGAGCGAACGTGCCCTTCAGGTGAACGTTGATGACCGCATCCCATTCGGCTTCGGTCATCGAGAAGCGCATGCGATCGCGCAGGATGCCGGCATTGTTCACGACGATGTGCAGATCGCCGAACGTCTCGATCGCCGTGTTGACCATGCGAAGCGCGCCCTCGTAGTCGCTCACGCTGTCGCCGTTGGCGACGGCCTCGCCGCCCATCGCCTTGATCTCCTCGACCACTTGCTGAGCGGGCGACAAATCGCCACCGCTTCCGTCGACGTTGCCGCCGAGATCGTTCACCACGACCTTGGCGCCCTGAGAGGCGAGACTCAGAGCGTGTTCGCGACCGATGCCACGACCGGCTCCCGTCACGATCGCGATACGTCCCTCGCACAGTCGAGCCATCAGTGTCTCCTCATCGAATCGGGGATCACTCGGATCCCGGGGGTGGGAAGTCGCCGCGTGTGACTTCCGTTGGACCGATCATAGGAAACGACATCCGGTGGCACACCAGTCGACGACCACTCCTAGCCTTGGCGTGTGCTCCCTGATCGCTGCGACCTGCTGATCATCGGCGCCGGGCCGGCCGGCACGAGCGCGGCGATCATGGCGGCCCGCGCCGGACTCGATGTGGTCGTCGTCGACAAGGCTCGTTTCCCCCGCGACAAGTGTTGCGGTGACGGCTTGACCACGCTCGCCCTGCGCCAATTGCACGCCCTCGGCTTCGACCCGTCGACAGTCCCATCGTGGCGCGACGTCGACGCCGCCTGGCTGAGGTCACCGTCCGGGCGCGAGGTGCGACTCCCCCTTCCGACCGAGGGCCGGTTCGCGGCCGTCACTCCGCGCGTCGAACTCGATGCCGCCCTCGTCGATCTCGCGCGAGAGAGCGGAGCTCGCGTCGTCGAGGACACGTCGTTCGAATCGATCGAAGCATCCGAAGACCGAGTGACGGTTCGCCTTCGCGCGGAATCCGTCGTGAGCGACATGACCGCCGATTGGGTGATCGCCGCCGACGGCATGTGGAGCCCCGTGCGCAAGGCACTCGGAGTGTCGACGCCGGGATATCTCGGTGAATGGCACGCCTTTCGTCAGTACGCGCGCAACGTGCAGGGTCCGGCGAGGGACCGCCTCATCGTGTGGTTCGACGAGGATCTCCTCCCCGGCTACGCCTGGAGCTTTCCGTTACCGGGCAATCGCGTGAACGTCGGGTTCGGCATTCTCCGCGACGGCGAACGACGAGTGCAGGACATGAAGGATCTGTGGGTCGACCTGTTGCGGCGCCCTCACATCGTCGCGGCCCTCGGAGAAGGTTTCGAACTCGAGGGCCGTCACACCGCGTGGCCGATACCCGCGCGCATCGACGAAGCCGTCACTGGTGCCGGACGCGTGTTGTTCGTTGGCGACGCCGCGATGGCGACTGACGCACTCACCGGAGAAGGAATCGGACAGGCGTTGCTCACCGGCGTCGAAGCGACCAAGGCCGTTCTGGCGGGGGGCGAACCGGCGGCCGTGCGTCGGCACTACGCGCGCGCCGTTCGTCATCACCTCCTCGCCGATCACCGCATGTCGATGCGTCTGTCGAAAGTCCTCGCTCGCTCGAAGGGTGCCCGCGGTGCCATCAGGTTGCTCTCCGTCTCCGGATCGTGGGGTCGCCGTCATTTCGCCCGCTGGATGTTCGAGGACGAACCGCGGGCCATCGCCCTGACCCCCGGACGTTGGCACCGACGACTCTTCCGCCAACGCGGCGCGTACTGAATTCACCGACGCACGCACGACTACGGTGGGGTCATGCGCACTCGTCTCACCGATCTGCTCGACATCGAACATCCCGTGATGCTCGCCGGAATGGGTGGGGTCTCGTACTCACAACTCGTCGCTGCCGTGAGCGAGGCCGGTGGTATCGGCACGTTCGGTGCCGCTCCGATGCGCCCCGGACAACTCGACGAGGAGATCGCCGCCGTGCATCGACTGACCTCGAAGCCGTTCGGAGTCGATCTGCTCGCGGCCATCCCCGGACAATTGGAGAAAGACGTCGACAGCATCATCAAGGGCGGCGCGCGCATCTTCGTCGCGGGTCTCGGCGTTCCCCGCGAGATCATCGATGTGCTCCATGCGAACAACATCCTCGTGGGTTCGATGTGCGGAAAGGTTCGACACGCCCAAGCCGCACTCGCGAGTGGGTGCGATTTCGTCGTCGCGCAAGGGACCGAGGGCGGCGGTCACACTGGCACCGTCGCGACCATGGCACTCGTGCCCCAGGTTGTCGATGCGGTGGGCGACAAGATTCCAGTCGTCGCCGCGGGTGGATTGTTCGACGGACGCGGTCTCGCGGCGTCGTTGGCCCTCGGCGCCGACGGCGTGTGGATGGGAACGCGCTTCATCGCCACGCCCGAAGCCCACGCTCCGAACGCCTACAAGCAGGCACTTCTCGAACTACCCGAGGACGGAACCGTCGTCTCGCGCGCCTACACCGGCAAGACATGTCGCGTCGTGCGCACCGAGTGGACCCAGCACTTCGAGGATCACCCCGAGGAACTGAAGCGCTTCCCCGAACAAGTGGGCGTATCAGTCGGCGCCGGCGCCAACCACATGGGCGCGCCGCCCGAAGTGGAGGTCGATCCCAAGCGGGAGTTCATGCCGGCCGGACAAGGTGTTGGTGCCGTGCGCGAACTCGTCCCCGCCGGAGATCTCGTGCGCCAGATCGTCCGCGAGGCCGAGCAGATCGTCGCGGCGATGTCGAGATTCGCTCGCTGACCGGAGTCATTCATGTGGAGGATGCTGCGGGAGAATCACGACCTGCGTCGCCTCTTCGTCGCTCAAGTGATCTCGTACCTCGGCGACTGGTTCAGTTTCGTCGCCCTCGTCGGACTCATCGATGATCTGACGAACTCGAGTTTTCTCGTGTCGATGATCGTGGTGTCGTTCTCACTTCCCTCGTTCTTCGCCTCACCGATCGCCGGTGTGGTCGTCGACCGATTCGACCGCCGTCGCATCCTGATCATCGTGTCGCTCGTGCAATCGATCGCGGCACTCGGTCTCGTTTTGGTGGGTGCCGACACCATCTGGCTCGCGTTCGTGTGTCAGAGCATCATCTCGGCACTCGCGGCCATCGTGAAGCCGGCATCCGAGGCCGGCACGCCCAACCTTGCCCGCGACGCGACCGAACTCGGCAAGGCTCAGGCTCTCTTCGGTTCGACATGGGGAGTCATGCTCGCTCTTGGTGCCGCCGTCGGTGGATTCTTCGCGGCGACGCTCGGTCGAGACACCGCATTCATCATCAACGCGATCTCGTTCGTGATCTCGGCGTGGTTCATGTTCCGCATCAGCAAACCCCTGCAGGAGGAACGCCAGAAGGTGACCGCGCGAATGAGGCCCGTCGCCGACATGCGCGAGGCGCTCGGCCACGCCCGTCGCGATCCGGTGTTGCTCGCGTTGTTGTTGTCGAAAACCACCTTCGCCATCGGGTCGGGTGTCGTCAGCCAGTTGGCCGTGCTCGCCAGCGAAGTGCACGGTGGAGGTGACGGAGCCCGCGGTGTTCTGATCGCCGCCCGCGGTGCCGGTGTCGGACTCGGACCGATCATCGCCACGCGCTTCACCGGCGACGACGTTGGCAAGGTTTTGTCCGTGTGCGGATACGCGAGCTTGGCGTTCAGCGCCTTCTATCTCACGGGCGCCTGGATGCCGACGCTTTGGCTCTGCGTCGTGTTCATCACTGCGGCCCATCTCGGCGGAGGCGCCCAGTGGACGCTCAGCACCTACGGATTGCAGATGCGCTCGCCCGATGGCATACGAGGACGAATCCTGGCCGGCGACTTCGCCCTCATGACCCTCGTGCTGTCGGTCACGAGCATCGCCGCCGGAGCCCTGTCCCAGGCGACGAACGTTCGCACCGCGATCTCGACCTTCGCCGCGGTTGCCGCCGTGGCGAGCTTCGTATACATCAACGCGACGCGGAAGCTGCGCACTCGACTGCGGAATTCGCCACCGATTGCGCCCTGACGTCGTTGGCCAAATTGGTGGCCATCTTGTTCATCACGTAGGCGACGCTCAACTCGGCCTCCGGAAGTGCGAAGGCGACCGAACCACCGGCACCGGGATGTCCGAACGAACCGGGACCTCCGAAGAGACTGAACATGCCGTGCACCATGAATCCCATGCCGAAAGTGGTGGGCATGATGAGACACACATCGGGTTCGTTCTCCGGGGTGACCTTGATACGAGCACGGTCGATGGTGTCGGAACGCAACAAGCGCACCCCATCGACCTCGCCGATGGTGGCCGCGTAGATGCGCGCGAGCGTGCGAGCGTTGGTGATGCCGTTCGCCGCGGGAATCTCGGCGGCGTGAACGTCGCGACGATTGAACGCTCCGTCGACGCCGAACGCGCCGTTGAGACTGAGCGCTTGCCCACCGGGCGAGTTCGGCCCCATGAATTGCTCCATCATCGCCTTGACGGCCGGGTCGATGCTGTCGTCATCGACCGCGTTCAAACCACCGATCATCGGCGACACGCGCGACTCCTGCGATTCGGGAAGGCCGATCCACAACTCGCCGCCGACCTTGGCCACGATCTCCTGCTGCACGAACGTGCCGAGGCTGCGATGAGCCGGATCGACGCGACGCACCAATTCACCGGCCAGCCAACCGTAGGTGAGGGCGTGATAACCGTGGGCCGAGCCGATGGGCCAGCGCGGCGCGGTGGCCGCCAAGCGCGCCGTCACCGTGTTCCAATCGAGCGCCTCAGCCAGCGAGATTTCGCCGTCGACCGTGTAGAGACCGCACTGATGCGACAACAACTGGGCGACCGTCGCGTCGCCCTTTCCGTTGGCCGCGAACTCGGGCCAGTACGTCGAGACTTTCTCGTCGTACGAGAGCAAGCCGCGTTCCACGCACATCGCAACGGCGATCGCCGTGATGCCCTTCGTGGTGGAGAACACCAACTGCAAGGTGTCCTCGGTGTAGTCACGGGTGCCCTCGACGTCGAACGATCCGCCCCATAGGTCGACGACCTTGCGACCTCGGTGGTAGACGGCCGCCGCGGCGCCGACTTCCTCGCCGGCGAAGTTGCCGACGAACGCGTCGCGAACCTTCTCCCAGCCGGGTGCGACCGAGCCGCCGATGTTCGTGGTCGCGACCATCAGGAGATCATCTCTTTCAAGGTCTCGATGGTCTTGACGGCATCGGGGCCGATCGGGTTGACCGACAACACGGTGACGCCTGCTTCCTTGAACGCGGCGAGGCGCTCCTTGATGAAGCTCTTCGGTCCGACGAGGTTCGAGTTCGCCAACATCTCGCGCGGCACGGCGGCCGCGGCTTCGTCCTTGCGCCCCGACAGATACAGATCCTGGATCTCGATCGCTTCCTTTTCGTATCCGTACTTCTTGCAGATGGTGTTGTAGAAGTTCTTGTCGCGAGCTCCCATGCCACCGATGTAAAGCGCGGCGTTCGGTCGGGCGAAGTCGAGGATCTTGTCCTGGGCCTCACCGGTCAGCTTCTCGTCGATCGCGACCATGCCACCGGCCGAGATCTGCAGACGGGGCAATGACGGGTCGCGCTTGGCGAGTCCCTTCTTCAGATCGTCGCCCCAAACGTTCTGGAACTTGTCGGGATCGAAGAAAATCGGCAACCATCCGTTGGCAACTTCGGCCGTCGCCTGAACGCTGAGCCCCATGAGGCTCGCCCACCAGATCGGAATGTCCTTGCGAATCTCCTGGCCGGGCTTGATGATCTTCAGCGGCTTGCCGAGACCCGTTCCCTCTCCGGCGGGCAGGGGCACCTTCACCGTCTGGCCGTTCATGTTGAACGGTTCCTCACGGGCCCAGATCATGCGGCACGCCTGGATGTACTCCTTGATGCGTTGCATCGGCTTCTCGTACGGCACGCCATGGAATCCTTCGATCACCTGCGGACCGCTCGCGCCAAGACCGAGAATGAATCGACCGTTGCTCACGTAGTCACATCCGGCAGCGGTCATGGCCATCAGTGCGGCGGTGCGGCTGTACACATTGACGATGCCGGTTCCGATCTCGACACGATTGGTCTTCGCCGCGAGATAACCCACCTGGCTGATCGCGTCGGCGCTGTAGGCCTCGGCGATCCACACGACGTCGAGACCGGCTTTCTCGAGTTCGACTACTCGGTCGACCGCGGCATGGAAGCCTCCGGCGTAGTTGAGCATCATGGACAGCTTCATGGTGGCCTCCGAAAGAGTCAGCGGGAACGAGAGAACCCTACGAGTGCGACGAGCGATCCGACGAACCCTCTGGTGCGCTCGGGGCGACCCCCGCGTTGAGGTTGCCGGATCGGAAGCCCTCGAGATCGACCGTGACGTAGCGGTACCCGGCGGCCTTCACCACTTCGATCACGGCCATGCGCTCGGAGATCGCCCGCACGAGATCGGATTGCTCCACCTCGATGCGCGCTGTTTCGCCATAGTGGCGCACCCTCACCTGCCGGAACCCCAGACGGTGGAGGGCGGCCTCGGCCCGATCGACCCCTGTCAGGATCTCGACATTGACCGGCGTTCCGTACGGCACGCGACTCGCCAGACACGCCGCGGCGGGCTTGTCCCAGGTGCGCAAACCGTCGAGTCGTGAGGCCGAACGCACGTCGTCCTTCGTGAAGCCGGCGAGCACGAGCGGGAACACAGCGCCGTGTTCGATGGCCGCACGTTGTCCCGGTCGATGATCGGCGAGATCGTCGACGTTCACCCCGAGCACAACCGTTGCCGTCTCGGCGACTGCGATCGGTCCGACCACATCCATCAGTTCGGCTTTGCAGTGGTAGCAGCGATCGACATCGTTCGCGCGATACGCGGCACGTTCCATCTCGGCGGTCACCACCGGCATCCAACGCAGACCCCATTCCTTGGCCAGATCGCGACAATCGCGTTCCTCGTCACCAGCCAGGCTCGGTGACACCGCCGTGACAGCCAGGCTCGCCTCCGCTCCGAGCACGCGGTGCGCCACGCTCGCGAGATAGGCCGAATCGGCTCCCCCACTGAACGCGACGACCACTCGACCCAAGTCGGAGAGAATCTTCTCGAGATGCTCCACCTTGAGCATCAGCGACTCGTGGGCCGAAGACATGACCCCATCGTGCCACGAAACCCCGCGTTTCGCTCGCTCACCAAGTTCGGGCAGAATCGGCGCGGTGATTCCCGATCATTTCCCCCTCGACAATGGCCAGGTTCTGCGCGTGCGGGCCACGGACGTTCACCTTCGGGCGATCATGCGCGGATCCACGGACTCCGACGGGCCGCTCTTTCTTCTGGTGCATGGTCTCGCGTCGAATGCCCGTATGTGGGACGGCGTCGGATCACATCTCGCCGATCGTGGCTACCCGAGTCTGGCCGTCGATCTTCGTGGACACGGTCTGAGCGACAAACCGGATCATGGGTACGACTTCGACACGGTGTGCGACGACCTCGTGCGCGTTCTCGACGAGGTCGGTGTCGAACGCGCGGTCTTCGTCGGTCAGTCGTGGGGCGGCAACATCGTCGTGCACGCCGCACAACGCCACGGAGATCGCGTCATCGGAGCGGTCGCCGTCGACGGAGGCGTCATCGAACTCGGACGGGTCTTCCCCGAGTGGGAGGACTGTGCGTCTCGCATGGCTCCACCGCGACTGGCCGGATTGCGAGCGGGTCGCCTCGAAAGCGCCATTCGATCGACCAACTCCGATTGGCCCGAAAGCGGCATCATCGGCTCGTTGTCGAACTTCGAGTTCCTTCCCGACGGAACGATTCGCCCCCATCTCACGTTCGATCGTCACATGTCGATCCTGCGCGAACTGTGGTCGCATCGACCGTCCGAGTTGTTCCCCACGATCCAACGACCACTCCTCTTCCTTCCGGCGGATTCGGGCGATGTCGCTTGGACCACCGACAAGGAACGCGCGATCGACCGCGCGGTGGCTTCGGCCCACAAGGCTCGCGCGCACTGGTTCCGTCCGGCCCACCACGACCTGCACGCCCAACATCCGCAAAGATGTGCCGACGTGCTCATCGAACACGTCGAGAACGGATTCCTGTCATGACCACCCCGCGACTGCTCACCATCATGGGTTCGGGAGAAACCGCACCCACGATGATGAAACCCCACCGCGACCTGATCGCGCGCCTGCCCGGCAATCCGCTCGCGGTGGTGCTCGACACGCCCTACGGATTCCAAGAGAACGCACCCGAACTCGCGTCGCGGGCCGTCGAGTACTTCCGTCAAAGTGTCGGACATCCGATCGAGGTGGCTGGCCTCACGCGACTCCACGACGCCGACCCGTTGATCATCGAGCAAGGTCTCGATCGCGTTCGTCGCGCCGATTATTTGTTCGCCGGTCCCGGAAGTCCGACCTACGCGTTGCGTCAGTGGGCCGAAACCGCCGTGCCCGACATCGTGCGGGGCAAGATGCGCTCGGGCGGTGCGGTCACCTTCGCGTCGGCCGCGGCTCTCACTCTGGGACGATTCACCGTTCCCGTGTACGAGATCTACAAGGTCGGCGCTGAACCGCAGTGGCTCGACGGACTCGACGTGCTGGGCGAAATCGGTCTCAAGGTGGCGGTCATCCCCCATTACGACAACGCCGAGGGTGGGCATCACGACACGCGCTTCTGCTATCTCGGCGAGCGACGACTTCGCATGCTCGAGGAGATGTTGCCCGATGATGCTCACGTCATCGGAGTCGACGAGCACACCGGAGTCGTCCTCGACCTCGACGCGTCGACCGCCACCGTGATCGGCAACGGCGTGCTCACCGTGCGGGTGCGCGGCAACTCGACGACGTTCGCATCCGGTTCGGTGATCTCCATCGACGAACTGCGCGACCCGGGTCGCGGATCGACTGCGGTCGTCGATTCGCCCTCGGCTCGTGTCGCCGCGCCGATCGCCGACACAGCGAGTTCGTCCTTGGCCTCCGACACCGAGCGAGCGGGACGGGCGTTCGAGGAAGCTCTCGCCGCAGGCCGAGCGGGCGATGCCGCGCGGGCCGCTCTCGAACTCGAGTCGGCGATTCGTGATTGGTCGGCCGACACGTTGCAGAGCACCGACATGGACAACGCCCACGCGATGCTGCGATCGATGATCGTTCGCCTCGGTGATGCCGCTGTTGGCGGACTCGCTGATCCGCGCGACGTCATCGGACCATTCATTTCGATCATTCTCGAACTGCGCGCCGCGGTGCGCGCCGACAAGCGCTACGACCTGAGCGATCTCATCCGCGATCGACTGACCGAAGCCGAGGTCGAGGTGCGCGACACGCCGCAAGGCGTCGCATGGGTGCTACGCGGCGCGAAGTGACGGACCGTGATGGTCCATGCCAGCGACGCGCTGGCGCCGCCGAACCCCGGCCGCGGTGTACACCACGATGAAGACCAAGGTGCCGGCGATGATGATCACGGCACCACTCGGCACATCGGCGAACCAACTGGCGTACATGCCGACGGCGCCAAAGACCGCGCCGAGTACCGGTGACAACCACAGCATGCGTCCGAACGAGTTGGTCAGAAGTCGTGCCGTCACGGCGGGAAGCACGAGCAGGGCCGAGATCAGCAACACCCCGATCACACGAACGGTGACGAGAATCGTCGCCGAGAGCAACACCATCAACACTGCTTCCATGGCCGGCACGTTGACCCCGCTCACACCGGCGACCTCCGGATCGAAAGTCGTGAACAGAAGTCGTCGGTAGAGAGCGACGACGACGATCGCGCTCACGACGCCCACCGCCGCGACGGCGATGATGTCGCCGGTGAACACACCGAGCACATTGCCAAAGAGCACGGCGTCGATGCTTCGCTTGGCTTGGCCGAATCGTGCCTGCAAGGCCAGTCCGACGGCGAACGATGCGGTGGTGATCACTCCGATGGCGGCGTCGGCGCCGATGATGCGTTTGCGCGACACGCGCCCGATCATGAGGCCCGAGATCAGACCCCAAACGCCGGCGCCGATGAAGTAGTTGATGTTCAGCACCGCGGCGAGGGCCGCACCCCCGAACACGGCATGGCTCAAACCGTGGCCGATATAGCTCATGCTGCGAAGCACGACGAACACACCGATCAGACCGCAAAGCGCTCCCGCGAACGTGGCGATGAGCAGACCGTTGCGGAAGAACGAGAACGAGAACGGCTCGAGTAGATCGACGGCCAACACGGTCACGCCCCGCGACGACTCAGGCGCAGACGCAACTCATCGTTGCCCTGCTCGAGCACCACCGGCATGCCGCCGTGCTGCAAAACCTCCATCGGAGCGCCATAGGTGCGCTCGAGGAAATACGGCTTCAACACGTCGGCTGGTGCACCGTCGGCGATGACGGTCCGGTTGAAGCAAATCAAGCGCGGCAGGTGCGCCGCCAAACCGTTGAGGTCGTGCGTCGTGAGCACGATGGTGATCCCCGAGGTACCGCTGGCCGACATCGACTCGTTCAGATCGGCGAGCACGTGCAACACCTCGTGGCGAGTGCGCACGTCGACGCCAGCGGTCGGTTCGTCGAGCACCAACAGATCGGGCTTTTGCATCAGGGCGCGTGCGAGGAACACCCGCTGCTGTTGTCCGCCCGAGAGTTCACGGATGTGACGATTCGCCAAGCCGGCCAACCCGAGATGCTCGAGCACCTGAGCGATCTCGGCCGTTTCGTCCGGACGCGTGCGAGGCCACCACGACTTCTGCGGTCGACTCATTCCAACGACTTCGGCGACCGTCACCGGGAAGTTCCAGTCGACCGTTTCGATCTGCGGCACGTACGCGACACGCATTTCGGCGGTGCGGTGCACGGCGCCGTGCACGGGCTTGACCGCGCCGAGCATCGCGCGCAACAACGTGGTTTTGCCCGACCCGGAAGGTCCGACGATTCCGATGAACTCGCCCGCGTCGACCGTCAGATCGACCGCTTCGATCACCGGGCCGTTTCCGTACGAGCACGACACGTGGTCGAAGCGCACCAGGGGCTGAGTCGCGGCAACGGTTGTCATTGCGGATACTCCGCGGTGTCCGGACCAACGTCGGAGACATCGAGGGCCTTCAACGCCGAAGCGTCTCCGCCCAGGGCCTCGATCATGGTCACGTAATCGAATCGCATCAAGCCGAGCCACGAGTGCTCCGGGTCACCGGGAGCGCCGACCAGATCGTCGTCGCGCAACACGTCGACGTAGCGAACTCCGGTTTCGTCACCGATCTGCTCGAGCACCGTCGACGGGAAAACCTCGCTGCCGAAGATTGCCTTCACACCCGACGCCTCGACCTGTTCGATCAGATCGGCGACCTCGCGCGGGGTCGGCTCCTCGAACGATGACGGCTGGATCGCGCCGATCACGGTCCACCCGTAGTGCTTGGCGAAGTAGGCGTACGCGTCGTGATAGGTGAGCAACGAACGTTGAGCGGGTTCGAGCGTCGCGGTGGCTTCCGCCATTGCCGTATCAAGGGCATCGACCTTGGCGATGAAGGATTCGTAGTTCGCCGCGTACACATCGGCGTCGTCCGGATCAGCCGCCGACAACGAATCACGAATCAATGCCGCGAAGTCTCCGGCCATCGGCGGGTTCGTCCACACGTGCGGGTTGGGCTTGCCACCATCCTTCGGGAAGGAGAAGTCGAATATCCACTCGTCCTCCGGAAGGATCGCCGTTCCCAACTCGCACACCACGGAGCCCTCGCGCAGATTGGCGTCGGCCAACTCACGGGTCGGATCCTCGAGACCGAGTCCGTTGATGAACACGATGTCGGCATCCTCGAGAGTGGCCGCCACGCTCGGAGGGGGTTCGTAGGTGTGACTGTTCGTGCCCTCGGGAACGACCCCGATGATCCGCGTGTCGGTACCCGCCGCGATGTTGGCCGCGATGCTCGTGATCGGCGCGACCGTCGTCGCGATCAGGGGCGACCCGTCGGCGACCGCCGAGCGCACGGGACATGGGGTCTCGCTCGGCGAGTCCGACTCGACGGACGAGTCTCCGCACGCGATCAAAGTGACCATCGCAATAGACACTAAACCGAACGAGGGGCGACGAAAACGGAATTGAGCAGGGTGGGTCACGCGGTCAGGGTACAAGCACCCCGCGAGGGCTGGTGTGGTCGGAGCCCACCGAAATCAATCGGAGGTAAGAATCACACGGTCCATGAATGCCATCACGAGGTCTCGCCACGCTGTTTGATCCACGGGTTGGCCGGTGATCTCGTCGATCGCGATTCCGAACGAGTAGGCCAGCATGAAGGCCGCCGCCGTGTCGGGGTGCACTTCGGGGCGCACCCACCCGCGCTGCTGAGCCTCGTGGATGAGTTCGCTCAATTGGGCACGAATGCGTAGTTGGGCCTCGCCCAGTCGTCGTCGGTAGTCCTCACGTCCGATGGATGCACCAACCATGCTCGCGCGGGACAATCGACTCTCGGGTCGCCCGGGTAAAAAAGGCGACGAGGCAACCGCGGAGACGAATCGCCGGAAGGCGGCCGGGGACTCGGCCCGCTCGAATGCGATCGCGATGTTGGCCACGTCCTCGTCGACGAACTTCGTGAAGATCTCGATCTGCACGGCCTCGACGAAATCACCGAAGTCCGAGAAGTGGTGATAGAGCGACCCCTTCGAGATACCCGACGTCTCGAGCAACATTTCGACGGTGTAACCGTGCAGGCCGTGTTCGGCCGCCAGTTCGACGCCGGTACGCAACAACAAC
Source organism: Actinomycetota bacterium (assembly GCA_046095045.1). GTDB lineage: Bacteria > Actinomycetota > Acidimicrobiia > Acidimicrobiales > Ilumatobacteraceae > Casp-actino8. The sequence goes on from JBJTIO010000125.1 coordinate 29,318, forward strand.
GCCTTCGTGGGATGCAGATCACGGGACTTCTTCATCGTCACCGTCCTTGTGCTCGTTGGGTCTCGGCCCACGTCATTCCGGCAAGGGCATCGTTGTCGTGCGGCAATCCGAGCACGCGTTCGGCCACGATGTTGCGTTGCACCTCGCCGGTGCCACCACCGATCGTGAGCGATCGAGCGAACATGTATCCGTCGAACCAGCCTGGATGTTCGAGCGCACGCAGACCGACGCCTCCACCACCCCCGAGCCCGTTGTGCGTTCCTCGCGCGGAGTTGTCGGTGCTTTGTCGCAACATGGCGTGCGCACCGAGGATGTCGCGCGCCACCTCCATCACGTTCTGCCCATGTTCATCGGCCAGGATCTTTCGGATGCTGGCCTCTGGTCCGGGCTGCTCGCCGCGCAGTCGCGCCGACAAGGTGCGCATGCGAATCAAGTCGAGCAACACGTGCTCGATGTAGACCCCCGCGAGCCGTTGTCGCATCACCGGGTCGTGAACCTCTCCACGCTCGCGCACCGCGTCGAGCATCTCGAGCGCCGTCGGACCGCTACCCCACAAAACGCCGCCGGTGGATAGCGACACCCGTTCGTTACCGAGCGTGACCTTGGCCAGGCGCCAACCCTCGTTCTCCGCGCCGACGAGGTTCGCCGCGGGGATGCGCACGTCGTCGAAGAACACTTCGTTGAACGTCGCGGCTCCGGTCATCTCCTTGATCGGTCGGATGTCGATGCCCGGCGTGTCCATCGGACACACGAAGTACGAGACACCCTTGTGCTTGGGGGCATCGGGGTCGGTGCGCGCGATCAGGATCCCGAACTTGGCGTGCTGCGCTCCGCTCGTCCAGATCTTCTGACCGTTGATGACGTACTCGTCGCCGTCGCGCACCGCGCGCGTGCCGAGATTGGCGAGATCGCTACCGCTTCCGGGCTCGCTGAACAACTGACACCAGAAGTCCTCACCCGACAACAGGCGCAACAGGTAACGCTCCTTTTGCTCCTCCGTTCCGGCGTACAAAATCGTGGGTCCGGCCCACCCGATGCCGATCGGATTCGCCGGTCGACGAATGCCGGCCTTGCTCAATTCGTCGTCGATGATGAGCTGATGGATCGGGTCGGCGTCGTGCCCGTACGGACGGGGCCAATGCGGTGCGACGTAACCGGCCTCGGCCAGGACCCGCGCCGTCGGATTCGGGTTCGCGGCGATCCATTCGCGAACGGCGATGCGACGGGGATCGTCGGTCGAGGGCATCTGGAAGTCCACACGGCGAGATTATTGGTGTTGCCCCGGTCGGCGTACCATCGCACCGTGTCCACCCTCGGTCCCAGCACCACTTGGAACTTCTCCGACGCGTGGGAGGCGATCGCCCGTGGCGTTCCGGACTCCCCCGCTCAGTTCTCGCGCGATGGCTCGTGGAACTGGGCCGAGTTCGACCGACGTGCGAACGGGATCGCACGGGCCTTGCTCGACACCGGCGTCGTCCACCAGGACAAGGTCGCTCAGTACATGTACAACTGCCCGCAGTATCTCGAGTGCATCCACGCCACGTTCAAGGCCGGATTGGCACCGGTCAACACCAATTATCGCTACACGCCCGATGAGCTGGTCTACATCTGGGACAACGCCGACGTCGTTGCCGTCGTGTTCCACGGCTGTTTCACCGAGGTCATCGCCGAGCTGCGTCATCGCGTTCCGCGCGTGCGCACCTGGTTGCGCGTCGACGATGGTTCGGGTCCACTTCCCGACTGGGCGAACGATTACGACGCAGTCGCCGAATCCGGTTCGAGCGACGCGGTGGTTGCTCCTTGGGGCCGCTCGGGCGACGACCTGTTGCTGATGTACACCGGTGGCACCACGGGCATGCCGAAAGGCGTGATGTGGCGACAAGAGGACTTGCTTCTCGCGCTCGACGATGCAAATCGCATCAAGTTGCCTCCGACTCCGACCCGCGATGCGCTCGACGTCCGACTGGGCAAACGTGGCCCTCGCAACCTTCCGGCGGCTCCACTCATGCACGGCACCGGACTCTTCAACGCCATGAGCAATCTGATGATCGCCGGCTCGGTCGTCACGATGACCGGTCGGCGATTCGATCCGGTCGAGCTTCTCGACACCATCGCCGAATTCGGCGTGAACTCGATGTCGATCGTCGGCGACGCCTTCGCAAAACCGATTCTTCGCGCGCTCGATTCCGAGCCCCGACGTTGGAACCTCGAATCGTTGCGCGTGATCGTGTCGAGTGGAGTCATGTTCGCCGCCGAGACGAAAGCCGGACTGTTGCGTCACAACAATCGTCTGATCATGGTCGATTCGCTCGGATCGTCCGAGGCGATCGGCATGGCGCAGAACACGACGACGGCCGATGGTTCGGCGCGCACCGCGACATTCCAACTCGGTCCGAACACCAAGGTGCTCACCGAGGACGGTCGCGAGGTCGAACCGGGAAGCGGCGAGCGTGGGCGCGTCGCCCTGCGCGGACACACGCCGATCGGTTACTACAAGGACGCGGAAAAGTCGGCCAAGACCTTCGTGGTGTTCGACGGAGTTCGTTGGTCGATCCCCGGCGATTGGGCGACCGTCGACGCCGACGGAACGGTTCAACTACTCGGTCGAGGTAGCCAGTGCATCAACACCGGGGGCGAGAAGGTGTACCCCGAGGAAGTCGAGGAAGTGCTGAAGCT
>JBJTIO010000126.1:0-27817 GCA_046095045.1 Actinomycetota bacterium
GAAAAAGTGGCCGCTCGACGGGAATCGATCCAGCAACGCGGTCGTCACCAGTAGTGCGGTCCCGCTGATGTAAGGTTGCCCATCCAACTCGCCGGGCACCCCCGTTCGGCGACCAAGGGGAGGAAACAACCACATGCGCAAGAATGCACGACTGCTGGCAGCTTCGCTGGCAGCTCTCGGCCTCTTCGCCACTGCTTGCGGCGGCGATGACGGCGGATCATCCAGCACCGAGGCACCGGCCTCGTCGGAGGCTCCGGCCTCGTCCGACGCTCCGGCCGCCGACGGCCTGATCGCGGGTATCGCATTCGATACCGGCGGACGTGGCGACGGTACCTTCAACGACTCGGCCGCCGTTGGTGGCGAGTGCGCCGCGGAGGCCACCGGAGCAGAAATCAAGGAACTCGAGGCGAACGTCGACGAGGACCGCAAGGCCAACCTCGAACTGTTGGTCGAAGGTGGCGCCAAGGTCATCGTGGGAGTGGGCTTCATGTTCACCGACCCGATGGGTGAAGTCGCCGCGGCCAACCCCGACGTGTCGTTCGGCATCGTCGACTCGGTGGTCGAGGCCGACAACGTGTCGAGCCTCGTCTTCGCCGAGGAGCAGGGTTCGTTCCTCGTCGGTGCGGCCGCCGCTCTGAAGAGCGAGACCGGTCACATCGGCTTCATCGGTGGTCAGGAGATTGACCTCATCAAGAAGTTCGAGGCCGGTTACACCGCGGGCGCGAAGTACATCAACCCCGACATCGTCGTGGACGTCCAGTACCTCGGACCCGCAGGTGACAACAGCGCGTGGGGCAACGTCGACGGCGCCAAGGAAATCGCTTCGGGTTGGTACGCCGCGGGCGCCGACATCGTCTACACCGCCGCTGGCGGTTCGGGTGCGGGCACCATTCAGGCCGCCATCGAAGCCGACGCTTGGGCGATCGGTGTCGACAGCGACCAGTACCTCACTTCGGGTGACCCCGAGGCTCAGAAGCACATCCTCACCTCGATGCTGAAGCGCGTCGACGTGGCCGTGTGCGAGACGATCAAGGCCGTCGCCGGTGGAGACACCTCCGGTGGCATCAAGGTCTTCGATCTGAGCAACGACGGTGTGGGCTACGCCACCTCGGGTGGATACGTCGATGACATCGCCGATCAGCTCGACGAGATCAAGGGCATGATCGTCGCGGGAGACATCGAAGTTCCCACGGCTCCCTGATCGGACGCGGATCGAATCCGCATCAGCACGTCGCGAGAGCCCGGGCCGTCGGCCCGGGGGCTCTGCTATAACTGGATCACTGTCTCGAGGGGAACGATGTCGGAACTACCGCATGACCGCGACGACCTGGCGGTCGAACTGCGTGGAATCACCAAGACATTTCCCGGCGTGATCGCCAACCACGACGTGAACCTCTCGGTGCGACCGGGAACGATTCACGCGATCGTCGGCGAGAACGGGGCCGGCAAGTCGACGTTGATGAAGACGCTGTACGGCATGCATCAACCGGACTCCGGCACGATCACCGTCGACGGCTCGACTCGCACGTTTCGTTCGCCCACCGATGCGATCGCCGCGGGCATCGGCATGGTGCATCAACACTTCATGCTCGCCGACAACCTCACCATCACCGAGAACATCATCCTCGGCAACGAACCGGTGACCTCGCGGGGACGGATCGATTTCGCCGCTGCCCATGCGCGGATCACCCAATTCATGACGACCCTCGGAGTCGAGTTCGACCTAAACGCACCCGTGTCGAGCCTCGGAGTCGGCCAGCGCCAGCGCGTCGAGATCTTGAAAGTGCTCTATCGAGGTGCCCGCATCCTCATCCTCGACGAACCCACCGCGGTGCTCGTGCCTCAGGAGGTGGCCGAGCTCTTCGTCACGCTCAAGCGCCTCGTCGCCGACGGTGCAACCGTGATTTTCATCTCGCACAAACTCGACGAAGTGTTGGCGAATTGCGACGAGATCACCGTGATCCGTCAGGGCACCACGGTCGCCCGTACCACTCCCCGCGACACCGACCGACGCGGTCTGGCCGAGATGATGGTGGGCAGCGATCTCCCCGACCCGTCCGGACGAGAGACGCGAGTGGGAACGAACGTGTTGCTCGAGGTGTCGGGGCTCGACGTGGCGGGAGCATCCGCGGGTGCCAAGTTAGCCCTCGAAGATGTGTCATTACGTGTTCACTCCGGCGAGATCGTCGGTATCGCCGGTGTCGAGGGCAACGGTCAGTTCGAATTGTGCGAAGCGATTCTCGGTCTGGTTCCGGCCGCGAAAGGGTCGGTTGTTCTCGAGGGTCGCGACGTGTCGGCGTCGGCCACGCGTGAACGCATCAACGCCGGACTGTCGTACATACCCTTCGATCGCCATCGCGAGGCTTTGCTTCTCGATGCTCCGTTGTGGGAGAACACCTTTCTCGGTCGCGAGGAAAACAATCGCCTCACGACGGGGCAACTCGTGCGTCGGCGCGCGGTCGAGGCCGACAGCCGTGAGATCATCGAGCGATTCGGCGTTCGCACCCCGAACGAACAGGTGCCGGCCTTCGCTCTGTCGGGTGGAAACCAACAAAAGTTGGTGGTCGGTCGAGAGATGTCGAGCAACCCCAAGGTTTTGCTCGCGGCTCATCCAACCCGCGGTGTCGACGTCGGTGCGCAATCGGCGATCTGGGATGAATTGCGACTCGCTCGCGACAACGGCCTCGGCATCCTACTCATCAGCGCCGACCTCGAGGAACTAATCGGTCTGAGCGACACGATTCTCGTGATGTTCGACGGTCGCGTCACCGCCGAACTCGATCCGGCCGACGCCACACCCGAACTTCTCGGCACCTACATGACCGGCGAGATGCAAGGAACGACGCGATGAATCGCCAAAAACTCCAGCGCATCCTCGTCACCTCGGCGAGTTCGGTGTTCGCCATCATCGTGGCGCTGTTGATCTGCGCGGTCATCCTGCTCATCACCGGCAAGGATCCGATCAAGGCCTACTCCACCCTCTTCGGAGCCGCGGGAGAGACGAAGGTTCTGCAGGGAATGCTCAACCGAGCGACCCCGCTCATGATCTCAGCAGCCGCCGTTGCCATCGGCTTCAAGATGAATCTGTTCAACATCGGTGTCGAAGGCCAGATGCGCGTCGCCCTGTTGTCGACCGCGGTGATCGGTGGTCTCGTCGACCTGCCCGCTCCGCTGCACATCGCTTTTTGTTTCCTCGTGGCCATGGCGACCGGCGCCCTGTGGGCCGGATTCGCCGGGTGGTTGAAGGTGAAGCGCAACGTCAACGAGGTCATCTCGACGATCATGTTGAACTTCATCGCTCTCAGCGTCGTCGCATGGTCGTTCGACACCTTCTTCCGACTCGACAAAGCCGGAGAATCGACGAGTCTGTTGGTCAAGACCAAGGATCTGCCGCAGAGTGCGTGGTTTCCCGATCTCGTCGATCGACGACTCAACGGCATGCTCATCGTCGCCATTGCGATTCTGATTCTTTTCTGGGTGCTCGTCTGGAAGACCAAGTTCGGTTTCCAATTGCGGGCCTCGGGCGCGAACGCCGGTGCCGCACGAGCGACCGGCGTCGACCCGAAGCGCATGGTGCTCATCTCGATGATCATCTCCGGAGCCATCGCCGGACTCGTGGGCATGCGTGCCTTGCTCGGTGATGTTCACGCGTATCAGAACAACCTCGCCGAGCAGCAGGGATTCAACGGCATCGCGGTCGCATTGTTGGGACGAAATCATCCGGTCGGAATCTTCTTCTCGGCGTTGCTCTTCGGCTTTTTGGGTGAAGCGTCCGGTCGACTTCAACTCGACAACATTCCGAAGGAAATCGTCACGATCATGACCGGCATCATCGTGTTGGCCGTGGTGATCATCAACGAGGCCGTGAAACGCTGGGACGATCGCCGCATCCAACGCCGGGCCGCGGCACTCGTCGAGGCGACGTCGTGAGTTCATTGTCCGCTCTGAGCCCGGCGCGTCGCGCCATGTTCATGTCGCTTGGCTTCGTGCTCGTGCTGTCGATCGTGCGCATCGTCACCAACACCGACGACCTCACGAGTTCTGGAACTATCTCCTCGACGTTGCGGGTGGCCACACCGATCCTGTTGGCCGGACTCGCCGGCTTGTGGGCCGAGCGGGCGGGCATCGTGAACATCGGCATCGAAGGAATGATGATCGTTGGCTCGTGGCTCGGCGGCTTCGGAGCGTGGAAATGGGGATCGTGGGCCGGCATCGGTCTCGCGCTCCTCGGAGGCGCACTCGTCGGACTGCTCCACGCACTGGCGACCGTGCGCTTCAACGTCGACCACGTGGTGTCGGGCATCGCCATCAACATCCTCGCCGGCGGCGTCACCGAGTACCTATCGATCATCGCGTTCAAGGGCAACGGCGGTGGTGAAAGCCAATCCCCGAACGGAAAGGGTGGCTACGGCACCTTCGATCTGCCGTTCCTAAGCGGTGGTCACATCGGAAGTTGGAAGAGCCCCGACCTCCTCGGATGGATCGAAAAGAAACACGACATCCCGTTGCTCCCCGACCTGGCCGCTTTTGCTCGCGGAATCTCGAGTGACGTCTACATCCCCACCTTGCTCGCCCTCGCCATCGTCCCTCTCACCGCCTGGATTCTCTGGCGCACCCGATGGGGACTACGGCTGCGATCCAGTGGCGAATCACCACGAGCCGGCGAAAGTCTCGGTGTCCCCGTCGTGCGACTTCGCTATCAAGCGATGGCGATCAGTGGATCACTCGCCGCCTTCGGCGGTGCCTACCTGTCGTGCGTCCTCACGAGCACTTACAGACAGGGCCAGACCGGAGGTCGCGGCTTCATCGGACTCGCGACGACGATCTTCGGCAACTGGAATCCCGTTGGTGTTCTGCGCGGTGCGATTCTCTTCGGCTTCCCCACGGCGTTGAAGTTCCGCGATGCCAAGAACGTGCCCGCTCTCTTGCTCGTCACCGCGATCGTTCTCGCCATCGTCACGGTTTGGCTGATCCCCCGAGGAAAGAAACTGGCCGCGCTCGGAACCGCGTTCGGTGCGGCACTCGCTCTGTTCACGTGGATCGTCGTCGACGAGGTCCCCTCGGAGTTCGTCGCCGCGACGCCGTACATCGTGACGATCATCGTGTTGGCCGGGGCGCGTCAGCAGTTGCGCCCACCCGCGTCCGCCGGCCAGCCGTACCGGCCCGGCGAGAATCACTGACGCGTCAGAAGTCTCCGAGTTCGGCGACGGCCGCCACTTCGATGCCGCCCCGCGGTCGTTGGGTGAGTGTCACGCGCACTCCGACCGGTTTCGCCGTCATCATGATCTCACGGGCGATCTCGGCGGTCAAAGCCTCGGCGAACACCTCACGATCACGAAAATTCCAGAGATAGAGCTTGAGACTCTTCGATTCGACGCACCACGACCCGGGTCGGTATTCGATCACGACGCGCGAGAGATCGGGCTGACGGGTGACCGGGCACATCGACGACAGTTCGTCGGTGGAGAACGTCACCAGTCGCACGTCGGCCGGCGCCGGAAAGACCTCGACGTGTTCGATCGGACCCCGAACCATCGATCCGAGGACCGTGAGACCGGAATTGAGATCGCGACCAGTCGCATCGTTCATGGGGCAACAGCGTACGGGGCACGCCGCTGGACCACACCCGAGTCGATGGGGTGCGGTCCTAGAATCCACCCATGGGAATGCTGCTCACCGACGAACAGGTTGCCGACTACCACCGTGATGGCTTCTTGGTGTTGCCCGACTTCGCCGATGCCGAATCGTGCCGAGCGCTGAAGTCGCGAGCTGAGCGCATCCTCGCGGACTTCGATCCCGAGTCGCACCGAAGTGTCTTCACGACCAACGAACAGACACGTCACGCCGATCGCGAGTTCATCGAGTCGGCCAACGGCATCCATTGCTTCTTCGAGGAGGAAGCGTTCGACTCCGACGGACGTCTGCGTCAGGCCAAGGAACTGAGCGTCAACAAGATCGGTCACGCCATGCACGATCTCGACGATGTCTTCGCCGAGTTCACCTACACCGACGCTCTCGCCAAGGTTGCGGCCGACATCGGCATGCCCGATGCCCTTGCGTTGCAGAGCATGTACATCTGCAAACAGCCGCGCATCGGTGGCGAGGTTGGGTGCCATCAGGACGCGACCTTCCTGTACACCGACCCGATCACGGTGACCGGTTTCTGGTTCGCGATCGAGGACGCGACGCTCGAGAACGGATGTCTCTGGGCGTTGCCCGGCGGACACCGCACGTCGTTGCGCAAGAAGTTCGTTCGCAACGAAGCGAACGATGGCGCCACTTTCGACGTCATCGATCCATCACCGTTGCCCGACGTGCCCGTCGAACTCGTTCCGCTCGAAGTGAAAGCGGGCACGATGGTGGTGCTGCATGGCTTGCTCCCCCACTGGAGCGACGTGAACCGCAGCGAAAAGAGTCGACACGCGTACTCGGTGCACTGCATCTCGGCCTCGGCCGATTATCCGACGTGGAATTGGCTCCAGCGCTCGAATGATCTTCCCCTTCGACGCCTGTCCGAGGTGGCGGCCCGATGAGCAACGTCCTCGAACGCGCGCCCAAGGTTCTGCTCCACGATCATCTCGATGGTGGCTTGCGTCCGCGCACCGTCATCGAACTGGCCGCCGAGTACGGATACTCCGGGCTGCCCACCACCGACGAGAACGACCTCTCCAAGTGGTTCCATCGTGGGGCGAAGCGCAACGACCTCGTGCTCTATCTCGAGACCTTCGCTCACACGGTTGGTGTGATGCAGGACAAGGACGCGATCGAACGTGTGTCGTTCGAGTGTGCCTCCGATCTGGCCGCCGATGGTGTCGTGTACGCCGAGGTGCGCATGGCACCCGAACTCTGCACCGAGAAGGGACTCACGCTCGACGAGGTGATGGAGAGCATCATGAGTGGCTTCGCACGCGGCGCCGCCGGAACCGATCTCACCATTCGCGCGATTTGCTCGGCGATGCGGACCGCGCGTCGCAGCCTCGAGATCGCCGACCTCGCCGTGCGCTGGCGCGATCGCGGCGTGGTCGGTTTCGACATCGCCGGTGCCGAAGCCGGCCATCCACCGACCCGTCACCTCGAAGCGTTCAATCACGTCCAACGCGAGAACTTCCACTCCACCATCCACGCCGGCGAGGCCTTCGGACTTCCCAGCATCTGGGAGGCCGTGCAGTTGTGCGGAGCCGAGCGTCTCGGACACGGAGTACGCATCATCGACGACATCACCGGTCCGGAAGGTTCCGAGGAACTCGGTCGACTCGCCGCCTTCGTGCGCGATCGACGCATCCCGCTCGAATTGTGCCCGACCAGCAACGTGAACACCGGCGTGTGCGGATCGATCGCCGAGCACCCGATCGGGCTGTTGCGTCGCCTGCGGTTCCGGGTCACCGTCAACACCGACAATCGTCTGATGAGCGACACCAGCATGACGAAGGAGTTCCGCCAGTTGGCGGAAGCGTTCGGCTGGGGTCTCGACGATTTCGAATGGATGACCCTGAATGCCATGAAGAGCGCCTTCGCGCCGTTTCCGGAGCGTCTGCGCATCATCAACGGCATGATCAAGCCCCGATACGCCCTCCTTCGGGCCGAGCTCGCCATGGGGACTCAGGCGCGCTGATCGGCAAGAATGGGCGCATGCCTATCGAAGTGCACGTCGTTGACCACCCGCTCATCGCCGACTCGCTCACGAGAATTCGTGACGTCTCCACGCCGAATGCGCTGTTCCGACAGGAGCTCGAACGCGTCGGCATGCTCCTGCTCGCCGAGGCCACGCGCGAACTCGCCACGCACGAGGTCTCGGTGCAGACTCCCCTCACCACGACCACCGGTCGCGCCCTATCGAGCCAACCAGTCGTGGTGCCAGTGCTACGCGCCGGTCTCGGATTCGTTCACGCCGCTCAGGAACTGATGCCCAATGCCGACGTCGGTTTCGTCGGCATCAGTCGCGACGAGAAGACCTTCGCTCCCAAGCCCTACGTCAACAAACTCCCCGAGACGCTCTCGGGCCGCACCTGCATCGTGCTCGATCCGATGCTGGCCACCGGAGGATCACTCGCGCACGCATGTGAGTTGTTGATGGAAAGAAACCCGACCGGACCGATCACGGTGATCTGCGTGCTTGCTGCCCCAGAGGGCATCGAGTTCCTGCGTGGCACCGGCCTCGACCTGCGCATCTACACCGCCGCGATCGATGAGCGTCTGAATGAGAACGCGTTCATCGTGCCGGGACTCGGCGATGCGGGTGACCGCCAATTCGGTGCACCACACTGACTCCTCCCAATATCTAGATCCGTCCCATCACATCGGGGCCCGCACGATCACATCGGGGGCCCACCCCATGCGGGAACACCGCTGTTCGCATCGCCGAACAGTTGGCCCTTGGCAGCAGCCAAGTCGTCTACCGTCCACTGCTTGCCACCGGCCGTGATCGAGTTCGCGATCTCGGCCGGTCGCATGCGATGTACCTGGTCACCCAGCACGATGAACGTCTGCGCGCTGATGTCGGATGCCTGATCGCTCGCGAGGAACGCGACCATCGGGCTGATGTTCGCCGGATCGTACTTGTCGAATCCACTCTCGGGCTTGGCGAACTTGGGGTTCACCTCGGTCATCGGTGTGCGAGCGCGCGGCGCGATGCAGTTGACGGTCACGTTGTAGCGACCGAGCTCACGAGCGAGGATCGTGGTCATCGTGATGATGCCACCCTTGGCTGATCCATAGTTTCCTTGACCCGGTCCGCCGAAGAGTCCGCTCTCACTCGTGGTGTTGATGATGCGACGCGGCGGCAGACCGCCTTCGGTGCCCTCGAGTTCCTTCGCCCGATTGCGCCAGTGCACCGCGGCGAAATGGGCCGGGGCGAAGTGCCCCTTCAGATGCACCCCGACGACACTGTCGAACTGTTGCTCGTCCATCGAGAAACTCATCGCGTCGCGAATGAAACCCGCGTTGTTCACCAGGATGTCGAGATCGCCGAACTCGCGAACCGCCGTGGCGACGAGTGATTCGGCGAACGACCAGTCGGTCACGCTTCCCTTGGCGGCGACCGCGCGACCTCCGTCGGCGCGAATCGCCGCGACCACCTCGTCGGCCAGATCCGACAGATCGTTCACGACGACGGCCGCACCCTCACGGGCGAGTAGTTCGGCGTGACAGCGTCCGACGCCTTGTCCTGCCCCCGTGACGATCGCGACCTTGCCCGTCAATGCACCCATGTCCTCGGCTCCGTTTTCGGTGTTTCTGATACGGTGTCAAAAACTAGTCGGCACGGGATCGTCGACGAGAAACACGGCGGCAAGCGGAGCACCACGGTGCGAGGGAGGGGCAGTGACGAGTCACAGTCGCCCCGTCGCTCTCGTCACCGGAGCAAGCCGTGGCATCGGACGGGCCATCGCCGTCGCGTTGGCCACCGACGGGTTCGACGTGGTCATCACTGGTCGCACGGCCGTGGGCACCGCGGTCAACCCCGCCACCGGGCGCTCACTTCCCGGAAGCCTGCAGTCGACCGCCGAAGAAATCGAAGCCGCCGGCGGTCGAGCGCATTGTGTGGTCGCCGATGTGCTCGATCTCGATGACGTGGCTCGATCGTTCGACCGTTGCGTGGCGGCCGCCGGTCGCATCGACGTCCTCGTGAACAATGCGATCTACGTCGGCCCGGGCAACGACGTGTTGTTCGCCGACAGCGATCCGGTCGACATCGTTCGTCGTGTCACGGGAAATCTGACGGCACCACTTCTCTTCACGCACGCCTTCATCCGTCATGCGCTCGCCTCCGACGGCGAACGGACGATCATCGACATCACGAGCAACGCGGGACAACGCACGCCCGAGTCACCGGCCGGACAGAGTGGATGGTCGCTCGTCTACGCCGCGAGCAAGGCAGGATTCCACCGCATCGCCGACATGGTCGCCCTCGAGTATCCCCATATTCGTTCCCTGAACGTCGACCCCGGGCTGGTGGCGACCGAGCGGGTGCTCGATTCGGGCGCGGGACTCGAATGGATCGCACGCAACGGCGTGCCTCCGGCGGTGATCGGTCGTGCCGTCGTCGAGATGCTCCGCGATTCATCGATCGACAACGGTGCCTACCTTCACGCCCAGCCCTACTTGCGCCAACGACTCGGCGACGAGAAATATGGAGACATTGTCAACGGTGGAACGGGGAGCTGACGCGATGTCGATCGACACCTACGAGATCGGTCCGACCAACTACGACATCTTGTTGCCCGATCCCGAAACGGCCCCGGTGCACTACACGCTCATCTCGGTCGATGATCACCTGGTCGAACCACCCGACATGTTCGACGGACGGCTTCCCGCAGCACTGCAGTCCAAGGCACCGCGACTCATCGTCAACGACTCCGGCCATCAAGTCTGGACATTCGATGGACAGATCTTCAGTCAGGTCGGAATGAATGCGGTGGCCGGACGACGACCGGAGTTGCGATCACTCGAGCCGGCCCGCTTCGAGGACATGCGACCCGGTTGCTGGAACATCCACGAGCGCATCAAGGACATGGATCTGATCGGCTGTTGGGCGTCGCTCAATTTCCCGTCGCAAGTCACGGGGTTCGCCGGACGAGTGTTCAGCGCGTGCAGCGACCCCGAGGTTGGTCTGGCGACGATGCGGGCATGGAACGACTGGCTGTACGACGAATGGTGGCAGCCCTACCCGGAACGCATCATTCCGTGCGGAATCACGTGGCTCGCACCCGGCCCCGATGGAACCGCTCGGCTCGGAGCCGATGAGATTCGGCGCAACTCCGAGCGTGGTTTCACTTCGGTCACCTTGCCGGAGCGACCGCACAACATCGGCTGCCCCAGTTTGTTCAGCGGCTGGTGGGATCCGATCATCGAGGCATGTGTCGAGACCGACACCGTGATCTCGCTGCACGTCGGTTCATCGGGGATGTACTCGATGCCGAGCGACGCGCCCGCCTTGCAACTGGGAGCCACGTTGTTCGGGCAGCTCTCATTGACCGCCTGTGCCGAGTGGCTCTGGAGTGGCTACGCCTACAAGTACCCGAACCTCAAGATCGCAATGAGCGAGGGGGGCATCGGCTGGGTGCCAATGTTGCTCGACCGACTCGAAAACGTTGTCGATCGCAGCGGATACGGAGCCGGTTGGGATCTTCGTCCCGCCGAGGTGTTGCGTCGCAATTTCTGGTTCTGCACCATCGACGATCCGTCGACGATCGATCTGCACGATGTCATCGGCGACGATCACATCATGGTCGAGGTCGACTATCCGCATGGCGACAGCACCTGGCCGCACACGCAGTCGGTGCTGCGCGACGCCTGGGGTCACCTCTCCCCCTCGCTGTTGCGCAAGCTGTGCTGCGAGAACGCGGCGAATCTCTACCGACATCCGCTTCCGGCGCGCATCGTTCCGTGAGCACCGTCGCCGATCTGCTTCTGGCGCGTCTCGGCGACGATCACGTCGGTTACGTGTTCGAGAATCGAACGATCACTTGGGACACCGTCATTCACGAGGCGTTGCGCCGAGCCGAATTCCTGCGATCGACCCTCGATCCATCGCGCAAGCCGCACATCGGAGTTCTCCTCGAGAACACACCCGAGTACCTGCATTGGATCGGTGCGGCGGCCCTCACCGGATCGTGCGTCGTCGGAATCAACCCCACTCGCCGGGGTGCCGAACTGGCGCGCGACGTGTCCCACACCGACTGCCAGTTGATCATCACCGACACGAACGGTGCGTCGACATTCGACGGACTCGATCTCGGAGTCTCGGCCGATCGGATTCTCGACGTCGATTCCATCATCGATCGGTTACCCGCCTGGTCGGACTCGATGATCACCGATGAGCGACCCGATGGTTCGCTCCCCCTCTTCCTGCTCTTCACGTCGGGCTCGACGAGCGCACCCAAAGCCGTTGTGTGCACGAACGAGCGCATGGCCGTCACCGCCGTGCGCGCCGGTCAGATCTACGGCGTCGACCGAGACGAAGTGTGCTACAGCCCCATGCCGCTCTTTCATGGCAACGCGTTGATGGCGTGTTGGGGACCGGCTTTGGCCGTTGGCGCAACCCTCGTTCTGCGTCGCAAGTTCTCCGCGAGCGGATTCCTCGACGATGTTCGCAAGTACGACTGCACCTACTTCACGTACGTCGGCCGCACCATCGCGTACGTCCTCGGACAACCTCCCACCGAACACGATCGCGACAATCGTCTGCGACTCGGATTCGGCACCGAGGCGAGCGCACTCGATCGCGAGCGATTCCTCGAACGATTCGGTTGCGAGTTGGTCGAGGGCTACGGCTCGAGCGAGAGCGTGGTGGCGATCATCCGCACCTCCGACACCCCGGCGAACGCCCTCGGGCGCGAACGACCCGACATGGCGGGCAAGGTGATCATCGTCGATCCGGCCACCGACACCGAATGCCCCCGCGTGGTGTTCGACGAACACGGAGGCATCACCAATCCCGAATGCATCGGCGAGATCGTCAACACCGCCGGAGGCAGTTCCTTCGAGGGCTACTACAACAACCCCGATGCATCGAACGAGCGCGTGCGCAACGGTTGGTACTGGACGGGCGACCTCGGCTTCCGGGATGCCGATGGCTTTTTCTATTTCGCCGGCCGAAGCGCCGATTGGTTGCGCGTCGACAGTGAGAATTTCGCCGGCGCGCCGGTCGAGAACATCATCAGCCGTTTCCCGGGCGTGATCATGGTGGCTGTCTATCCGGTTCCCGATCCGGTGACCGGCGACATGGTGATGGCGGCGATCGAGATGAACTCGTCGACCACGTTCGATCCCGTGGCCTTCGACGCGTTCTTGCGTGAGCAACGCGATCTCGGCACCAAGTGGAGTCCTCGTCTCGTCCGCATCACTCGAGCTATGCCGCTCACCGCGAACAACAAGGTGCACAAACCTCCGTTGCGGGCCGAGAAATGGCGGACCGACGAGACGATCTATTGGCGCGCCGACCGCAATAACGCTTTGCGCGAGATGACCGATGTCGACAAGGGCGTTCTCGAAGGCTGGTTCGCCGACAACAAGCGCACCCACGTGCTCACGGGGCCGTGACGAGCGTCAGCCGTGACGCTCGGTCCAGGTGCGCCAGGTTTCGATGACCTCGGGTAGTTCGCCCCGACCGGTCTGACTCTGCGGCCAGTTCGCGTCGGGAAGCCCAGCCGGAGGATTGGGCATGTCGTGCCCGTACCAGAGCAAGTGCCGTCGTCGAGCGAACAGCCAGCGACCGTCGACGCATCGGTAGGTGTCGTGATACTGGATCTGGTGAATGATCCAGCGACCTTCCCGGTCCTCGATCTCGCCGCGACAACTCACGACGCCCGTGGCGTGATCGGCATCCTCGACGTCGATCACATGGTTCCCCACCATCAGGATCACTCGTCCGAGCGTTCGCATCTGATCGTCGAAACTGTCGCGCAACGCGTAGGTTCCTGAGAGTTCGCGGGTGACCTTGATGTCGGGCACGAACAGTCGCGCGAGAGTCTCGGTGTCGCGGGCTCCGTACGCCACGGCGTAGCGACTGGCCAACTGACGAATCTCCTCGCACGCCGCGAGCCACGCGACCGTGTCGTCGTCGCGCAACACCTCAGCGACCTCCGGGCAACGGATGCGGGTGAGCATGCGGTTGCAACAAGGCGTCCGTGCCACCATCGACGAACAAGACCTGCCCGACCACGTACGACGAATCGGTCGACAACAAAAAGTTGATCGCGGCGGCGATCTCGTCGGGTCGTCCCCATCGCTTGCGCGGAATCGGAATCATCTCGAGCGAATCCTTCACTCCGGGCATGTCGAGCAATGGTCGGGTCATACCCGTGTCGATCACGCCGGGTGCGACGGCGTTCAGGCGAACCCCGGACGCCATCCAGTTCGCGGCCTGGGATCGGACCCAGAATGCGATGGCCAACTTGCCCGCCGGATACGCGAGGAAAGCATTGGGCGCGGCATGACGAGCGACGACGGACTCCTCGTCGCCCTCGAGATAGGCCATCGCCTCGGCCACGGGCAAGCCGGGCGTCATGGTGGTGCTGTTCGACGAGATCATCACCACCGCCGCATCGGTCCCCTTCTCGAGGCACGGACGCAGACCGTTCACCACCTCGAGAGTTCCGAAATAGTTCACGCGCACGACCAATTCGTTCGGAGCCGGCGTGCTCACTCCGGCGCACGGCACGAGTCCGTCGAGAACTCCGCCACACGCCGCGGACACCTCGGCCACGATGCGCGCGCGATCGGGCTTCTTCGACAGATCTCCGACGATGTCGGCATCACGCAAATCGACGCCGATCACCCGATGCCCGGCCGACTCGAGTCGGGCCTTGGTCGCCGCACCGATACCCGATGCCGACCCCGTCACGCAGATTGTTGCCATTCATCGACCTCCGAACATCGTCAAGTGTGTCAGATGCGAGCATCAACCGACGTGCCTCGGGATCGTGGGACGCGCCGGCCATGACTACCGTGGGGACATGACCGTTCGCTCGATCGTCTGCCAGGAATTCGCCCCTCTCGACAAACTCGTCCTCGAGGAGAAGCCCGATCCCGCGATGTTTCCCGGATGCGTGCGCATCGACGTCACCGCGTGCGGCGTGAACTTCGTCGATGCCTTGTTCGTGCAGGGCAAGTACCAGATCAAACCTCCCGTTCCGTTCGTCCCGGGCATGGAAGTCGTCGGGCGCGTCGTCGAGTTGGCTCCTGATGTGGAGGGCATCGCCATCGGCACGCGCGTGTTCGCGAACGTCGGGCTGGGCGGGTTCAGCTCGCAGGCGATCGTCGCCGCCAAGCGCGTGATGCCCCTCCCCGACACTCTCACCGACGGTCAGGCCGCCACGTTTATGCAGAGCTATCTCACGGCGTGGTTCGCCCTCGTCGAGCGCGCGCGGGTCGAGAAGGGACGCAAACTTCTCGTTCTCGGAGCCGGTAGCGGCGTGGGTCTGGCCGCGGTCGACGTGGGACATGCGTTGGGTCTCGAGGTGATCGCCGTCGCTTCGACCGATGAGAAACGTCGGTTCGCGAGCGAGCGTGGGGCGACGACGACGCTCGATTCGAACGCGTCGGCCGACGAGATCAAGGAAGTAGCCAAGGCCGCCGCGGGAGGAGCCGTCGATTACCTGTACGACCCGGTCGGTGGAGAGTTGGGCGAAACGTGTTTGCGCGCGCTCGGTGACGACGGTCAGTACCTCGTGATCGGTTTCGTTGCCGGCATTCCGCGCCTTCCGGCCAATCAGGTGTTGTTGCGCAACCGACGCGTGACGGGCGTCGATTGGGGTGGCTGGGCCGGCAAGAACCCGGGTCTGAACGATCGCATGCTCGCCGAGGTGATGGCGTTGATCGCCCAAGGTCGCCTCCGACCAGTCGAACCGCAGACGTATCCACTCGAACGCGCGGCCGATGCCTTGCGCGATCTCGAGAATCGTCGCGTGGCGGGAAAGGTCGCGCTCATCCCCTGACGTTCAGGAGATCACGTGACCGCGGTTGTTCGCTTCGAATCGCGACCGCAGAGACGATGCGGCCTGCGCATCGAAGGAGACGAAGTCGAGAGTCTTGCCCTCGCGCCACCACACGCGCGCCGATGCATCGCTCTCCACGGCGTGCCAACGTCGCAACACCAACTCGCGTTTGATCACCTTGTTCGAAGGTGTCATCGGGAAGTCGTCCACGACCATCACGAACGTCGGCATCCACTTCGGACCGAGATCGTTCTGGGCCCGTAGGAACTCCGCGAATTCGTCGATGTCGAATGAGGAGTCCGGTCGAAGCTGAATCGCCGCCATCACGCGATCGCCCATGTCGGCGTCGGGAACCCCGTAGACCGCGGCGAGGATCACGGATGGATGACGCATGATGATGCGTTCGATCGGTGCGCCAGCGAAGTTCTCTCCGTCGACGCGCATCCAGTCGGCACTCCGACCCGCGAAGTAGAAGAACCCCTTGTTGTCGCGATAGGCGAGATCACCGGTCCAATAAGCGCCGTTGCGCAGTCGCTCACGGTTCGCCTCGTCGTTGTTCCAGTACCCCTCGAAGGTTCCGCCTCCCGCGTTGACGATCTCTCCCGTCGCCTCCTCGGCGTTCAGTAGACGACCCTCGGCGTCGAAGATCGCGCGCGGGCACTCGTCGCCGGTGTCCGGATTGCGCACCGTGATGGTCGGTTGTGCCGCCACTCCGAGAGAACCCGCCGGCATGTCGGGGATGCGCACGATCGACGCGCCCGTCTCGGTCTGGCCGTAACCGTCGGTGAGAGTGCAGTCGAATCGCTCGGCGAACCGGGCCAGGTCGACTTCCGATCCCTCGTTGCCGAACCCGCGACGCAAAGGATTGTCGCGATCGTTTGGCTGTTCGGGCGTGGCGAGGATGTAGGTGAGGGGCTTGCCGACGTAGTTGAAATACGTCGCTCCGAAACGACGGACGTCGGGAAGGAACTCGCTCGCCGAGAACTTGCGGCGCAATGCGATGGTCGCACCAGCAACGACGCTCGGCGCCCACGCGGTGAACAACGCGTTCGAATGAAAGAGCGGCATGCAGATGTAGGTGACGTCGTTGGCATCGAGCGACAGGATCATGAGCATCGACCGGGACACGAAGTTCAGTCTCTGATGGCTCGTGATCACGGCCTTCGGTGCGCCGCTGGTGCCCGACGTGAAGAGCAACAACAAGGTGGCCGATGGTTGAACCGGGCATTCATCGGACGACGGCAACGCGGCCCCGCGATGGGTCGACATCGACGCCGCGTAGTCGGTCGAGTCCGTGTCGAGCACGTGGCCGTTCGCGTCTCCGAGATCGAGGCCGTTCAACAACTCGATCTGATTCGACTCGGTGACCACGATCTGACACGACGTGTGCACGATGTCGCGGGCGAGTTCGGCCCCGCGTCGGGTGGGGTTGATGCCGACCACGACCGAGCCGGTGACGGCCGCGACACCGAGCCACATCGTGAACTCGGGCGTGTTGTCCATCAGCACACCGATGTGCGGTGGTGTGCCCGCCGGACGCGTGGCCATGTGGGTTCGCCACCACGCGGCTCGTTCGGCAACGAGGGCGCACCACTCGCGATACGTGATGCGCCGATCCTCGAACAGGATCGCGGTGCGATCGTCGTTCGCGCGGGCACGAACGTGGTCGGCGAAAGTCGGTGTCGGTTCAGAGTTCACGGGCCACCTCGTGGGCGCTGTGCATGGCGCCTTCTATGTATCCGACGGACGCGGCGTCGCCGACGACGCGCACATCGAGGCCAACAGCCAACAACTCGTCGGCGAGTGTTCGGTCAGGCGCGACCTCCGAGGCGACGATCACGGTGTCACCCCGAACCTCGAATTCCTGATCGGCCGAGCGATAACGCACGGCGACCTTCGAGATCGACACCGGTGTCGCTTCGCGGACGAGGGTCACGCCATGCTGCGAGGCCTTGCGGACCGCCGTCCAACGACGTGGCATCGCCATCGGAAGACCCATGTGCGGACCCTCCTCCAGAATCGTGACGATGCGACCACGTTCGGCGAGGTACTCGGCGAGTTCGAGCCCGACGAGACCTCCGCCGATCACCACCACCCGGCGACCCACCGGCATCCAGACTTTCGACAAGGTGCGAATGCGATCGGCGTTGGCCAAAAGACCAATGCCACGACCCACCGTCACGGCCACTCGACCGAGCGTTCCGATCGACGAAAGGTCGGCTCCGGATTCACCCGTGATGACCCCGCGCAACGTGTCGCCGTCGAGAACGTGGGGCAAGTCGGCTCCCGGGATCGAAGGGCGACCTCGACGCGCGCCGGTGGCGACGATCACGGCATCGGGTCGCAAACTCGCGACGATGGTCGGGTCGGCGGTTGTTCCGGTGAGGACGTCGACCCCCAACCGTTCGATCTCATGATTCAACCAGTCGACCAGCATCGCGTTGGCCGGAGTGGTGAGCTGCGAGAACCACATGGTGCCGCCGAGTCGCGCACCTTTCTCGATGAGCGTCACCTTGGCGCCTCGTGTGGCAGCGACGCGCGCTGCTTCCATCCCACCCGGTCCCCCACCGATCACGACAACGTGCATCGCACGGCTGATCGGCGCGAGCACCGCGACCTTTTCGTTGCACAACGCCGGATTGACCGCGCACTTCGGATTTCCGTCGAAGAAGTTCTGCTCGACGCACACGTAACAGTTGATGCACGGTCGAACGGATGCGCGCTCGCCCGCACGAATCTTGGCGACGAGGTCGGGGTCAGCCAGCAATTGCCGCCCCATCGAAACGAAATCGCATTCACCGGCGGCCAACATCTCGTCGGCGACCTCGGGCAACATGCGACCAACGGCGATGACCGGAATGCTCACGGCCTTCTTGATGGTGCGCGTGTGATCGCGATATGCGGCCACGGCATTCGGGAGCGGACCATCGGTAAAGTCCGCGAACGGATTGTGCGCATTGGCCGACACGTGGATGGCGTCGGCACCCGCGGCCTCGATCAGCACCGCGGCCTCGGCGGTCTCGGCGGCGGTGAGCCCGTCGTCGGGTCCGTACTCATGACCGTTCACGCGCACGATCACCGGATAGTCGGCACCGACCACGGCCTTTACCGCTCGCACGACCTCGCACGTGAGTCGAGCACGATTCTCGATCGAACCACCCCACCGGTCAGTGCGCTTGTTGTAGGTGCGCGACAGGAACGTCGACAACAGATACCCGTGCGCGGCGTGAATCTCGATGGCATCGACTCCGGCCACCTTCAATCGGCGCGCGGCGGCGGCGAACTGATCGATCACCCACGCGAGATCGTCCTCATCGGCGACCTTGTACGTCGCCTTCTTGCCCTGGCTCGCGGTCGCCAAACGCATCAGTTCGCTCATGGGGTTGTCGCGTAAGGCACTGAGGTCCTGGGTTCCCTCGAGAAGAGACGGCACCAACTGGGGACGACCTTCGGCCGAATCGACGCTCGCGGTCTTCCCGTGGTGGCACATCTGCATGCAGAGTCGACCACCCGCGGCATGGATCGAATCCGCCAATCGACGAATGCCGGGAATGAACCGATCGTCGGAGAACGCGGGCTGGTGGCGCGAGGTGGCGCCGACCGGCCACGCCACTGCTCCGGTTCCGGTGATCACCATCGCGGTGCCTCCGGCGGCCCGCGCGGTGTAGTGAGCGATCTCGCCGTCGCTGATCTCACCATCGACGCACAGGTTCATGTCCATGGCGGGAAGCAACACGCGGTTCGGCAATTCGAGACCGGCGATACGCCCCGGGGCGAGCAATGAGGAGAAGGTTCTTTCGGCCATCGTGGTATTCCTGCTACTGAGCGGTGTCACTGCGCTGGATCGCTCGCTCGTCGGTGCCCAGATAGCTCGCGATGACGGCGGGGTTGTTGCGAATCGATTGCGGATCACCCTCGGCGATCACGCGACCGGCCTCGAGGCAGTAGATGCGATCGGAGATCGCCATCACCATCGGCATGTCGTGTTCGATGATCAAAATCGCCGCACCCAACTCGCGCTGAATGGTTTGGATGAGCGGACCGAAGGCCTCCGTCTCGCGCTGGGCCACGCCGGCGGTGGGCTCGTCGAGAAGAAGCAATCGCGAGTCGAGAGCGATGAGTGCACCCAACTCGACGATGCGTCGCGTGCCCGTCGACAGCTCGCCCATGAGCGAGTCGGCGTAGCGACCGAGCCCGAGATAGCCGATGATCTCGTCGGCCTCGCGACGCTTGCGCCGTTCGACCATGGGTGACGGCGGAAGTGCGAGCATCGACGGAACCAACAACGAGCGCTGACGCGACTCGAGCGCGACCATCAAGGTTTCGCGCACCGTGAGCGAAGCGAACAGCCGGGCGTTCTGGAACGCCCGCCCCTGACCGAGCCGAGCGCGACGATGCGCCGACAAACTCGTGATGTCGCGACCGAACAGTTCGACCGTTCCACCAGCGGGCAGCAAACCCGAGACGGCGTTCAGGATGGTGGTCTTGCCCGCGCCGTTCGTTCCGATGAGACCGACGATCTCGCCCTGTTCCACGGTGATGTTCACCTCGTCGACGATCGTTCGCCCGCCCAGGCGCACGGTCAAACCTTGTGTGCGCAGTGGCAGCGTCGCCGGATCGACCGTTCGACTTCCTCCACCAAGCGAGGCGATCTCGGCACCCTTCTCGCGCACGGGAGGCGTCCAGTTGGTGCGTCGAGCGATCCAACCGAGCAAGTTGTCGCGGAACGAATGAAGAATCGAGATCAAGCCACTCGGGAAGTAGAGCAACACGATCAACATGCCGACGCCACTGGCGAAGAGTTCGACCTGTTGCGTTCCGTCGAACACGAGCGGCAACGCGACGATCAACAGCGTTCCGAGCACCGCGCCGGTGATCGATCCGATTCCGCCCACCACGGCGACGGCGACGATGCGCAACGAATCCTCGAACTCGAACGCCAGACCGTCGACCTTGAACTGGGCGCTTCGGTCGGCGAGGGGCATCAATGCACCCGCCAGTGCAGCGAGCGCGCCCGACACCGCGAAGGCCAACAGCTTCGCCCGATTCGGCGACACCGTGTACGCCGCCGCCGATTTCTCGTTGTCGCGGGTGGCGATGATCGAACGACCAATACCCGTGCGACGAATGCGCCAAACCAGAACGATCGCGACCGCGGCCATCAGGAGACAGAAGTAATAGACCCCATCGAAGTCCTTGCCTTTGACGGTCCAGAACAACAATCGGAATCCCTTGGCTCGATCGACGTTCAACTTCGCCACTCCACCACCGCCGGGGGCGACCTTTTCGGCGACGAGGAACCACGATCTGATCATCAATCCGAACCCGAGCGTGATGACCGCAAGGTAGAGCCCCTTCACGCGAAGAGCAGGAACTCCGATGATGATCGCGGCCCCGACACCAAACCCGATGCCGATAAGAATCGACTGCCAATACGGCAGCGAATTGGCAAAGTAGATCGTGGTGTACGAACCGAGGGCGACGAATCCGAACTGACCGAGCGACAACTGTCCGCCCCAACCCGTGACCACGGTGACCGACAATGCGACGATCAGATAGATCGGAATGATCGAGAACTTCAACACGTCGCTCGCCTTGTCGAGTTGGGACGGCACGATCACGGCGATCACCGCCAGAAACGCCATGCCAGCAAAAGTGAGCGTTCGATACAGCGGATGACGAGTCAGTTCCTGACGAGCGGCTCGTGTCTTGTTGGTGAGTTGCCATCCGCCATCGCGCATCGCCTCGCCTCGGCCAGTAGTGAAGAGCACGACCAGGAGGATCACGAACAACACCGCGACGTTGGCCCCCGCGGGCATGTCGCCGCTCAGCGACCACGACACGAGCAATCGATCGATGAGACCAGCCACGAGCCCGCCGAGCAGAGTCCAGCCGAACGACTTCATGCGCCCGACCATGGCGGCAACGAGCGACAGCAATAACAACTTCGGGCCGATCGCAGTCTGCACCGTGCCGATGGAGCCTCCGTACAACGGGGTGATCAACAGCACGCTCAGGGTCGCCAGCAACCCGGCGAGCGCCCAAACCTTGGTCGACACCTTGCGTACTCCGATGCCCGCCAACTGGGCCGCCGAGAAATTGTCGGCGGTAGCGCGCACCTGCATGCCGAAGGCACTCTTGTGGAACAGCCACCCGAGGAAAATCATCAACGCCGGAACCACAAGCAACACCTGCAACTGCGGACCAGTTAAGGTGAGATTTGCCACCTCCCACTGGCCCGATATCGCCACGGGGAAACCCACTTCGGTGGCCTGCTCGTCGGTGATCGGGATTCGCAACTGAACCAGCTGGATCACCTGAGTCAAACCGAGCGTGGCGACGAACAACAAGAGGCGCGGCTGGGAGAAGAGTCGTCGGAGTATCAGTTCGGACACCATGCCGAGGAGCAAGCCGACGGCCAATGCGATCGGTAGCGAAGCGCCGAATGCCACGTCGTAGCGAATCTGAAGCACCGCCATCAGGTAGCCGCCAAACGCGCCAATCTGACCGTGGGCGAAGTTGATCACCCCCGTCGCGCGATAGATCAGCAACAGACCGAAGGCCACCAACGCGTAGACGAGCCCTTGCACGAGCCCATCGAAGACGATGTCACCGGAGAAGACCAGACCAACCATCACGCCCCCTCACCCGACAAGAAGACGGCTCGAAGCAAGTCGCCGCGTTCGAGCAGATCCTTGGCCGGACCCTCGAACTTCACCTGACTGCGTTCCATGAAAACCGCGCGATCGGCGATCGAGAGTGCGACGTTCACGCTCTGTTCGACGATCACCATCGTCGTGCCTTGCTCCTTCAGCCGCTCGACGACCTGAAGCAAGTCCTGGACAACCACAGGCGCGAGACCAAGTGACAGTTCGTCGATGCACAACAATTCCGGCTCGAGCATGATCGCCTTGGCGAGAGCGAGCATCTGTTGCTGCCCACCCGACAACGACCCCGCACGTTGATCGGCGCGTTCACGCAACACCGCGAACGTCTCGTCGACCAGTCGCAACTTCTCCTTACGCTTGTCGGGGTCGGCGATCTGGCGACTCCAGATCGCCAGGTTCTC
Source organism: Actinomycetota bacterium (assembly GCA_046095045.1). Classification (GTDB taxonomy): domain Bacteria; phylum Actinomycetota; class Acidimicrobiia; order Acidimicrobiales; family Ilumatobacteraceae; genus Casp-actino8. The sequence goes on from JBJTIO010000126.1 coordinate 22,504, forward strand.
GGCGACCGTCATCGTGGGGAACACCGCCTCCCCTCCGGGAATCTGCACGAGACCCATCGACGTGCGGAACTGCGGATCGACGAGAGTGATAGTGCGACCGTTCATGCGGATCACTCCGCGGTCGGGCAGCACCAAACCAGATATCGCTCGCAGAATCGTCGACTTGCCCGCTCCGTTGGTGCCGAGCAAGGCAAGCACTTCACCTTTCTTCACGTCGAAGCCAACGTCGAAGAGCACCTGCAGGTTGCCGTAACTCACGTCGACATTGCGAACCTGCAAAACGGGCACATTCCCGGGATCACTGGCCAACCGACGGCGTTCCTCTTCTTGTTCCTTCAACTCGGCCACGGTGAGTGCGATGTCGCGCTTCATGTAACGACTGCCGTAGATGATCAGGAGACCACCGAGTAGTGCCGCTGGAGGAACGATCGACGTGAGCGCGGTGCGTTCACCGTGAGCGTCCGACAGTGCTCCGGCGAGGAGTCCGCCGAAGAAACCACCCATCAGGAAGATGTAGACGCCGACCATTGCAAACGCTTGAGAGCGCATCTGGTACGGAATGATCGATGAGATCGCGGGCCCGACCTGAGTGAAGGCCATCCCCTGGAACGCGTAGCCAGTGGTGACGAGCGCAATCATCACAGTCGGCGAGTGGAAGCGCAGACCGACAGTGACGAACACGCCATACAGAAGGATGAACCCTCCCATCATCTTGAGTGACGACGGTGGGTTCTTGCGGAACAAACGATCACCGAGGCGACCCGCGAATGGAATGCCAACGAGGGCGCCCGACCACGTGATCGCACCGATCCAGCCGCGCTTAAACGCGCTGTATCCGTAATCATCCTCGAGAAGAAGATTGAACGCACCGGGCACCGCGATGAGCGCGAAGCCGAGAACGCCGATGCCGACGACGAGGAAGTAGAACGTTCGAACCTTCCTCAATCGTTGGAAGGCCGCCGACAGTCGGACGGGGGGTTCGGCTTCGGTCGTGCTCGACAGTGCTCCAAGGACCGCTTCTTGTTCCTGTCGTCCGCGCACCGGCTCTTTCAACGTGAGCGACCAGAGCACCGACAGACCGGCAGGAATCATGAGTGCGAAGAACACGACGCGCCAATCACCCGCGTCGTCGCCGGCTGCGATGACGATTGCTCCGGCGAACAACGGACCAAGCACCTGACCGAGTGGTCGTCCGAGTGCTTCAACCGCGAAAATGCGGGTGCGTACCGATAAGGGATATTGATCGGCGACGAGCGAAGGACCGATGGGGATGCGCGCCGAGGCGCCGAAACCCGAACCGGCACGTGCGATTCCCATGAGGAACGGATTGACGACGGCGCCGGTGAAACCGACGAACGCCAGCCACAGACCCGATGCACCACTCAGGACGCGAACGCGTGATCGACGGTCGGCGAGCCACGCGAATGGAAGTGTGGCGAGTACCAGCACCACCCCACCGAAACTCTGCAGACCGAGCAACACGGTGTCGGAGACGCCGAGAGTCTCTTGGATGTCGGGACCAAGAACCTGCATCGCGACGCGGTCGAATTCCTCGAGAACCGTGAAGAGAAGCAGCACGAGGGCGACACTCACGCCGCCGACTTTGAATCCGGCGCGCAACGTCATGCGTTCGCCGTCGGACCCCACGAACCCGCCAAGAGCTGCGGCGTCGACCTCGTTGCTCACCTGCTCGTGCGCCCCGTCGTCGACCACGATCGTGGCGGCCAAGGCCGACGCCGATTGCGGACGGTCGCCTTCTTGGCTCTGCATCGATCCCCCTACCAACACGGCCCGGTCGGCCGAACCTTCCCCGCAAGAGTAGTCGTCCGGACCGGTTTCTGACGGAGCGTCAGAAATTTCTGACGGAGCGTCAGAAACCCGTCGAAACTGTGTTACCCTCCCCCACGGGTTCCAACAGAACCTGGACCATTCCTGGAGGGGGAAAACCACATGAAGAGACAGTCACGCATCGCGGTCGCACTGCTCGCTGGTGCCTCGCTCGTGATCGCGGCCTGTGGCGGCGACGACGGCGGCAGCACCACTGAGGCACCGGCCGGCTCCGAGGCGCCCAGCACCGAGGCGCCCAGCACCGAGGCTCCGGCCGAGGAACCCACCGCATCCGATGTGGGAATCACGGAGACCACCATTTCGATCGGTGTGGCCATTGCCGACCTCGAGGCCGTGCGCGCAATGTTGCCCGGCGTCGTGCCCGAGACTCTGACCACCGACCACTTGTTCGACCGTTGGCAGGTGTTCATGGACGACATCAACGACGCGGGCGGCATCAACGGTCGCACCATCGAGTTGGTGCGCCTCGTGTGGAACCCGCTCGACCAGACGACCTTCGACGCCCTGTGCGCCGCGGCGACCGTCGACAACGAACTCTTCGCCGTGGTGAACGGCACCGGCCTCTCGTCGATCGCGCGTAAGTGCATCTTCGATGCTGGCGTGCCGATTCTGTACGGCGACGTGATGACCGAGGCCGAGTACGCCACCGGACTCGCCATCGGACTCGTGCCGCCGACCGAAGTAGTTGCTGCGGCAGGAGCCAAGCAGTGGATCGAGAACACCGATGCTGCCGCTGGTTCGGTCGTCGGCCTGCTCGCCAACAACACGCCCGGTGGCACCGCCGCCGGTGACGCCGCCCAAGCCGCATTGGAAGAGGCTGGCTTCGTCGTCGAGCGCGCCGACCTCAACTCGGTCTCGGGTGACAATGCGGCGATCAACGAGGAAGGCGCGACCGCGGTCGGCAACTTCGTCGCTGCCGGCGCAGTTCACGTTCTCGTGGCGACTCCGTTCACCGAGAACACCGGCTTTTGGACCAAGGCCGCCGAGGCAAGCCTGCCCTTCACCTTGCTCGACGTGTCGTCGTCGGGTTGCTCACCGTTCGGCCTGAGCGCGACTGGCGCGGCAAGCGCTGTCGGAAGTTCGTGCACCACGGCGTTCGATCACTCGACCGATGGAACGGCAATTCGCCCGGACACCGAGTTTGAGGCGGCCTGCCGCGCCAACTTCGACGAGAACTTCACCGAGTACTACGGCGGACCGTCGTCCCCCGGCGTGCCCGCTGGTCGTGTCCTCACCGACATCGATGGTAAAGTGCTCAACTCGGACTACACGCCGCAGGAGTGCTCCCTGTCGAACATCATCAAGTTGGGCTTGGAGGCGGCGGGTGTGAACCCGACCCGTCAATCGTTCCACGACGCCATCCTCGGCCTCGGTGACGTTCCGTTGGCGCTCATCGGTGGTGGCACCGGAACCTTCGGCCCAGACAAGCCGTTCGCGGCCAACGCCGTGCACGTGGTGAAGGTCACCAAGGCTGGCGCCGACACCCCAGTAGATGCGAATGGCCTCTACAACGGCTGCGCCGCACCCGTGAACTGTGGTGTGGTCACCAGCGATTGGACGCCGATCGCGAGCTGACGCTCGTTTCGATAGTTCGGTCCGAGGGGGCTGGGCGGGGAAGCCGAGACGCACGAGCGTCGAAGCGCCTCACCCGGCCCCTTCGCCATTCCCCGCGACAATTTGTCGCTTTGAGTACATCCCGGATGGTCAGGAAGCGACAATTTGCCGCACGAGTGACGTGAGGAGTTGGGATCGAGGGATGAGGGTGGCAACGTCGACCCACTCGTGATCGGCGTGCGCTCCTCCCCCCACTGCACCCAGACCGTCGAGCGTCGCCACACCCGCCGCCGCGGTGAAGTTCCCGTCCGAACCGCCACCCACCGCCACACCGCGCAAACCCTCGATTCCGACCTCCGCTGCCGCGATCATCGCCAGCGGAAGAAGTCGCTCGGATGCCGAGATCGGCATCGGAGGTCGATTGAATCCGCCGCCGATTTCGATTCGAGCCTCCGGATTCACCGGTCGCAAACCAGCCATCAACGCGTCGACCCGCTCTCGTTCGTCGGCTCGCTCGACACGAACGTCGACGGCCACCACCGTGTGCGCCGGTACCACATTGTCGGCCGTTCCCGCGTGAGCGACGGTCGGCGTGACCGTGGTCCCCTTGCTCGCATCACCAAATGTGGCGATCGTCAACACGTGCGCTGCCGCCTCGACGAGCGAGTTGACACCCTTCTCGGGTTCGAGTCCCGCGTGCGAAGCGCGACCATGCACGTGCACCTCGAAAGTACCGGTGCCTTTGCGTCCGGTCTTCAACGCTCCGCCGTCGGCACTCGGTTCGAGAACCAACACCGCACCGCAATGTCGCGCGCGTTCGATGATCAGGTCACGCGAATGCACCGAACCAACCTCTTCGTCGGAGGTGATGAGGATTTCGACCGCGCTGCGATCGTCGAGAGCCGCGACGGCATGAATCGCCTGAACGATTCCCGCCTTCATATCGAACACGCCGGGACCGGTGATGCGTCCATCGGTCACCGTGAAGGGCCGTGCTGCCAATGCCCCCTTTGGAAACACGGTGTCGTGGTGCCCGACCACCAAAACCTTGGCTCGATCTCCGCCCACCCAATGCACGTGCGGTCCGGCCTCACTTTCGATCAGTCGCGGAGCCGATCCGAGACGGTCGAGCATGATCGCGGCCAATGTCCCGGCACTCTCGCGGAGGGCGTCGAGATCGCGTGACGGCGACTCGACCTCGACCAAGCGCTTCACGTCGGCGAGCATCGCATCGGTGGTCTGAATGGTCACGACACCATTCTGCCCCATCGACGCCCCCTACAGTCGTCCGAGTAATCGGAGGTCCCATGAACACCAAGCGCACATTCGCCGTTCTCGCCAGTCTGGTCGCCGCGACATCGTTCGTCGCCTGCTCGAACAACGACGACGCCACTCCCGACACCACCGAGGCGGCAACCACCACGTTGGCACCGTTGCCACTCGCCGATTTCACGGTCGGAGCCGGTGCACATCAGATCGCGGTCACCGGTGCCGCACCGGGCGCGGAGCTGGTGATCGAGAGCGCCGAAGGTTCGGTCGCTGCTGAGGGAGTCGTCGACGAACTGGGCAGTTTCCTGCAGCGCGGCCTCGAGGTTGGCGACTACCGCGTGGTGCTCGCCGATCGCTCGGCCGCTTCCGAACTGATCAGCGTCTACGACGCGACCTGGATCCCCGAGCAGAGTTTCTACGCCGATCAGCAAATCGGATCGGGCTTCGGCTACATCACGACCCGTGACGGCACCACGTTGTCGGCGACCGTGTGGTTGCCGGGTGACGCCGATGCTGGCCCTTATCCGACGGTCGTCGAGTATTCGGGTTACGCGCCGAGCAACCCCGACGACACGACCTTCGCCCAGTTGTTCAACACGCTCGGCTACGCCTACGTCGGCGTCAACATGCGCGGCACCGGATG
>JBJTIO010000127.1:0-14695 GCA_046095045.1 Actinomycetota bacterium
GGAATACGCCAGACGCAGACCCGGATACGCCCAGTTCATTCTCACCAATCGACCGGTGCCCGACAGAGTGATCCACGCGGTCGAACTTCCGTCGGCCGCGAAGCAGACGTTGGTGGTGAGGAGATCACCGGTGGCCACGTGGTGCAGGACTTCACCCGACGGCGCGATCACGGTGACGCCTCCGTTGACGAGCGTCGCCACGCACACGTTGCCCGCACCGTCGACTCCGAGCGAGTCGAGCAACTGCAATCCGGGAAGACCGCACAACACCGCACTCGCGTCGGCGACGTTGGATGGCGCCAAGACTCCCGGCGACACGATGTCGCGCTGAAACACGCGACCGGTGTGGGTCTCGGCCCAGTACACCTTCTTGCCATCGGGCGACAGGCCGATGCCATTGGGCGCCTCGGCGGGGAACTCGATCTCCACGATCGAACTGCCGTCGGCCTTGGCGTAATAGATGCCCGTGAGATCCGAGGTTCGAGCGGCCGTGTCACGGATGCCGTGATCCGTGAAATAGAAACCGCCGTGTGCGTCGAACACCAGATCGTTGGGCGCCCGCAAGGGTCGGCCGTCGCACGAGGTGTACAGATCGCGCACCTCGCCGGTCGCCATGTCGACACGCTGGATGCGACCACCGATGTAGTGGCTCGGGTCGTACGGCCCCGGAAAGCAGAGGCCGCCGAAATCGACCTCGGTGAAACATCCACCGTTGTTGCAGAGATATAGCGCTCCGTCGGGTCCGATCGCCGCTCCATTGGGACCGCCGGCGATTTCGGCAACGGTCTCCTTGCTGCCATCGGGCCGTACCCGAGTGATGCGCGGACCGAACATCTCGACCAGCACCACACTTCCGTCCGACATCGCGATCGGACCTTCGGGAAACTTCAATCCCGATGCGACTTCGATGAGTTCTGCCATGTTCGTCCCCCTGCTCGTTGTCAGGAACGAATCATGCCACGCCGAGAGTGACCGATCCTCAGCCGAGGGCTTCGAACTCGTCGAGGGTCATCAACACCTCGCGCGGCTTGCTGCCCACGCTCGGGCCGACGATCCCCCGCTCTTCGAGCAGATCCATGACGCGGCGGGCGCGGGAGAAACCGATCTTCAGTTTGCTCTGCAACATCGACGTCGAGCCGAGTTTGCTCCGCACCACAAGTTCCATGGCTGCCTTCACCAGCGCCTCGTCATCGCTGTCGTCGTTGAAACTCTCGGTAATCGACGATTCCGATGTCGATGTCGGCGATTCGTCGCCATCGACCCCCTTCACATAGGTCACCTCGGGCGCTTGCTTGCGCCAGTGGGCGACCACCCGCCGCACCTCTTCCTCTTCGACCCAACATCCTTGGATTCGTTGAGCGACCGACGAGTTGCCCGGCAACAACAACATGTCGCCCTTGCCGACCAGCTTCTCGGCGCCGACCTGATCGAGAATAACGCGACTGTCGGTTTGACTCGACACCGAGTAGGCAGCGCGGGCGGGCACATTGGCCTTGATGACGCCCGTGATCACGTTCACCGACGGTCGCTGCGTCGCGACGATGAGGTGGATGCCCACCGCTCGGGCCTTTTGAGCGATGCGCGTGATGCTCTCTTCGACGTCACGCGCCGCCACCATCATGAGATCGTTCAACTCGTCAACGACCACGACGATGAAATACATCCGCTCCGCTTGAGTCTCTGAGCCGCGCTCGGCCTTGATCTCGCCACGATCGAACGCCGCGTTGTATCCGGTGATGTCGCGATATCCCATCTCGAACAACAGGTCGTAGCGACGCTCCATCTCGCGGACGGCCCAAGCGAGAGCATTCGCCGCCTTGCGCGGATTAGTGACCGGTTGAATGAGCAGGTGCGGCAATCGAGCGTACTGACCCATCTCCACTTGCTTCGGGTCGATCAGGATGAGACGCACTTTGTCCGGAGTCGATCGCATCAACAACGACGTGATGACGCCGTTGATTCCGCTCGACTTGCCCGCACCCGTGGCTCCGGCAATCAAGAGGTGCGGCGTCGTGGCGAGATTGAGAAACACCGAACGACCCGCGATGTCCTTGCCGATCGCCACATCGAGTGGATGGGTGGCCAACTTGGCTTCGCTCGATGCCATCAGGTCGCCGAGCAACACTTGTTGACGCGCACGATTCGGAACTTCGATACCGATCAATGACTCGCCCGGAATCGGCGCGAGGATACGCACGTCGGTGGCCGCCATCGCGTAGGCGATGTCCTTCTGCAAACTCGTGACCCGGGCGACCTTGACCCCAGGGTGCAGCTCAAGCGCATAGCGCGTGACCGTCGGACCAACAAGAGGTCGGCCACTCAGAGTGACCTCGACCCCGTGCGAACGTAACGAAGCCTCGAGCACCCGTCCTCGTTCGGCGATCTCCTGATCGTCGATCGCTTGCTTGCCCGAGCGTCCGAGCAGGTTCGCCGGCGGCAACACCCACTCTCTCGGCTTGGGCATCGGCGTGTCGAGTTGCCCCTGACCGGTGTCGGGCTTCTTGCGGGCCGAGCGACGAGGCCGTTCGACCGCAGGCTCTTCCTCATCGGCCTCTTCGACGGCATCGTCGACATCAGAGTCTTCGGCCGCGTCATCAGTCGCGACATCGGCTGTGTCATCGTCGGTCGATTCCTCGGGATGCGGATCGAAACCCGGATCGAAGCGTGATTCGTGGGCATCATCTTGGTCGACGAAACTCTCGTCGCGCTCCTTGGGCGCCATGACCTGACGCAAACTTGATCCGATGCCACCGAACAGTCGTGACAGGTTCGTCCCCAACGCCGAGCCCATCGCCATGAGGCTCATGTTGGTGATGAGCAGCAACGAGCCGAGGGCGAGCGCGACGAAGAGCAACGACGCGCCGATTGCACCAATGAGCATCGTGAGTGTGTGACCGGTCGCGGCGCCAATCCAGCCTCCGGCTCCCCCAAGTTCGTCGACTCCGGTGTATCCGTCGGGGCCACGCAGAATGTGCAACAGACCAAGCGACGCCAGCACCATGCCGCCCCAACCCAATGCCAACTTCATGCGGCTCGGCGCCTGATCGCCCCGCAACAGGGCGACGCCGATCGCCACCGAAATGAGGGGTAGCGCGTACCGGGCCAGACCCATGATGCAGCCGAGGGCCGTGTCGGTGCCCCGACCCACGGGGCCAGCGAGACGGGCGTACACCGCGAGTCCGATCAGCACGCCCAGGGCGAAAAATGCGATCGCCGACAACTCGTTCTCCCGACCCGACAGGGCGTCGCGCACCTCACCTCGGGAGCTCCCGGACTGACGGGTGCCCGACGGAGGGGTCTCGACGGCCGTTCCGCCTCGGGCGGATTTGGACGTCGAACGAGTCGGCTTGGTGGAGGCCATCGCTCAAAACGCTAACAAAGAGGGGTATGTGTGTTCGGGCATACCCATGTCCCGAAACGGGTGCTACCTGCGCTTATTCGGCGTCGGTGCCGATGATGGCGCCCCCGGAGTCGACCATCACCGCCAGTTCTCCGCCCTTGGTCGACCGCATCAGAATGCGCAATTCCACCCGTAGCGCCACGGGGTCGGTGCCGGCTCCGGTGATCACGAACATCGACGGCTCACTGTCGGGGAGTTCGGCCAGCACGGTGTCGAGCACATCAGAGTCGACGTCGATGAGACCGCGCTCGAACATCGTGCCCGTGGCGTCGACCGGTGTCGTGGGTCCGACGAGCGACGTGCCGTCGTAGATGAACTGCACGACGGAATTCCCGTTTCGCGCCACGAAGACGTTGACGACTTGCGACGTGGCGTTCACCTCGAAATAGGCGACATCTGCGCCGAGCACTTCGTCGACGGCGTCGAGGGCACTGTCGATCAAATCGATGCGCAAGGGCGGTGGCTCGGTGGACGACGAACCCGAGCAGCCGACGAGCAGCAACAGCAGCCAGACCGCGCGGCGCACGATCTCAGACTTCCATGACGACCGGGACGATCATCGGACGCCGCTTGGTGCGCTCCGACACGAACCGACCCGCGGCGCGGCGCACGTCTTTCTCGAGACCTTCGGGATCGCGCACGCCTTCGGCCAACGCTTTCTCGACGGCGGCGGCCACCGATTCGCACGCCTCGTCGAGCAGATCCTCGGCCTCGGGCGCATACACCCAACCGCGCGTGATGATCTCGGGACCGGTGAGCACCTTGCCCGTCGCCGTGTCGACCGTGACGATCACGACGACGACACCTTCCTCGGCCAGCACGCGTCGGTCGCGCAACACACCCTGGCCGACGTCGCCGACGATGCCATCGACGTAGAGCATGCCCGCCGGAACGCGTCCCGACGCCAGGAGACCCTCGTCGGACAACTCGAGCACGTCGCCGTCCTCGCACAACAAGATGTGATCGCGCCGAACTCCCATCAGTTCACCGAGCTTGGCGTGAGCCACGAGATGTCGATACTCGCCGTGCACGGGCACGAACCAATCCGGTTTCACGATCGACAAGTACGTCTTCAATTCGTCGGCCTGGGCATGTCCGGTCGCGTGCACATCGGCGACACCCGAGTGCACCACCACCGCTCCGGCTCGCAACAGTCCGTCGATCACCCGCGAGACGTTGAACTCGTTGCCCGGAATCGCGTGACTGGAAAGAATCACCGTGTCGTGCTCGCCGACTTTCAGCAACTTGCTGTCGCCGCGCGCCATCAACGACAGAGCCGACATCGGCTCGCCCTGACTACCCGTGGAAATGATGCACACCTTGTGCGGTGGGAAGTCGTCGGCCTGTTCGATGTCGATCAGAACGTCATCGGGAACTCGCAACACGCCGAGATCGCGCGCCATCCGCACGTTCTTCTGCATCGAGCGACCCACCGTGGCGACCTTGCGACCCGTGTCGACCGCGGCGTCGATGATTTGCTGCACACGATGGATGTGGCTCGCGAACGATGCCGTGATGATTCGACGTCCTCGATGTTCGTGGAACAATGAACGCAACACCGCACCGATGCTCGTCTCGCTCGGCGCGTGACCGTGCTCCTCGGCGTTCGTCGAATCGCAGAGCAGCAGGCGCACTCCTTCGGAATCGGCGATGGCACCGATGCGCGCGAGATCCGTGCGGCGTCCGTCGACCGGGGTGAGATCGAGTTTGAAATCCCCCGAATGCAGGATCACGCCCTGCGGTGTGTGGACGGCGATGGCGAAAGCGTGGGGCACCGAATGGGTGACCGGAATGAACTCGACGTCGAACGGCCCGATCATGCGTCGCTCGCCGTCACGGACGACCACGAGATCGGTGTTGCCGAGCAACCCGGCCTCCTCGATGCGATGGCGAGCGAGTCCGAGCGTGACCGCCGAACCGAAGACCGGAAACGACAACTCGCGGAGCAGGAACTGCAAGGCACCGACGTGATCCTCGTGCCCGTGCGTGGCGACGCACCCCTCCACTCGATCGGCGTTCTCGCGCAACCACGTGAAGTCGGGAAGCACCAAATCGATGCCGTGCATGTCGGCATCGGGGAACATCAAACCGCAATCGATCAACAGCAGTCGATCGTCCTGCTCGATCACCATGCAGTTGCGTCCGATCTCCCCCAGTCCACCGAGAAAGATCACCCGCACCGGACTCGGCATCAGTCGCCCTTCGTCCGAGCCGCCTGAAGGTTCGCCCACACGGTGCGGGCCTTCTCGGCGACGAACGCCGCGGGCGGACCCATCGGCAATCGACATTCGCCGACCGGGACGCCGAGCATGTTCATCATCACCTTGCTCGGAATCGGGTTCGGCGAATCGTCACCGGTCTCGTACGCGAAACTCTCGAGCAACGTCGCGTTCACGGCGCGGGCACCGGCCGTGTCACCAGCCGCCCACTTGGCGAACATGCGCTGGTGCTCGGGGGCCGACCAGTGCGTGGCCACGCCGATCACGCCGACGGCTCCGACCGCCATCAACGGCAAGGTCAATCCATCGTCACCGCTGTACACCTCGAAACCCGCCGGTGCTTGGTTGATGACGTTGGCCGTTTCGGCGGGGTTACCAGCGGCGTCCTTCAAGGCCACGATGTTGGGAACCTCACGGGCGAGGGTGAGCAACGTCGGCGTGTTGATCTTGCGACCGGTGCGCACGGGAATGTCATAGACCACAACCGGTTTGTCGGTGGATTGAGCGACCGCACGAATATGAGCGGCGATTCCCGATTGCGGTGGCCGGTTGTAGTACGGACACACGGCGAGGATGCCCGCGGCACCGAGCTTGGTGGCCTCTTTCGTCATGTGGATCGAATGAAGCGTGTCGTTGGTTCCGGTCCCGGCGATCACCGGAATCGTGACTGATTCGATGACCGCAGCGAACAAACTCAATCGCTCGTCGTCGGTGAGCACCGGCGCCTCGCCCGTGGTTCCAGCCACGACGAGACCATCGTTGCCGTTCGCCTGCAACCAACGCGCCAGATTGCGCGCGCCGTCGAGGTCGAGCGAACCATCGGCGGCGAACGGAGTGACCATCGCGGTGACGACGCGACCGAAGCGAGCCATCAGAACGATCCCTCTGCCGCACGATCGATGCCTTGCGACAGGATCAGGTCCTCGTGCAACTCCATCCACACGTCGTGGAACGATCCGCACATGACGCCGGTGAACATGTTGGTCTGGCCGGACACCACCGCCGCACAGGTCGACTCGAGCCGAGGCACGTACGGCGACAAACGGCCGAGGATCGCACTCATGTCCGACACCACTGGGGCGCTCTTGGCGTGCAGATCGACGAGTCGGGCGACGACCTTCTTGTCGTACGCGGCATCGGAGTGATCGTTCGGCGCACCGTCGCGAAGTTGCCAATCTCCGCAGAGTTCCTTGAACGCGGTGTTGAGTTCGAGGAACACGTGATAGTGCGGTGACAACGCGGCCGCGTCGACGCCCTTCATGTCGGCCGCGAGCGCCGCGGGGTGTTCGGCCTTTCCGGTCGGAGTGAGCTGCCACAGCGAGCGCGCCTCACGGAACATCGCCCACTCGGCGGCGGCGAGATCGGCGAGATGGCGTTCGACGTCGGAGACCGCAAGAGCGGTCATCTCCGCGAGCGTCTCGCTCTTGGCGAAACCCTTGATGCGCAGGGCGTGATGGGTGAGAAAACGGGCGTCGCTCGACATACGGAGGCGAGCGTAGTGGTCGCACCCCACCCCCGACCGACCTGTATCTTCGGAACGTGGACGATTCGGTGACCGGCGAGGCGCGCACCACCCTCGTGGTCGTGTTCGGTGGACAGTCGGCCGAGCACGACGTGAGTTGTTCCACCGCCGCCCACGTGTTGCGCGCGGTCGACCTCGAAAAGTACTCCGTGGTCGCCGTGGGCATCGATCGCCACGGCGCGTGGCATCTCGCCGAGGCCGCGATGACGGCACTCGATCGCGGACCGTCGGCCCTTCCTGAGCGACTCGAGGCGAGCGGACGAGAAGTCGCTTCGGCGCCGTTGTTGAGCGCCGCTGCCAGCACCGGTCCCATCGTCGTCGTGCCTTTGCTGCACGGTCCCCTCGGCGAGGACGGAACCATTCAGGGTCTACTCGAGTTGCTCGACATCCCCTACGTCGGAACCGGAGTGTTGGGTTCGGCCTTGGGTATGGACAAGGCCATGGCGAAGAACGTGCTGGCGTCGTGCGCCATCCCCCAACCGAGATTTCGCTCCCTGCGCGCCCACCTCGTGACTCCGTCGCTTCTCTCCGACGTGATCGATGATCTCGGTCTTCCTCTCTTCGTGAAGCCGGCGAACATGGGCTCGTCGGTGGGCGTGAGCAAGGTGAGCAATCGAGAACAGATGGCCTCGGCGGTCGAGCACGCCTTGCGTTACGACGAATGGGTCGTCTGCGAGGAAGCCATCGTCGGGCGCGAGATAGAGGTCGCGGTCCTCGGCAATCTTCGACCCGAGGCGAGCGTCCCCGGAGAAATCATTCCCGGCAACGACTTCTACGACTACGAGGACAAGTACGTCACCGACGGTGCCCACCTCGTGATTCCGGCCGAACTCGATTCGGCCCGCGCCGACGAGGTTCGCGCCCTGGCGCTTCGGGTTTTCGACGTTCTGCGGTGCGAGGGTCTGGCGCGCGTCGACTTCTTCTACGAGCCCGACGGACGTGGATTCCTGTGCAACGAGGTCAACACCATGCCCGGTTTCACGCCGATCTCGATGTATCCGAAACTCTGGCAAGCCTCGGGCGTCGCATACCCCGAACTCATCGATCGACTCGTGCAGCTCGCTCTCGAACGTCACGCGCGTCGCCGCCGCGACACCGCGCGCTGAAACTCACGGTTCGAGCGCCGCGCGCAAAAAGCGCACCAACTCGCCCCGAAGTCGACGCAATCCGACGATGTCGGCGTTCCAGCCGACCACGCGCAACGCCTCGGGCTCCGTCGCGATACCCGTGACCGTGGCGTAGGCGAGGGCGACGATCAGATGAGGATCGCCGCGACGCAGTCGACCCGCGTTCATCTCATTCGTCATCCACGCCACCGCTCGGTCGACGAGTGGTCGCAAAGAATTCGTGAGGCGCTCCGAACCTTCGGCGGGCAATCGACTGATCTCACGCACCAACCCGAGTAATGACGGTCGACGCACGGCCGGACGAAACACGGCTTTGACGACTGCCTCCATACGGTCGAGGGGATCGTCGGGCGCCGATCGGATGGCCGCTTCGATCACGAGGGTCAACTCGACCGCGGTCTCCGAGAGCACCTCCTGGATCAACTCGTCCTTCGACGAGAACCAATACAGGAGGGTCTGCTTGGCCACTCCGACCTCGGCCGCGATCTGGTCGAGGCTCACTGCGTCGAAGCCCCGGTTTCCGAACATCACCCCCGCGACCTCCAGGATTCGCTGGCGGGTGGACCGGGCCATATCCCCTTCTTACCAGAGAAAATGCCGGTTCTCTACCATTTGGTAGAGAGTTGTGCTACAACAGTGCCGTGATCTCCGAACGCCTCGCGGGCTCTCGCATCGCCGTCACCGGCGCAACCGGTTTCGTGGGGACCGCTCTCGTCGAACGTCTGTTGCGGTCGGTGCCCGACTGCGAGGTGGTGGTGCTCGTGCGCGACGGCCGTCGCACCACGGCCGCCGACCGCGTGCGCAAGGAGATTCTGAAGAACAACGCGTTCGATCGCCTGCGTTCCGAACTCGGTCCCGATTTCGACGCCACCATCGCCCGTCGGCTGTCGGTGGTGGCCGGCGACGTCGGCACCGACGGTCTCGGCTTGTCGGCCGCTGACCGTGCCACGTTCGCATCGTGCGACGTGATCATTCACTCCGCGGCGAGCGTGTCGTTCGACTCGCCACTCGACAGTGCCGTCGAGGTGAACCTCCTCGGGCCCAAGCGCATCGCCGATCTCCTCAACGAACATGGCCCGCGCGACGACGGTACGTTCCCCCATCTCGTCGCGGTGAGTACCTGCTACGTCGCGGGCAATCGACGTGGCACCGCTCCCGAACAGTTGGTGAGCGATGGACCGTTCGACATCGGTCTCGATTGGAAGCGCGAGGTCGAGGCGGCGCGCAGACTGCGCGGAGACGCCGAAGCGGCCAGTCGCCAGCCCGACAATCTCGCTCGCTTTCGCGCCGACGCGCGCTCCGAGTTGGGCGCGGCCGGAGCACCGGCACTCGCGGAGAAGACCGAACAGAACCGCGAGCAATGGGTGAAGGATCGTCTGGTCGAGGCCGGACGCACGCGCGCGGCCAGCGTGGGCTGGCCCGACGCCTACGCCTTCACGAAGGCACTCGGTGAGCAAGCACTCCACGAGTCGAAGAAGAACGTTCCGGTGAGCATCGTGCGTCCGTCGATCATCGAATCGGCGTTGGCCGAACCGAACCCGGGCTGGATTCGTGGCTTCCGCATGGCCGAGCCGGTGATCATCTCGTACGCGCGCGGATTGCTCGATCAGTTCCCCGGCGTTCCCGAGGGAACGGTCGACGTCATTCCAGTCGACATCGTGGTCGCCGCCATCATCGCGGTGGCCGCACTCGGACCCGCCGAGGCTCCTGCCATCACGCAAGTCGCGTCCGGAAGCACCAACCCGCTCAAGTATCGGGTGCTCGTCGACAACGTGCGCGACTGGTTCACCGCGCACCCGATCTACGACTCACAGGGTCAACCGATCGTGGTTCCCGATTGGAAATTCCCAGGTCGCGGAGTCGTCGAGAAGCAACTCACGCGCGCCAAGTCGCTCATCACCCGCGGCGAGAAAGCGTTGCAGGCGTTGCCGCTACGCGGAACACAGGCCACGTGGTCGGCCAAGCTCGAGGACCGACGTGGCGACATCGAACGGGCGCTCGAATACGTCGAGTTGTACGGGCTCTACACCGAATGCGAAGCCATCTACGCGGTCGACAACTTGCTGGCGATTCACGACCGCCTCGATGAGACGGACCGCTCGGCGTTCTGTCTCGATCCTCGCGTCGTCGATTGGCCGACGTACATATCGACCATTCACCTGCCGTCGATCGTGCAGCACAGTCGCGTCAAGACGACTCCCGGTCGCACCGTGGTCGATCGCTCCGACCGCTTGCGCCGCCAGGTGCTCGATCCCTCCCGTCACGTCGCCGCGTTCGATCTCGAGAACACCCTGATCTCGAGCAACGTCGTCGAGAGTTATTCCTGGCTCGCCACCCGACGTCTGAATTCACCCGAACGAATGCGTTACGTGATGCGCACTCTGCGCGAGGCCCCGTCGTTGTTGTCGATGGATCGCAAGGATCGCTCCGACTTTCTGCGTTACTTCTACCGTCGTTACGAGGACGCTCCGGTCGAGCAGATCGACGCGGACGCACGCGAACTGCTCGCGCATCTCATCATGACCAAGAGCTTCCCCGCCGGACTTCGACGGGTGCGCGAACACCGTGCCCTCGGACATCGCACCATCCTCATCACCGGCGCCATGAGTTTCGCCGTCGAGGGATTGCGTCCACTCTTCGACGAGATCGTCGCCGCCGAGATGACGGTGCGCCCCGATGGCACGTACTCGGGCGAACTGTCGAAGGTTCCACCCACCGGCGAAACACGCGCCCAAATCCTCGCCGACTACTGCGCGTCGGAAGGGCTGCGACTCGACGAATCGATCGCGTACGCCGATTCGAGCAGCGACCTGCCCATGCTGGAAGCGGTCGGTTTCCCGGTGGCGGTCAACCCCGAGACGCGCCTCTCGGCCATCGCGCGCAAACGCGGATGGCTCGTCGAGAACTGGGAGAAGTCCCCCGGATCACCGACACCGCTTCTGCCGATCGGGCCTTGCATGTCCGACGGCGAACAGAAACGATTCTCGATGCGAGAGGGTCGTATCGGCACGCGACGGAGTGAACGATGAAGGCACTGCGCATTCAACGAAACTCCGCCAAGTTCGCCGTCGCTCGCTTGGTGAGTCCACTCAGTGCCGCTGGAGCCGCTCGCTTCGGGCCGATGTCACTCGTCGACGATGACGCGCCGTCACTTCCGCGCACCGAGGGTTGGCATCGCATTCGTCCACGCCTGACCGGCATCTGCGGGAGCGATCTCTCCCTCGTCGAGGGGCACGCCTCGATCTACTTCGACGACTGGGTGTCGTTCCCGTTCGTCCCCGGACACGAAGTCGTGGCTGATTGTGACGACGGACGACGCGTGGTTCTCGAACCGGTGCTCGGTCACGCCGCGCGCGGACTACCGCTTCCCTTCGATGGTGCGGCCCCCGGCGATGGAGACGACTACGCGCATCTCGTCGGAGGTTGTCTCGAACCCGGCATCCAGACCGGCTTCTGCCATTCGACCGGCGGCGGGTGGGCCACCGAACTGATCGCGCACGACAGCCAACTGCACGAGGTGCCCGATGCGATGAGTGACGAACGCGCCGTGCTGGTCGAACCGGCCGCCGGAGGAATCCATGCGGCCCTGGCCACCTGGCCCGCGGTGTCGGCCGCACGCGAACGCGGCGAGACGCCCGTGGTCGCCGTGCTCGGCGCCGGAACGATGGGCTTGTGCGCCGTCGCCGGATTGCGCCGCTACGTGCCCGATGTTCGCATCGTCGTCGGTTCGCGTTACCCGCACCAGCAAGCACTCGCGCGAGCGCTCGGCGCCGATGTTTCCGTGCCCGCGGCAGAACTGCGCCGTGCCGTTCGACGCGAGGTCGGATGTCAGGTGGTTGGCGACCATCTGACGGGAGGTGCGCATGCCACGATCGACGCGGTCGGCAACTCCGAGAGCATCGCCGAGTCGTTGCGATTCACGCGTCCGCGCGGAGACGTGATCCTGCTCGGCATGCCCGCGAACGTCTCGATCGATCTCACCGGACTTTGGCACCGCGAAACGTCGATCACGGGTGCCTACACCTACGGCACCGAGTCGCTCCCCGACGGCTCGCGGCGTCACACCTTCGATCTCGCGATCGAGACCGCCACCGAATGTCGTCTCGAACGACTGGTGTCGGCGACATACCGCCTCGAGGATCACCGCGACGCGATCGCCCACGCGGCGGCCGCTGGTCGTCGTGGTGCCATCAAGATCGTTTTCGACCTGCGCGACAAGGAGAACAGCTGATGCCCCGCCCCGGATTCGTCCTCGACGTCGATCGTTCGACTCCCCCCATCTTGTTCTGGCGTGGCGAGAACTTCTCCCTCGAGAAGTTGCCCGCCGGAAGAAGTCGCGTGATCTACGCCCCCGAACCGTTGCCCGCGATCGACGACGTCGACGGCGCCATCCGCAACGCGCTCTTGAATCCGATCGATCAGGATCCACTGCCGGCCCAACTGTTCGCGGGCATGAAGCTCACGATCGCCTTCGACGACGTCAGCCTGCCGTTGCCCAAGATGCAACGGCCCGACATCCGTCAGCGCGTGATCGAAGCGGTGCTCGATCTAGCTGCCGAGGCCGGTGTCGACGACGTGCACATCATCTCGGCGCTCGCGTTGCATCGCCGCATGACCGAGGCCGAGTTGCGTCATGCCGTCGGTGATCGGGTGTACGACGCCTTCGCCCCGCGCGGACTGTTGTACCAACACGACGCCGAGGACCCCGACAACCTCGCTTTCCTCGGAACCACGCCGCACGGCGAGGAGGTCGAGATCAACAAGCGCGCCGCCGAGAGCGATCTGCTCGTGTACGTGAACATCAACCTCGTCGCGATGGACGGAGGCTGGAAGAGCACCGCCACCGGACTCGCCTCGTACCGGTCGTTGCGCCATCACCACAACCCCGACACCATGATCCATTCGCGCAGTTTCATGGACCAACATCGCAGCGAGTTGCACAAGAGCAACTGGCGCATGGGCAAGGTGCTGCTCGACAGCGGCGTGAAGGTTTTCCAGATCGAGACCACGCTCAACACCGACACCTTCCCCTCGCCGTTCGGATTCCTCGCCAAGCGCGAATGGGAATGGAAGCCGTCGGACCGCATGACGTATCTCGCCACGACCAAGGCCCTATCGCGCACACCGGCGCGCATCGCGCGCAACATCTTCCACTCGATCGAAGCCCCACACCAGATGACGAGCGTCCAAGCCGGTGAGGTCGAGGCCGTGCACCGCATCACGACCGAGCACGTGTACAAACAGCAGCTCGTCGAGGTGAAGGGTCAGACCGACATCCTGACGCTCGGGATTCCGTACATCAGCCCGTACAACGTGCACTCGATCCTGAATCCGATCCTCGTCATGTGCATGGGTCTTGGTTACTACTTCAACATGTATCGCGGGATGCCGCTCGTGAGGGAAGGAGGCGTCATCATCATGACCCATCCGACTCCCCCGGACTTCCACCCCGTTCACCACCCGTCGTACATCGACTTCTTCGAACAAGTGCTGGCCGACACCACCGACCCGCACGTGATGTCGCAGAAGTGGGAGAAGCAATACGCCGAGGACGATTGGTACCGGCACTTGTATCGCACCACGTACGCGTACCACGGCGTGCATCCGTTCTACATGTGGTACTGGGGAAGCCACGGTCTGAAGCACTGCAGCCGGATCATCATCGTGGGCGGAGATCCCAAGACCGTTCGACGTCTCGGCTTCATCCCCGCCTCAACGATGGACGACGCTCTCGAAATCGCGAGTGACGTCGTCGGCCGCACCCCGACCATCACCCATCTCCACACGCCGCCGTTGTTGGTGGCCGACGTTTCGTGAGTCGATGATGGCCCGCCGCGACGACGCACCCTGGAGACCGAGCAACCTCGGCAAGGCCGCGCGGATCGGTGACGTCGTCGAACGCCTCACCCATCCCATCGCCCGGCGGGTGTACAAGCGCGGATTCCCGTATCTCCCGCCCACGGTTCCGATGGGCGTCGATGTGCCCCAGGATGAACCGACCCTCGGCGCCGATTTCGACACGGCGTGGGCGCGGCGACCCGTTGCCCGTGCGATTCGCCGAGGAATCATCGAGGGACCGATGCGGCTGATGGTGCGCGGTGTCGCGAGCCCCACCATTCACGGAACGGACCGACTGAGCGATCTCGCACGACTCGACGACCCGCCGCCGTTGATCTTCACGCCCACTCATCACTCGCACCTCGACACCGCACTCATGGCCGTCGCCGTGCCGGAACCGTGGCGATCGAAACTCGTCGTCGCAGCCGCGGCCGACTACTTCTTCGACAAGCGTTGGAAAGCGACGATGGCGGCGTTGTCGTTGAACGCGATCCCGATCGATCGCGAGGTGACCGGTCGCAAGTCGTCGGAGATGATTCGCCGTCTCGTCGAGGATGGCTGGAGCCTCGTCATTTATCCGGAGGGCGGT
>JBJTIO010000128.1:0-33525 GCA_046095045.1 Actinomycetota bacterium
TGTCGCCAGTTTAGTGATGCAACCGGCTCCGACCCGCCCGTGCGCGTCGCACACCGATGCGTAACATGACCGAATGCGCGCGCTCCCCGGCCTCACGTTCTCTGGCCTCGTACTCGCGTTGTCGTTGACCGCGTGTTCGCAGGACGGACGCGACATGCGCCCGCCCCTCGAAAGCCAAACCGAATCGGTCATCGCTCCGACCGACACCGCCGCATTCACCGCCGATTCGGTCGAGGAGCCGATGTCGATGACGCTGTACGGACCGTGGCTCGAGGGCGAGTCGATCCCCGCCGAGTACACCTGCGACGGTACGTGGCCCTCGCTCTCGTGGATCGGTGTTCCCGAAGGAACCGAATCGCTCGCGCTCATCGTGCTCGACACCACCGACACGTCGGTCGACGCCGTCGGACGCGCGCACTGGGTGATGCACGACATCGCACCGTCGGTCAGCTCGATCGATGGTGGTGTTCTGCCCACGGGTGCCATCGTCGCCGCCAACGCCTTCGGCTCCCCCGAGGCGCCGGAGTTGGCGTGGCGAGCCCCCTGCCCGCCCGCGGGTGAGATGCACACCTACGTCTTCGAGATCCATGCCCTCGATCAGTCGATCGAACTTCCCCACGACACGCCCGCGGGCGACATGATCCGGGCGATCGATTTCGCCACCATCGCCACCGCCAGTCTCAGCGGATCAGTCCTGGCCATCTGACGACCACTGTCCGCGGTTGGTCGACCACCGTGTGACACACTTGATGCTCGTGTCGTCCTCGCCGGAATCGGGCCCCGTCCTCGGGCTGTTCGAGACCGACGCATCGGGACGCCTGACCGAGGCGAACCTTGCCTTCCGCAACGGCACCCTCGGTGGTGCAGTGCCTCCGATCGGGCGGGCGCCCTGGGCCAATGCTCGTCCCGACGACCGCATGGCAGCCGAGCATCTCTGGAAACAGGCCAGCGGTGGTGCCGCCGACATCTCACTTCCGATCGTGCATCCCGACGGTTCCGAACATCGGGTGCGTTTTATGCTCACGCCACGACTCGCCGACGACGGGACCGTGATCGGTTACGCGGGGATCGCTCTCACGATCACCGAGGTCGTCTCGAGCAGTGATCACAGCCGCCAACTCGACGCGTTGATCGAGGCGACCGATGACATCGTGATCGTCACCGACGTCGACTTCGCACCCACCTGGACGAACTCGGCCGCCGCGTCGTATCCCCAACTCCTCGCGATCGTCCGCGACCAGATGCCTCGCGATGTGCATCGTGCAAAAGATTCGCGCGAAAACACGAACAAGCGCTGGCGCGGTGAGGTTGCATTGCGCGGCCCCGATGACGACAACCACATCTTCGACGTTCAGGTGCATCGTTCCACGTCCGGCGCGGCTCTCATCGCGCGCGACATCACGGCGGCCACCAAGTTGCAGGCGGCCCTCGCCCACCAAGCGACGCATGACGCGCTCACGGCACTCCCCAATCGCGCGTTGTTCGTCCGCAAGTTGTCCGAGGCCATCGAACGGGCCCGCACCGACCGCACGCTGGTCGCCGTCTTCTTCCTCGACATCGACAAACTCAAGGACGTCAACGATTCCGTCGGCCACGAGAACGGCGACATGTTGATCGCCAACATCGGCAAGCGATTGGTCGCCGCAACTCGACCGGGTGACATCGTCGGTCGAATCGGTGGCGATGAATTCGTGATCCTGTGCGAGGGACTCGCCGACGAGGAGGCCGCTCTCGACCTGGCCGAACGCGTGCGACTATCGGTCACCGGTCGGGTGTTGCTGCACGGTGTCGAGGTGAGTACCGGAGCAAGTCTCGGTGTCGCCGTCACGCGCGGTGAATCCGGCGAACCCGTGTTGACCGACGCCGCGGTCGCACTCATGCGCAACGCTGACACGGCCATGTACCACGCCAAGATTCGCGGTCGCTCGCGATGCGAGTTGTACACCGACAACATGCGCGACACCGCGCGTGAACGAGCCACGTTGTCGGCCGCCCTCGAGCAAGCTCTCGCCAACGACGAACTGCGCTTGGTCTATCAACCGATCCACTCGCCACACACCGAACGCGTGGTGGGAGCCGAGGCCCTGCTGCGGTGGCATCACCCGACGCTTGGCATTCTCACTCCGGCAGTCTTCGTCGATCTCGCCGAGGAGACCGGCATCATCGCTCCGATCGGCGAATGGGTCACCAACAGAGCCTGCGCCGATCTACGCCGTTGGCTCGACGACGGCCGAGTCGATCGGCAGTTCATCGTGCACGTGAACGTGTCACCTCGCCAGGTGGGCGACCCGCAGTTCGTCGAACGCACGCTCGAGGCTCTGCGTCGCCACGTCCTGCAGCCCCAGAATCTGGCGCTCGAGTTCGACGAGCGCATGCTCATGCGCGATCCCACGAACGCCCTGCGAACGTTGCAATCGCTGCGGCGTTTCGGCGTGCGATTGTCGATCGACGATTTCGGCACCGGTTATTCGTCGTTGTCCCATCTGCGTTCGTGTCCGGCCGACTTCTTGAAGCTCGATGGCTCGTTCGTGCGTTCCCTCGGCGACGAGGACCGCGACGAACCCATCGTGCGCAGCATCATCCAATTGGCGCACGGCCTCGACATGGCCGTCATCGCCGAATGGGTCACGACCGACGCCCAGGTCACCCGACTGCGCGCCCTCGGCTGCGACCTGATGCAGGGTTACCGCATCGGACGACCGGTGAACGCCGTTGACTTCGGACACACGGGCTCGATGGGGCGCGGATCGGGCGACGGGTTACCGTTTCCCTGACCCATGAGTTCGTTACCGCCGCCCGTTCTGCCCACGTGCTTCCGCCATCCCTCGGTCGCCACGGGTCGTTCGTGCACCCGATGCGGTCGACCCGCGTGTTCGGAGTGTCTGACTCAAGCCACCGTCGGTAGTCACTGCGTCGAATGCGTGCGTGCCGCTCGGCCGGCGGCCACGGTCCGCGCCCGCGATTGGAACGCTCGACAGAACAACCTCGTCACCACGTCTCTCATCGTGATCAACATCGCCGTCTTCATCTGGGTGGCGATCGGCGACACATCATCGATCGGCTTCGGTGACCGTCCCGGGGATCGCGAAATCAAACTCGGACTGAGTCGTTGGCTGATCTCCGAGCCCGACGGTTGGTATCGATTGATCTCGGCCGGCTTCCTGCACTTCGGAATCCTTCACCTGGCGATGAACATGATCCTGCTGTACCAGTTGGGCAACATGCTCGAGGCGCCACTTGGTCGCGCCCGGTTCGGCTTGCTCTACTTCGCCTGCCTGTTGGGCGGTTCGCTCGGCGCACTCGTGATCCAAGGCAACAGTGGCGGGTTGCACGGTGGCGCATCTGGCGCGGTGTTCGGTCTCATGGGCGCCACCGCGATCGGCATGCAGCGACGCGGCGTGAACGTCTTTCAGACGGGCATCGGTGCGACACTCGCCATCAACTTGTTACTCACGTTCACGATCCCGGGCATCTCGATCGGAGGTCACGTGGGTGGTGTGGTCACCGGCGCCATTCTTGGCTCGGTGATGTTGGCTCCTTCGTGGCGTCCGGTTCCGAACTGGCTCACGTGGGCGGCGCCGATCGTCGCGATGATCGTGGCGTTCCTCGGAAGTGTGTCAGTGGTCGGCTGACGCCGCCTCGAACGACTCAGCGTCGCTTGCGCACCTTCACCGGAATCGGCTTGGGCTTGGCGGCTTCACCGAGCACGCGCACACCGATCGCGCCGATACCGATCGCGGTACCCGTCACCACGATGTTCACGATCCACGACGCCATGGGGTCAACCTAGTTCGTCGACACCACGTCGTGTCGGAGCGAATCCAATCAGTGTGCGCATCCGCAACCGGAGCCACAGCCACCGGCGCGCGGGGCGGCCGGTGCTGGTGAGGTCGCCGCGGAACCTCCGACCGAGGCGAACACCGACAGCAAGCGCACCGCGTCCTCGTGACCGGCCGGGCACGTTGCGGGATCGCTGGCCTCGGACATCGGTCGACGCACCTCGAAGGTGGAATCGCAGGTGCGGCAACGGAACTCGTACAACGGCATGGGTGAAAGTGTAGGCGTCTGGTTGACTGCTGTCATGACCCCGCAGGTGATGGCTTCCACTGGATCGTCGACCGAGACCGAGACCTCGCACGTGCCCCAGACCGGTGAGCCCGTGTGCGCTCACATCGTGAAGACCGGACCCGGCGAAAACGCCGCCGCCAAGGTCACCGAGGCCCGCGTGTTTGGTACTCCGCTCGAGGCCCTCTGCGGTCACGTGTGGGTTCCTTCGCGCGACCCCAAGCAGCTACCCGTCTGCGAGGAGTGCAAGTCGATCTACGAGATGTATCGCATGATGAACGACGGGCTGAACGACACCCCCGATGTCTGAGTTGCGCATCCGACCCGCGGCCCGTGCCGTGGTGATCACACCCGACGAACATCTGCTCTTGGTGCGCTTCGAGTTCCCGGCCGGCACACGGTGGGCGTTGCCCGGCGGCGGACTCGACGATGGCGAGGATCACGTCACGGCACTCCGACGCGAGTTGCGCGAGGAGGTCGGTCTCGTCGATCCCGATATCGGACCGCATATCTGGACCCGAGAACATCACATCGCGTTCATCAACGGATTGTGGGACGGCCAACGCGAGCACATCCATCTCGTGCGCGTCGCCGAACGTTTCGATCCTCGACCCACGATGTCGTGGGACGAACTACATGCCGAGTACCTGATGGAGATTCGGTGGTGGCATCGCTCCGAGATCGCCGCGGCCAACATCACGTTCGCACCCGCGACACTGTCCCGCCATCTCGACGATCTGCTCGACAACGGAATCCCTTTCGAGCCCGTCGACGTCGGCGTCTAGAGTCGAACCCGTGCCCGACATCGGTTCGATCGTCACCTTCGGCATCGCGTCGGTCGCTTTGCTCGTCATTCCCGGCCCCGCCGTGATCTACATCCTCAACCGCAGTGTTTCCGACGGGCGCGAGGTCGGACTCGCCGCGGTCGCCGGCCTCGAACTGGGCAACTTCATGCACGTGATCGCGGCGAGTGCCGGTTTGTCGGCGGTGCTCGCCACCTCGGCCACCGCGTTCAACGCCGTCAAGTGGCTCGGAGCCGGCTACCTGGTGTTCGTCGGCCTGCGCACTCTCATCACCAAGCCCGCCGCCATGTCGGGCGACTCGTCGTCGGTCACGCTCAAGCGATCGTTCACTCAGGGCGTCGTCGTGAACACGCTCAATCCCAAGGTGGCCCTCTTCTTCTTGTCGTATCTGCCGCAGTTCATCGATGCCGACAAGGGCGCTGCGTGGTCGCAGGCATTGATTCTCGGTTCGACATTCGTCGTGCTCGGTTGTATCACCGACGGGATGTACGCCCTCACTGCCAGTGCACTACGCGACAAATTGTTGACCGGGCGCACTCTGCCCTTCGTCCAGCGTTACGTCGCCGGCACCGTTTTCGTCGCACTCGGCGTGATGGCGGCCACCACCGCGCCGGCGTCGAACTCATGACCGACCCGCGCACCACTTCGGCCCCGACGATGGGCAACGAACTGGCGCGACTCGCCGTTCCCGGATTGATTTGGGGCACCTCGTTCTATTTCATCGCCGAAGGTCTGAAGGGGTTCCCGGCCGCGATCATCACTCCCATGCGGTTGGCCTTCGGCTTTCTCACCTTGGCGTGCGTGCCAGCCGCGCGCACTCGCCTTCCCCGCACCGCGTGGCCCCGACTCATCTTGTTGGGTGCGATCTGGATGGCGATTCCGTTGACCATGTTCCCCTTCGCCGAGGAACGCGTCGCCTCGAGCGTGGCCGGCATGTTGAACGGAGCGATCCCGTTGTTCGTCGCCACCGTCTCGACGCTGGTGTACAAACGGCGACCGGCGCGCGCCGAGTTGTACGGGTTGGCCGTCGGCTTCGTGGGCGTGGTGTTGATCGCTCTGCCCACGCTCGGCGAGGGCTCATCGAGCGCGTTCGGCATCGGACTGATTTTCATCGCCCTCGCGTGCTACGGATTCGCCCTCGATCTGGCCGCTCCGTTGCAACAGGCGTACGGATCGTTGCCGGTGCTGTGGAACGCCCAGTTCGTGGCTCTCGTGATGGTCATCCCGTTCGCTCTCCCCCACGTCGACGAGATCGAGTTCGCGTGGAAGCCGTTCCTGATGATCGCCGCCCTCGGCGTGTTCGGCACGGCTCTCGCCTACGTGGTGATGGCCGCGAACGCCGGCCGATTCGGCAGCACGCGCGCATCGGTCACGACCTACTTGATTCCGGTCGGATCGTTGATTCTTGGCGCGGTGATCCTCGACGAATCCGTCGCGGTGCTGTCGGTGCTCGGCAGTGCCGTCACGTTGTGGGGCGCGTGGCTCGCCGGTCGCGCGCGTTGAATCGTCGCTCTCACCGGAAGTTGCGACTCGACACACCCGGCGCCACCGTGAGCGGTGTCATGTGCTCGGCGACGATGTTGACCACACCCTCGACGCGTTCGAGACGACCCCGCACGAGCAAGGCCGCGGCACCCCGCGCCACCGGACGAAAGCGTTTCCAGCAGCCCACCGACACCACGATGTTGATGAGTCCGGTCTCGTCCTCGAGGTTCATGAAAGTGGTGCCTTGGGCGGTGGCCGGACGCTGACGATGCGTCACGACACCGGCCACCCACACCTTGGTGGCGTCGATGGTGGCCAATCGTTCGGCGGTGACGACCCCCATCTCGTCGAGACGTTCGCGCAGGAACTGTGTGGGATGGCCGGTGGGGGCGACACCCGTGGCCCACAGATCGGCCACGGCCACCTCGATCGGTTCCATGCCCGGCAACGTGGGTGCCACGGTCGCGCTCTCGAGACCGGGCAGACGGTCGACGCGCGAACGCGCCGCCGCACCCGCGGCCCACAACGCCTCGCGTCGCTCCATGCCGAAGCACTCACCGAACAGACCACCCGTGGCCATGGCTTCGAGTTGCGGCAACGTGATCTCGGGGATGCGTCGCACCAGATCCTCGATGTCGCGATAGTCGCCGTGTCGTCGGCGTTCGAGTTCGATGTGTTCGGCCACGTCGGATCCCAGTCCGCGCACCGACCCGATGCCGAGACGAACCGCGAACCCGCCGTGGCTCTCGGGGCAGACCTCGAGAGTGGCGCCCGCACCCGACGCGGCCAGATCGGGTGTGCGCACCACCACGCCGTGTCGACGAGCGTCCTGAGCCAACGAGTGCGGACTCCAGAAGCCCATCGGTTGGGCGTTCAAGAGACCGGTGTAGAACGCCGCCGGTTCGTGCAACTTCAACCACGACGAGGCATAGACCAGATAGGCGAACGACACCGAGTGACTCTCGGGGAATCCGTAGTTGGCGAACGCGGCCATCTTGTCGAAGAGTTGATCGGCGATGTCACCGGTGATGCCGCGCTCGGCCATGCCCTCGTACAGACGAAGGCGCAATCGTTCCATGCGTTTGCGACTGCGCTTCGATCCCATCGCTTGACGCAACTGATCGGCTTCCGACGGCGTGAAGCCGGCCACGTCGATGGCCATCTGCATCAGTTGTTCCTGGAACAACGGGATGCCGAGGGTCTTGCCCAAGCTGTTCTCGAGCAACGGATGCAGGTACGTGATCGGTTCTTGGCCGTTGCGACGACGAATGTACGGATGCACCGAACCGCCCTGGATCGGTCCGGGACGAATGAGGGCGACCTCGACCACCAAGTCGTAGAAGCGCCGCGGCTTGAGGCGCGGCAACGTGGCCATCTGCGCGCGCGACTCGATCTGAAACACGCCCACGGTGTCGGCGCGACACAACATCGCGTACACGTCGTCGTCCTGGGGCAAAGTCGCCAGATCGATCTCGACACCTTTGTGTTCGCGCACGAGATCGACCGCGCCGTGCAGGGCCGACAGCATGCCGAGGCCGAGCAGATCGAACTTCACCAAGCCAGCGGCGGCGCAATCGTCCTTGTCCCATTGCAGAACGCTGCGATCGCGCATGCGACCCCACTCGACCGGACACACCTCGATCACGGGGCGATCGCAGATGACCATGCCGCCGGAATGAATGCCGAGGTGTCGCGGAGCATCCTCGATCTCCATGGCCATCTCGAGCACCAACGGCGGAATGTCGTGCTCGGGTCGACCATCGGGTCCGGATTGCGGGGCGACGGCGTCGATGCGCCCCCACATGTCCATCTGCTTGGCCCACGCGTCTTGTTGGCCGGGGGCGTAACCGAGCGCGCGAGCCATGTCGCGCACCGCCGAACGCGCGCGATACGTGATGACGTTGGCCACCTGCGCCGTGTGATGACGCCCGTAGCGGCGATACACGTACTGGATCACTTCCTCGCGCCGCCCGCTCTCGATGTCGATGTCGATGTCGGGCGGTCCGTCGCGTTCGGGTGACAAGAAACGTTCGAACAACAATCCGAGCGACACGGCGTCGGCCTTGGTGATGCCGAGCGAATAACACACCGCACTGTTGGCCGCACTACCCCGGCCTTGGCAGTAGATGTCGACGCGCTCGCAGAACTGCACGATGTCCCAGACGACGAGGAAGTAACCGGCGAACCCGAGGGTCTCGATCACCTGCAGTTCGTGATCGATCGTGTTCCAGGCGCGGGCCCGCAGACTGAGGTCCTCACCGTCACGGGGACGTTCGCCGTATCGACGCGTGGCGCCCTCCTCGGTGAGACGACGCAGGAACTGCATCTCGTCGAGCCCGTCGGGACACGGATACGGCGGCAGTTTGGGGGCCACCAACGACAGATCGAAGGCCGCCGCCGCGCCCACTTCGGCGGCGACCTCGATCACGCCCGGATACCGAGCGAAACGACGCAGTTGTTCGGCACCACTGCGCAGATGCGCCGTGGCCGCGGCCGGCAACCACGGATCGATCTGGTCGAGACTGCACCGCTTGCTCACGGCGGCCATCGCGGTGGCGAGGCGTCGTTGCGACGGTGTCGCGTAGTGAACGCTGTTGCTCGCGACGCATCGCAGATCGGCGCGCGCCG
Source organism: Actinomycetota bacterium (assembly GCA_046095045.1). GTDB lineage: Bacteria > Actinomycetota > Acidimicrobiia > Acidimicrobiales > Ilumatobacteraceae > Casp-actino8. The sequence continues at coordinate 8,982 of JBJTIO010000128.1, forward strand.
CCAACTCGACGAGTGCGTCGTTGCGCGCACTGTCGAGTGGCTCACCGTGATCCCACAACTCGACGAGCACGCGATGACGACCGAACGCATCGATCAGTCGTTGCAACTCGCGCAACGCGGCGTTCGGACCGTGCTCGGTGAGCGCGCGCACCACCGTTCCGCGATGATCACCCGTGAGCACCCACCACGTGTCGTGAGCGTTCTCGGCGAGCAACGGCAACGTGCAACGGGGTTCGGTCTTCGAACCGGCGAGTTGAGCCAGGCTCAGCGCGTGCGACAGATGCGCGTACCCGTGCGGTCCGTCGGCCAACACCACCAGTTGGCCCGATCCGTGATGATCGTGCACGGTGATGTCACTGCCGAACACCGTGGGCAACCCCACCGCCCGTGCGGCCTCGGCGAAACGCACGACGCCGTAGAGGCCGTTGTGATCGGTGATCGCGACGGCCGACAAGCCGAGGCGTTGCGCCTCTTCGACCAGTTCCTCGGGATGCGATGCCCCCGACAGGAACGAGAAATTCGAGTGGCAGTGCAGTTCGGCGTACGGCACCACCGGTCGCGGCGTGCCGGTGGTTGGTGTGCCCGTGTCGATGGGCTCATAGGGCTGCCGGCGTCGTCCGAACGCGGGCCCGTCGCCGCCGGCATTGATCGTTGTCGCACCGGGGGCCCGGCCGTCACGACCGCGTCCGTCGCCCGTTCCACGAGCGCGATCGGAGAGCCGTGCCTCGAGTTCGGTCCAGGTCTTGGGCCCTTGCATCCCCCACGAATACGCCACTGGTCCACTCTAGCGAACATATGTTCGTATCCGTTCTCGGTCTCGAAAGTGGCGATTTTCGCGACTTTGCCCTACCGAGAACGCCGATCAGAGGGCGCGCAGAACGTCGGCCACCACGTCGTCGGTGTGCTCGAGCCCGCAGCTCATGCGCACCGTGCCCGGGGTGATGCCGCTCTCGGCCAACTCCTCGGGTGTCATGCCCGCGTGCGTGGTCGAGGCCGGATGCGTCACGAGCGACTCGGGTCCGCCCATCGACGTGGCCGGTCGGCACAACTGCACCGACTTCACGAAGTTGGCGCCGGCGTCGAGGCCGCCGACCAGATCGAACGACAGCACGCCGCCGTGCATGCGGTACTGGCGTCGACCCAACTCGTGTTGCGGATGCGACTCGAGTCCGGGGTGACGCACCCAATTCACCGCCGCGTGGGCTTCGAGTGCGCGACCCACCGCGACCGCGGTCGCTCCTTGCTGACGCAGCCGTGGACCCAACGTGCGCAAACCACGAATGGCGTTCAACGAATCGAACGGTGACGCGCACGCGCCTTGCAACACCGCGAAACCCCACAACGCATCGATCAGATCGCGCTCGCCGGCGACCACACCCAACGTGGCGTCGTTGTGACCGGCCATCGCCTTGGTCGCCGAATGCAACACCAGATTCACACCGTGATCGAGCGGTCGCACACCGAGCGGCGTGGCCAAGGTGGCATCGACCACGGTGATCGGACCTTTGATCGCACCGAGATCGTCGAGGTCGACCAGATCGAGCAACGGATTCGCCGGCGTCTCGGCGAACACCAGCATCGTGCGACCCGGAATCACCGCATCGGCGAACGCGCCCAGCCTCGTGCCATCGACGAACGTGACGTCGATACCGAACCGCGGGCACACACCGGCGAGCAACTGCATGGTTCCGCCGTACAACTGCTTCTGCGCCACGATGTGATCGCCCTTGGAGCACAGCCCCAGGATCACCCCGGCGATCGCGCCCATGCCCGAGGCGTAGGCCCGCGCCGCCTCGGCCCCCTCGAGTTCGGCCACGGCACTCTCGAAGGCGTTCACGGTCGGGTTGCCATGGCGGCTGTAGAACTTCTTGGCTCGGGTCGAATGGGCCATCTGGCGCCCTTCTTCGAGCGACCCCATGTCGTAGGTGGTCGACGCCCAGAGCACCGGCGCCATCGAGGCCTGCCCCTCGGGGCGCCCGGCGCGCACGCTCAGGGTCTCGGGTTGCACTGGTTCGGGGGAGGATGACGAGGTCACGACCCCTAGTCAACCACCGGTCGACGGTCGTGCCGACCCCGATTTCGCCGAGCCCGACCCCGACGAGCGCCCGCGTCATCCCACGTCACGAGGAGATTTCATGATCCCGCGACAAACCTTCGAGAAAAGTGCGACGTGTCGTCTTGCAAGAACTCAGGACAGGTGACAACGAGGTGCTCAAGAGGTGAGCACCGATGACCGAAAAGGACGGCAACTGTCATGACACTCATCGAGACGAACTTCGCGGCGAGAGCCGATCAGTCACGTCGGGACACCGACGACCGATCCGCTCATCCCGAGACCGACGCCATGCCCCGGGCATTGGTGACGCTCGTCCACAACTCCGACCGACGATCGGTCGAAGCCGCACTGCAGATGCAGGGGTACTTGGTCCGTAGCACCAACGATCCGGCATCAGCCGAAGCGCTGTTGCGCGCGTTCGAACCCGACCTCGTCATCGCCGATGCGCGCGATGCGTACCCGAACTTCAATCATCAACTCGCGCAGATCCGTCGTTGCCCCGAGATCTATCTCGTGATCTTCGGCGCCAACTCCGACGATCAGCGCGTGACGGTGTTGCGCAATGGTGCCGACGACGCAGTGTCGACCGACACGAGCACCGACGAAGTGGTGCAGCGATGCCAGGCCATGATGCGCCGTCCGCGTCCGAAGAGTGGCGTGGCCGCCGCCCTCGACGCGCAGGTGTTGTACTTCGGTCCGCTCATGGTCGATCTGGCCCGTCGCGAGATCAAGGTCAACCGCCATACGATCACCGCCACGCGCCTCGAGTTCGATCTCTTCTCGCAGTTGTGCCTGAAGCCGCTCGAAGTGTGCAGCCGCACGCAGTTGCTCGAGAGCGTGTGGGGTCCGCATTGGGTGGGCGACACGCACGTCGTCGACGTGCACTTGTCGAATCTGCGTCGCAAGCTCAACGAGCGCGAGCCCGAGGTGCGCTTCATGCACACCGTGCGTGGCATCGGTTTCCGTTTGGCCGACGATCTGTTGCGTCTGGCCGCACACGATCTGGCGTCGAGTCGTTTGCTCGACGCGCACAGCCTGCAGTCGCGCATCGCCTGATCAGGCGTACTCGGCCACCAGCCACCACTGGCCGGCGGACACTTCGGCGAGATAGGCCCGAGGTCCGCCGGCGGTGCGCACCACCAACTGGAATCGCGCCGCGCGACGAGCTCGGGTGTCCCACCACCGTTCCTCGAGTGGCCACGGTCCGGCCCACGCTTCGACGGGCTCGTCGTGTTCGTTGCGTCGCAAATTGGATGGTGCTGCGCTCACCACACCGCGACCGCTGACCACCACCGGGCGATCGTCGGCGTCGAGCACGTGCACCGCGATCGGTTGACCATGCACGAGAGCCGGCGAGGGCGTCGGCACGACGCCGGGCCAGGGTGCCACCGACGTCGGTCGCGCGTGCACCGTCACGTCGTCGGCCCCGATATCGGCGACCGGGATCATGCGATAGTGCTCGCGTGGATCACGTCCGCCGCGCCACGATGCCACGGTGACGCCGGCGGGTCCGACCAGACCCATCACGCGAGCGATCGCTCGTGTCGCTGCGTCGTCGGCCGCCGTGCGACCGCCCCAGAAACCTTCCTGGGTGCCGGCGTCGGAGCGAACCTCGAGGGGGACGAGCACGAGTTTGGTGATGCCGGCCGTGGGTGGATCGTCGCCATGAATCCACCCGTCGAGTTGCCAACGCACGCGATCGACCATGGCCACGTCGTTCATGCCCTCGGCGCGATGCCACTGGCGCACCGAGACTTCGCCGTGCTCGCTCTCGGCTTCGACCCGTAATCGGGTGCAGATCTGTCCGCGCTCGACGAGATAGCGCGACAACTCGTCGACGAGAGCCTTGGCGGCGAACACCAACATGTCGAACTGCCCCACCGGGTCGTCGAACAATCGGGCGATGGTCAGATCGGGTGACGGTGGCAGGGCCGATGGCGCGGTGTCGTCGGTTCCGCTCACCAATCGGTGCACGATGTCGCCCACCGCGCCGAACCGATCGACGAGATGGTGCACCGACATCGCCGCCACATCGCCGAAGTGCCGCAACCCGAGTCGCTGCAAGAGATCGACGAGCGCGACATCGCAACCACCGACTTCGGCCAAGGCCGAGATCGGATGCGGAGCGAGAAATGCCGCGGTGGTTGCCGCACCCGGATCGATCACGACCGACTCGCCCCGACGAATCGCCGCTCGAGCCGCGAGTGTGGCCGCGATGCGCCCATCGGCGATGCCCACCCCGAGTCCCCCGCCGGTGGCCAACAAACGTGTCGGGTCGAGGGGTGCCGCCGCGGCCAGACCGCTCTGAGCCAACGCGGTCAAACGGGTCGCCAATGCCGCATCGCCGCCCACGTAACGCGACGGGCCGCGCGTGGCCAGCAACAGCGAGCCGGGCGATTCGACGTCGAGCAAGGGCACCAACGTGCCCACCGAACGCACCACGGGTTCGAAGCATCGCGCGTCACGATCGGGATCGTCATCGACCAACACCGCGTGCGGGCACGCACCTTGGGCCTGACGACGACGCATGCCCGGTCGCACACCGTCGCTCCACGCCGTCGGCGAACAGCAGTGCACGCGCTGGGATCGCAACATGACGAGAGCGTGATCGGGATCGAACACCGGCCCGCGTCCGACGGCACCGTTCAAGACCGCCGCGACCAACGGCCACGCCGGTGTGTGCACCACTGCACAACGAGGCGGAGACATCGTCGTCATCCCGTGCGACGCAACGGTCGCACGTTGTCGAGCGACGCATCATCGTGCTGATCGGGCGCGCCGTCGTACGCACTGAGTTCGCCGCGTTGATCGGGGAGCCACACGTCGGCGCGCGCTGGACGACCGCGACGCCGTGCGTCGAGTTCGATCGCGACATGGCGTCGTTGCAGATGACCGTTTCCGGCACCCACGCCGTGCCATGCACGCGTGGTGGCCTCGAGGCGCAGATCGACGTCGACCGAACCGGGATCGCCCACCAACACCAGCACCCCGCCACGGTTCTGCAAACGGGAATGCAACTTGCGCATCACCCCGGCCGACACCCCGGTGGCCACACGCCGCGACAACAACAGCACCTCGACGCCGTCGACCAACGCCGACAGCACCGCCGCCGGATCGGTGGATTCTGCACTGGCGTCGGCCACGAAGATGGTGCGCGACAACACCACGCCGAGTTCGGCCGCCGCACTGACGCCGACCGCGGGTAACCCCACGACCCCGGCCCACGACCCGGCTTGCGTGGGGGCCGCCATCAGAGCCAGTGCGCACGACATGGCCGCCGACCCCGAGCAGACCACTGTGTGGCCCCGCACCAGACCCGGATCGCCGGGCGACACCCCGAACAACGGGGCCAGCACCGGGTGCAGTGGCAACAAACGCTCGTGGGCCATGACGGCGGGAATACCGGCGCGCAAAGCGGACAGGTCGACGGTGCGTCGGGCCACGGGCAGGCTCATGTCCGCGACTATAGCGAACAGGTGTTCGGTGTTTTCCGGCCGCCTTGGCGATTGGGGTCAACGCGCCTCGGCGACTGAAATCAGTTCACCTTGCCGACAGAGATCAGTTCGGCGCGTCGCCCGCGGAGGGAGGCTTTTTCTTGCTGGACGGCTTCGCCGCACCGCCCGACGGCTTCTTCTTGGCACTCGGGGCATCGCTCGATGGCCGCCGCTTGTTGCTCTGCTCGTCGAGGAACGAGATGAAACCGCGCGCGCCCTCGGCGAAATGATCGGCCCCGAGCGAACGCGCGTGAGCGACGTCGCGAATCGCCGAACCACCCACCAGAACCGGCAGGTCGTCACCGATCGCCCGACGCAACATCGACAGCAATTCGGCGGCGCTGTCGAGGGACTCGTCGGCCGTCACGCTCACGCCGACCGCGACCAGGTTGGAGATGCTCGACGCCGCATGAACGAACGAGTTCGACGGCGTGTCGGCTCCGAGGTCGGACACGTCCCAACCATGCAGACGCAACAGATCACCGAGCATCGCAAGAGCCAACGAGTGACGTTCACCCGCCGGTCCACCGATGAGAACGTTGCCCCGACGACGACCGCGACGCACGCAGCGCGGGCTCAATTGACCCACCAAACGCGTGGCAACTGCGGTCGCACGGTGTTCGACCGAGATGTCGATCTCTCCGCGCGCCCAGCTCTCGCCGATGCCGGCCAACACCGGACCAAGGATGTCGAGGTACACCTCTTCCATGTCGGCGCCGGCATCGATCGCCGACTGCAACACTTCGAACGCGGCCTTGCCATCGGACTCGATCAGACACTCGCGCAATGCCGAGTGGTAGTCGGCCGTGCGACGAGCATCGCGACTGTCGACTGCCTTGAGGTGACGCTCCTCGCGGCGACGCACGAAATCGTCGAGATCGGTGCGTCGGATCTGCCACTGACCATTGACTTGTGTCGCTTCGAGCGAACGACGCTTCACGTAGCGATAGGCGGTCATGTAGTGGACCTCGAGAATCGAGGCGGCCTCCTCGACACTCAACAACTCGTCATCGGCGGAGCGCACCCCGTCGTCGATGGAGAAATTGTCGTTGTCCACGGGCGCAGGCTAAGACTCACCGCCAACTCGTGCGTGACTGTGCGACGAGAAAAAACGCTGGATTTCCGTGACTTTTTTGCTCGTCGAAACGCCGAAAAGTGACTTTGGGCCCTAGTGCTTCGGAGAACGGGTCAGCCCTTGTTGGCTTCCCATTTGGCTCGTGCGGCGCGACTGCGCTCGATCAGGTGCGCGGGCACCCGACTGTCGATCACCGGACCACCGGCGGGTGTATCGGATGACGCCACGGGGGCCTCGTCGGGCACCAGATCCTCGAATGCCGGCGGTGTCATCCCCGGCTTCCAGTACTGGTACAGGTCACGGACGATGTCGTGGAGCCCGCTCGAGTCGAAACCCTTGTTCAGGTCGACCGTGATCACGTTCTGATACAGGTGCACGCCAGCCACTCGCTGCGTGGCGAACAGTCGCCGAGCGAGTTCGGCGCCCGGGGTGTTGGCCCGAGCGAACGCACCTGATTGATCGTCGGCGACGTACCGCTCGTGGCCCATGCCCGTCAGGCTGCGGTTGGCCTCGAACCGGACGATTCCGGGGCGACGGCTCGGCTTTTCGACGACGACCACTGGCTGACCCATGCGGGCAACCCTAGTAGCCCCGTTCGCGAGGGCCCGTGTTCGCAGTAGGCATGGCACGATCCGGGCACGTCGTGCACGATGCCACAACGGTTCGCCTGTCCGCGTCCGATCGGGGTCGGGTACGGTTCGCCTGTCGCTCAGGAGGTCATCGTGTCGCAACCCACCCTCGAACAGTTCCAATCCGAAGCCCTCGCCTTCCTCGAGGCGAACGCGCCCCGCAAGGAAGCCTAGAAGAAGTTCGTGTGGGGTGAAGGCTCCGACAAGGTGGCGATGTTCGAGGAGAAGGAGCGCTCCAAGGAGCAACTCGACGTCGATCGTGCGTGTGCCTGGCGACAGAAGAAGTTCGACGCTGGCTTCGGCTACATCACCGGACCCGAGGCGTACGGCGGACGTGCGCTCCCGGGCGCGTACCAACGGGCGTACGACAATCTCGAATCGAAATTCGAGATCCCGAACCAGAGTTGTTTCACGATCGGTCTCGGCATGGTCGCTCCGACGATCCTCGCGCACGGTTCCGATTCGGCGCGCGACTCGTACTTGCGCAAGATGTATCGCGGCGACATCGTCGGATGTCAGTTGTTCAGCGAGCCGGGCGCGGGCAGCGACCTCGCCGGATTGTCGACCAAGGCCGAGCGCGATGGCGACGAGTGGGTCATCACCGGTCAGAAGGTCTGGACCAGTGGCGCGCATTACAGCCACATCGGCGAGATCATCGCGCGCACCGATCCGGGCCTGCCCAAGCACAAGGGCCTCACCGGATTCATCGTCGACATGCACGCACCCGGCGTCGAGATCCGACCGTTGCGTCAGATGACCGGTGGCGCGAGCTTCAACGAGGTGTTCTTCACCGAGGTGCGCGTGCGCGACGATCACCGTCTCGGTGACGTGAACAACGGATGGAACGTCGCGCTCACCACGCTCATGAACGAGCGTGCCGCGATCGGAGCTGGTGGCGGTGGCGGTGGCGGCGGTTTCTTCACGCGCGTCATCGAAATGGTGAAGTACTACGGGCTCGACAAGGACCCGGTGGTGCGCGACGAACTCGCCAAGATCATCATTCACAACACGGTCTCGGGCTACAACAACCAGCGCGCGCTCGACAAGATCAAGTCGGGCCAGATGCCCGGACCCGAAATGAGCATGGCCAAACTCGCCGGCACCAACAACATGATTCGTCTCGGCAACTTCTTGTCGATGGTGCTCGGACCCAAGTTGATCGCCGACAGCGGTGAATGGGGAACGTACGCCTGGAACCAACTCATCCTCGGCACCCCCGGCGGACGCATCGCCGGTGGTTCGGACGAGGTGATGCGCAACATCGTGGGCGAGCGCGTCCTCGGTCTGCCCAAGGATCCGGGCATCGACAGCAAGAGCCCGTTCAACGAACTGAAGAAGTGATCAGAACAGCGTCGGCGGGGCGCTGCGATCGACCCGCGGCGTTCCGGTATATGGCACGAAGTTGTCCATGAACGCCCACGTCCGTCGGTGAATTGCCGACGGGCCGTACCCCTGCAGAGCGGTGCGGTGCCAATGACACGGGTATCCCTTGTTCGTGTCGAGGCTGTACGCCGGATAGTGCTGAGCCAGATCGCGCATCACCCGATCGCGCGTCACCTTGGCCAATATTGACGCGGCCGCGATCGACAGAACCGACGCGTCGCCTTTCACGCGCATCTCCACACGGGGAACCAACGGGGTCACGAAGTCCCAACTGCCGTCGACCACCGCCGCATCCGGGCGCACGTCGAGTGACGCCAGAGCTCGCTCGGTCGCGCGTCGTTGCGCCGCCGCCATTCCGAGTTCGTCGCATTCGAGCGCCGATGCGAAACCGACCGACCACGAGGTGCACCACGACGCCACCGTGTCGAACATTCTCTCGCGCGTCTTCTCGCTGATCGACTTCGAATCGCGCACTCCGTCGAGGTCGATGTCGAGTGGCAACACCGCCATGCCCACCGCGAGAGGTCCGGCCCACGCACCCTTGCCGACTTCGTCGACGCCGACCACGCACCTGAATCCCTCGTCGCGCAACGCGCGTTCGAGATCGCGCGAGGGAGCGGCCATCAGATCAACTGCACGCCCGGTGCGCCGTCGACCACTTCGCCGATCACCGTGAAGGGAGAGCCCGAGGCGGTGAGGGTCGCCACAACCGATGGATCGACGGCCGCCAACAGACCACCCGACGTCTGCGGGTCGAAAGCGATGATGTCGAACGCGGGATCGACGCCGGCGTCGATCGACACGTGCGACCCGACAGCCGCTCGATTGCGCGCGTCACCTCCGGTGCGCACACCGCGCGACGCCGCATCGCGAGCGCCCGGATACAACGGCAGAGCACTCGTGTCGATCCGGAATCGTCCAGCGGCGCGTTCGGCCATCTCCCAACCGTGGCCCGCGAGCGCGTATCCGGTCACGTCGGTCACCGCGCGCACACCGCCGACCTCGCGCAACAACTCACTCGCGCGACGATTGAGCGTTCGCATGCCCTTGATCGCGGCCGCCTTGTGCGCCTCGTCTCCCCCGGCGAGCACCACACCCGTTCCGAGAGGCTTCGACAAAATCAGCACGTCACCGACGCGCGCTCCGCCTTTGGTGAACACGCGATCGGGATGGACGACCCCTTGCACGGCCAAACCGAAGATCGGCTCGGGGTTACGAATGGTGTGACCGCCCGCGATCGTGCCTCCCGCTTCGGCGACGACCGCCGCGGCAGCATCGAAGATCGCGACGATGGCTTCGCGGGGCAGGTGTTCGGGAAAGGCTGCCACGTTGATCGCCATCACCACCCTTCCACCCATCGCGAAGACGTCACTGCACGCGTTCGCCGCCGCGATGGCGCCGAAGTCGGCCGCATCATCGACGAGTGGCGGGAAGAAGTCGGTCGTGCTGACCAATGCGACGTCGTCGCTCACGCGGTACACGGCGGCATCGTCGAACGGTGCGAGACCAACGATGAGTGCTGGGTCGATCGACCGAGGCAACTCATCGACCAAACCGGCCAGGAGATCCTTGCCCCACTTGGCAGCACAACCGCCACAACTCGTCCATTCGGTGAGTCGCAACGGTGCGCCATTGTGCATGATGACTTCCGACGCGGCCATGCACGAAGCCTAGGGTGTGGACATGCTCGCGGTCGGTCCGTATCGCTTCACCAACGAGGACGCGCGCAACACGATCGCCGCGGCGACCACGATCATCGATCAGATGTCGGAAGGACGCCCGTCGATCCTGGCCGACGCCCGTCGCCAACTTCAGACACTGGTCGCAGAAGGCGAACACGATCCCGCGAAGGTGTTGGAACCGGTGTGGAACGTTCTCATGGCGGCGACGCCCGCCTTACGGGCCGCCGGCGCGATCCCGCACGGCGCACCCGGAACCGTGGCGAGCATCAACGTTGGATCCGGTGGCGTGCCGAAGACGGCGATCGACGCCTGTGAGGTCGACCACACCGGTTGCGTCGGCGACGTGCAAGCGACCCGCAAACATCACGGTCGCCCTTTCCAGGCACTCAGTCTGTGGTCAGCCGAGGTCATCGCGCAGCTGAACGGAGAAGGTCACTCGCTGCATCCGGGGGCGGCCGGAGAGAACCTCACGTTGTCGGGAATCGACTGGTCGTTGGTGCGACCCGGCACGCGTTTGCGCATCGGCACGGTCGTGTGCGACGTCTCGTCGTACGCGGTGCCGTGCAAGCAGTTGGCGCATCTGTTCGTCGATCGCAACTTCGGGCGCATCCACCACGACCGCGACCTCGCCACGGGCGAGGCGACGTGTCGCGTGTATGCGACCGTCATCGAACCCGGCCGAATTCGCGTGGGTGACGTGGTCGCGTTCGCCTGAGGCGAGTTCAGCAAGGACCGGGGATGCCGGTGCGATAGATGCGTTCGTCGAGGAAGGCGTAACCGAGCGTGTTCGTCGCGTACTGGCGCTCGCTCGACAGACACCTCGTGACCAGGCCGAGACGCATGTCGACGCCGCTTCCGCAACTGAGATCGATCGAGTCGGCGATCACGAACTCGGCCGGCACCGGCTGACCGTCGACCAACAAGTTGCAATCCGGATGAGTGATCGCCGACTCGACGGCGGTCTTCACTTCGTCGACTTTTTCCTTCACGGCACGGAAGATCAGGATCCCTCCGACGACCGCTCCAACCACCACCGCGACCACGACAGCGACCACGAGTGTCACGACGACCTTCGACGTGACCGACCCACCTTCGGACTTCACTTCGCCGGGCCGATAGGCGCGAGTTTCTCCGACCGACGACGAACCCGAGGCCGGCGTTGGATTCGGGGAAGGGCTTCCACTGTCGCTCATGACGCCTCCGAAAGTTTGGTCAGTAGTTCAGCGAGCGGTTCGCGAAAGTCGCGCGACGGGGCGTATCCCGCCTCGCGCCACGCCCGATTCTCGAGCACGCTGTTGGCGGGACGAGCCGCCGGACGAGGTGGCTGCAACTGGTCGGTGGTGATGCCGAGCACCATCGCCGGATCCAGCCCCATAAGTCGCACGATCTCACGCACGAACTCGCACCAACTCACCGCACCCTGATTGGTGGTGTGGAACACCCCGGTGCGCCGATCGACGGCCAAACGATGAAGCATCGGCGCCAAATCGCTCGTGAACGTGGGGTGCCCCACTTGGTCGGTCACGAACGACAAAGTGTCGCGTTCGCGCGCCAATTTGAACACGGTTTTCACCATGTTGCCGCCGTGGAATCCGCAGACCCACGACGTGCGGGCAACCGCGGCAGACGGATACGTCAGAGCCGCGCGCTCTCCCGCCAACTTGGTCGATCCGTACACGCTTCGCGGATTCGGTGCGTCGGACTCGACGTACGGGCCGACCTTGGTGCCGTCGAACACGTAATCGGTGCTCACTTGTACGAGGTGCGCCCCGATCGCGTCGGCGGCTTCGACGATGTACTCGACGGCCGTGCCATTGACGAGCATCGCGGTATCGGGCTGACTCTCGCACGCATCGACCGCGGTGAATGCCGCACCATGAATGATCGCATCGGGCCGAATCTCGGCAAGTGCTTCGTGCACCGCGATGCGAGAGGTGATGTCGACCGAGTCGATGTCGATGCCCACGACTTCGTCACCAGCTTCGGCGCACACTCGCATGAGTTCGGTGCCCAGTTGTCCCTTGGCTCCGGTGACGAGGATCTTCATCTTCGTCACAATCCGGCGCGGGCCTTCAGCGGCTCCCACCACGCTCGATTGTTGCGGTACCACTCGACCGTCTCGGCGAGCGACTCCTCGAAGGACCGGCCCATCTTCCAGCCGAGCGCGGTGACCTTGTCGATGTGCACGGAGTAACGGCGATCGTGACCGAGGCGATCGGCGACCGGATTGATGAACGACTCGTCGCGTCCGCACAACTCGATGAGGCGGTAGGTGATCTCTCGGTTCGTGATTTCGTTGTGAGCACCGATGTTGTACACCTCGCCCACGGCACCCTTCTGCAGAACAAGATGCGCGGCGATGTTGTGATCCTCGACATGGATCCAGTCGCGAACGTTTCCTCCGTCGCCGTACAACGGAACCTTCTTGCCGTCGAGCAGGTTGGTCGTGAAGAGCGGGATCAATTTCTCGGGGAATTGATATGGACCGAAATTGTTCGAGCACCGGGTGACGACCACCGGAAGGCCGTAGGTGGTGACGTACGACAGGGCGATCAGATCGCTCGACGCTTTCGACGCCGAGTACGGCGATCGCGGAGTGAGGATGTCAGTCTCGGCGAACGAGCCGACGTCGATGCTTCCGTACACCTCGTCGGTGGAGATGTGCAGAAAACGCTGCACTCCCAACTGGCGAGCCACGTCGCACATCACGTTCGTTCCGTAGGCATTGGTGCGCACGAACGCGTACGGGTCGACGATCGAACGATCGACGTGACTCTCGGCGGCGAAATGCACCACCGCGTCGTGGCCTTTCATGGCCGACAGCACGGCATCGGCGTCACAGATGTCGCCCTGCACGAACCAACACCGCTTGTCGTCGATCAAGTCGCGAATGCTCTCGAGATTGCCCGCGTAGGTGAGCTTGTCGAAGATCGTCACCTGGTCGTCGCTGTTCGCGAGCAACCAGCGCACGTAGTTCGATCCGATGAATCCGGCCGCGCCGGTGACGAAGAGTTTCATGTCAGGTCCTCATCGGCCAATAAGGACGGCGCCCCGCGGGAATATCGGCGCGCATCGGATTGGTGCGATCACGCTCGCTCATGATCGGCTCGGCGACACCCCAGTCGGCTCCGATCACCGGGTCGTTCCACGCCACACCCAGTTCGTCGGCCGGGTTGTAGTAACCGTCGACGAGATAGGTCATCACAACGTCGGTGAGCGCCGAGAATCCGTGGGCGACTCCCGGCGGAATGTAAACGCCCATGTGGTTCTCACCGCTGATCTCGAGCATCTGCGTCGCGCCATCAGTCGGGCCACCCTCACGAAGATCGTGAAGCACCACGCGAATCGTGCCCACGGGCGCGTACCAGTAGTCGGCTTGATGCATGTGATAGTGCAGACCGACCAGCGCGCCCTTTTGTTTGTTCGAGCGGTTGCCCTGCAACATCTCGCGTCCTTTGGGGAACCATTCGCGCCGATATGTCTCGATGAAGAGGCCCCGCTGATCGCCATGAATGGTTGGTTCGACGACCCACACACCATCGATCTTGTCGCTCGCCGTCACTTTGGGCATGTCGTCACTCCGTGTCGATCTGGCAATGGTCGCCGACCATGAGACGCAACGCTCGAGGTCGCTTCTGGGTCCGGGTCACTTCGGCTTCCTTGCCGATGAGGCTGTCCTCGAGCCGCGGAATGTCGACAATGCGACTCCGCTCCATGATCACCGAGTGCTCGACCTCGCTGTTGGTCACCTCGCAACCGTTGCCGATCGCGGTGAACGGCCCGATGAAACTGTCGGTGATTCGCGCGTCGCGACCGATCACCAATGGGCCGCGCAACGAAGAGTTGCGCACCACGGCACCCGCTTCGACCACCACTCGTCCGTCGAGGCTCGATGCTTCGTCGACGTCACCCTCGATGCGCGGCTCGATCACCTCGAGCAGCAGACGGTTGGCTTCGAGCAGCGGCGTGAGTTTGCCGGTGTCGATCCACCAACCGGTGAGCAACTCGCAACGCACGCGCCGTCCTTGATCGACCAACCACTGGATGGCATCGGTGATCTCGAGTTCGCCGCGCGGCGACGGTGCGATCGCGCGCACCGCTTCATAGATGGTGCGGTCGAACAGGTACACGCCGTCAAGAGCCAGATCAGTGGGCGGATCGGCCGGCTTCTCGATGAGACGCACCACGTTGCCCGACGTGTCGAGTTCGGCGATGCCGAATCGATGCGGGTCGGGAACCTGCTTGAGCAGAATCTGCGCGGTGGGCGGCTCGTTCCCCTTGCGCGCGGTCTCGAATGCGCGCACGAACGCCGCCAGGTCTTGTTCGAGCAGGTTGTCGCCGAGATACATCACGAAGTCGTCGTCACCCAGGAAGTCCGATGCGATCAGCACGCAGTGCGCGAGCCCGAGCGGCTGATCCTGCGGGATGAATGTGATGTGCGCACCGAACTGCGAACCATCTCCGAGAGCCGCCATTACCTCGGCGCGAGTGTCACCAACGATCACACCAATCTCGGTGATGCCCGCCGACACCATGGCCTCGATGCCGTAAAAAAGAATCGGTTTGTTCGCGACTGGCACCAGTTGCTTGGCGCTCGTGTGAGTGATCGGGCGCAGTCTCGTCCCGGCACCGCCGGCCAGAATCAGGGCTTTCATGTGGTCAGTTCCTCGCTGAGCAGGGGGTCGACCCGAGCCGACTCCCCCATTCTGCCAGTTTTGACTCGGTCACGGACGAGGATCACGACGTCTCATTCGGCCGGTGGCCCTACGACCCCGGCGAAGTATCCGAGGTAATTCGGGGCTTCAGCACCGAGCACGAGCACATCCTTACCCTCGATCGTCTCGGGCATCACCGGCAATGAATAGCGCACCACGCCGTTGCCCGCGAGAGGCTTTAGATACTCCGCGGTCTCCACGAGGTTGGTGCCCGGATCGACACGCAACGCGGCGACGGCGGCATTGGCAAGTTCGCTCGTGCGCATCGGATTGGCCGAGGTCTGGCTGATCGCCTTACTGATGGCAGCTTGAATGAATGCTTGCTGGCGTCCGATTCGACCGAGATCGGCGCGACCATCGACGACCCATTCACCATCCTGATATGTCTCGAAATATCGACTTCGCGCATAGGCAAGCGACTGAATCGGGTCAAGTGTGTAGCAACCGGCATTCGGCACATTGAGACCGACATGCAGGTCGCGGGTCGGAAATTCGAAACAGAGATCGACACCTCCGAGAGCGGCGACGATCGATTTGAACGAGGTGAAGTTCACTTCGACGTAATGATTGAGAGGTACGCCAAGACTCTGCTGAACCGTCGTCACCAACACATCGGCGCCATGCTGGAACGCCGTGTTGATGCGATTCTTTCCGTAACCCGGAATGTCGACCCACAGGTCGCGGGGAATCGACATCAACGAGGCCGTCCCTCGTTCGTTGTCGACGTGCAGGATCATCATCGTGTCACTGCGCTGTCCGCCGGCGTCGTTCGTATCACCGATTCCCGAATAGTCGGGGCTATTGGGGTCGACGCCCTCACGCGTGTCGCTGCCAACGAGCAGGTAATTCACGAACGGACCCGACGTGTCAGCGAGCATTCCGTTCAATTCGCCCACACGCTCGACGTTGTTCTCTTGTTGTTTGGTCGCAATCAGCAGACCGATCGCCGTGAGCACGATGAAGACCACCGCCACCGAAATGGTGTTGATGCGAGGAGCGATGGGTCGACGTCGACGACGTCGTGGAGCCCGCTCCTCATTGGCCATGCATCGAAACTATTCGTTCCGCCCGCGCGCGGTGGGTCATACCTCGTCGCGCTTCAACGCAAGTGAACGATGTCGCCGACGTGAAAGCGATACGTCACTCCGCAAGCGTCGAGCACCGCCAATCGACCATCGAGCTCGACGTCGATCGCGCGACCTTCCACCGTCGACCCATCGGGCAACTCGACGCGCACCTCACGACCGATCGTGGCCAGTAGCGAGCGATAGCGGGCATGCAGTTCGTCGACCCCAAGGCGCGACAACGCGTCGAGTTCGGTGAGGAATTCGGCGAGCACATCCCCGACCGACACACCGTCGCCGAGTCGAGCCGCCCCGTCGGGGGCCCAGCCGACGTTCAGTCCCATTCCGACCACGACGAACGCCGATCGACCCGTTGTTTCGTCGTGCGGGCCGGCGGTGGCCAAAATTCCGGCCAGTTTGCGATCGTCGACCAGCACGTCGTTGGGCCACTTCAGGCGCGCCTCGTGGCTGGTGAGAGTCCGCACAGCCCGGGCCGCCGCCACCGCCACGGCGTGAACCAGGTCGTGCGGATTCCGGTCCGCGGCCCGAAAAAGGACGCTGACCAGCAGGTTTGCTCCGGCCGGAGCCTCCCAGCGCCGGTCGAGCCGACCTTTTCCGGCCTCCTGATGGTCGGCCACGAGCACCAGTCGGTCGGGGGCTCCGGCCCGTCCGGCTCGCCACAGGTCGTCGTTCGTGCTGCCGGTCGAGACCGTCCAGCGCACGTTCCAACCGCCGGTCACGACTCGCGGCGCGTGCAAAACGGGGTCCGGATGCGCGCCGCCGGGCAGGTCGGCCTCCCCAAAGGTGGCATTGGGGGTGCTCATCCCACCATCATTGTCCCTTGTGCCCACCAAACCACTGACGAAGATTCTGATTGCCAACCGCGGAGAGATCGCCGTGCGCGTCATCCGCGCCGCTCGCGAGATGGGAATCGCCACCGTGGCGGTGTACTCAGAACTCGATCGCAACGCGTTGCACGTGCGTCTCGCCGACGAGGCGTACGCCCTCGGCGGGCAGACCGCGGCCGAGAGTTACCTCAACACCGAGGCGATTCTCGACGCCATCCGCAAGAGCGGCGCCGACGGTGTGCACCCGGGATACGGCTTCTTCAGTGAGAACGCCGACTTCGCCGAAGCGATCACGGCGATGGGAGTCGCCTTCATCGGACCTCCGCCGGACGCGATCCGCGAGATGGGCGACAAGGTGTCGAGCCGCAAGGCCGCGTTGCGTGGCGACTGCCCCATCGTCCCGGGAACCACCGAATTCGTGACCACCGCCAAGGAGATCACCGAGTTCGGCAACAAGTTCGGTTTCCCCGTTGCGATCAAGGCCGCCTTCGGTGGTGGTGGACGCGGCATGAAAGTGGTGCGCTCCGCCGAAGAAGTACAGGACGCGATGGACAGCGCTCAGCGTGAAGCGAAGGCGTTCTTCGGTCGCGACGAGATCTACGTCGAGAAGTACCTCACGTGGCCCCGCCACGTCGAAGTGCAGATCGTCGGCGACCAACACGGCAACTATGTGTGGGTCAGCACACGCGACTGCTCGGCACAGCGTCGTCACCAGAAACTGGTCGAAGAAGCTCCGGCCATCGCGATGGGCGACGGCATTGAAGAGGCCATGGGCGAAGCCGCCATCAAGGCCGCGCGTGCCGTGGGCTACTTCAACGCCGGAACGGTCGAATTCATCTATCAGGACGGCGATTTCTTCTTCCTCGAAATGAACACTCGTCTGCAGGTCGAGCACCCGGTGAGCGAAGTCATCACCGGCATCGATCTCGTCGAATGGCAGATTCGCGTCGCTGGTGGCGAGAAGTTGCCGATGACGCAGAAGCAGGTCGCAGCGCGTCGCAATGGGCACGGCATCGAGATCCGCATCAACGCCGAGAATCCGGCCGGTGGCAAGTTCCTGCCGTCGCCCGGCAAGATCACCAAGCTCGTTCCCTCCGATGGTTTCGGTGTTCGTTTCGACTCCGGATACGAGAGCGGCGATGAGATCAGCCAGTACTACGACAACCTCGTGGGCAAGTTGATCGTGTGGGGCAAGGATCGCCCGACGGCGATCGCACGCACCATTCGCGCGCTCGAGGAAATGGTTGTCGAAGGCGTGGCCACCACCATTCCGGCCGACCTCGCGATCCTGCGTCATTCGGATTTCGCCGAAATGAAGCACTCGACGAAGTGGGTCGAAGAAGTGCTCGATCTGTCGGGCATCGCCGCACCGGTTGCTCCGGCTGCCGGTGACGATGCCGAGCCGTTGGTGCGTCGCAACACCACCGTCGAAGTGAACGGCAAGCGATTCGATGTCGCGATGTGGGTGCCCGAGCAGACCGCCGTCGTGTCGTCGGCCGGTGCGACCAAAGCGAGCAAGCCCAAGCGTGCCGCAGGTGGAGGTGCCGGTGGAGGCGCCGGATCCGGATCGGTGGCGGTGCCGATGCAAGGCACGATCGTGAAGGTGCTCGTCGAAGTCGGCCAAGAGGTCGAAGCCGGCCAGGCCGTGGTGGTGCTCGAAGCGATGAAGATGGAGAACCAGATCCTCGCCGAGAAGAGCGGCAAGGTGACCGAGGTGAAGGTCAAGGCCGGCGACACCGTGGGCTCGGGCGACATCGTCGTCGTCATCGCCTAGGCGCGTTCTCGGTGCGCAAAGTCGCGGTTTTCGCCACTCTCGCGAACCGAGTACGACCATGACGCTCGACGATCTGCTGGCGCGCGAGCAGATTCGCGATGTCGTGTACCGCTACGCGCGCGGAGTCGATCGGCGCGACTTCGCTCTCGTGCGGGGTTGCTATCACCGTGACGCGACCGACGATCACGGCGCGTACTCGGGTGGCATCGACGGCTTCATTCCGTGGCTCGAGAGTCAACTCGCACGATGGTCGGTGACCTCGCACACCATGGCCAACATCCTGATCGAGTTGCACGACGATCGCGCTCGGGTCGAGACCTATGCCGTCGCCTATCACCGCACCATCGCTCAGGCCGACAAACCTCTGCGCGACATCACCGCCGGAGTTCGCTACGTCGACGACATGACCAAGGTCGCGGGGGTGTGGGCGATCTCACGTCGCGTCGTGGTGAGCGATTGGGTGCGCGTCGACGACGTGCCGGCGGGATCGGTGCGCGACGACGATCCGTACGCCCAGCCACGACCGTTTCCGCACGACGAGGTCTACCGCCCCCTGTGAAACGCCGCGTGTCAGCGGCGCACGACGATGGTGCCGGCGGCCGCGTCGTGCAGACCCTGGCGATACGGGTGGAAGAACGCCCGCACGTACACCGCGATGTTCACCGCGAACCCGATCACCGGCACGAGTCCGGCAACGCTCGGGATCAACGCGCGCACCGCGGCGTAGGTCCAACTCACCGGCGAACCGTCGCTGCGGTTGACCACGCGCAACTTCATGATCCGCTTGCCCGGGGTCGCGCCACTGAGGGCGACGAAAGCGGTGCTGTAAAGCAGGCTCACTCCGAGCCACAGCACCGTCAACCACGCGAGGTTCGAGTTGTCCTGATCGGTGAGGTCGCCACCGAAAGACAGCGTGAGGATGAAGAGCGGCACGCCGATGATCAAGGCGTCGAGCACTTGGGCGATCGCGCGTTGACCGAAACCGGCCAACTGATCGGAACTCATCGGAACATCCAACGAGGGCGGGGGCGGGTAGTCGCTCATTCGGCGGCCTCCATGAGTGCTTCGGAGAGTGCCGGGTGCACCAGCAGACTCTCGACGATGTCGGTGACTTTCAGATTCGCGGTCACGGCGAGAGCGATCACGCTGATCAACTCGGCCGCGTGACGCCCGACGATCGAGCCGCCGAGCACCACGCCCGTCGCCGGATCGGAGATGATCTTCACGAAACCGCGCGAATCGTTGTTGATGAGTGCCTTCGGTGTGGCCGAGAACGGCACTTTCGTCACACGGATCTTGCGGCCCGACGCGAATGCCTCGGCCTCGGCCAAACCGACGTCGGCGATCTCCGGTTCGGTGAAGATCGCCGAGGCCGCCTTGTCGTAATCGAGGTGCCGATGTTCGCGCGTGTGCAGACCCATCACGTGCTCGGCGACCTTTCGGCCCTGCATCGAGGCGACCGACGACAACGGCAACTTTCCGCTCACGTCGCCCGCGGCGTAGATGTGCTCGACGTTGGTGACGCAGTGGTGATTGATCGGGATGTATCCCCCACCGTCGACATGAACACCGGCGGCATCGAGGTCGAGTCCGTCACTGTTGGGGACCGAGCCGATCGCCAACACCGCGTGACTGGCCGTCACTTGTCGACCATCGTCGCACTTCACGACCACACCATCGGCGGTGCGTTCGATCGACTGCGCTCGTGCGCCCTTCAGCAGAGCCACGCCTCGCCGCAAAAAATCGTCCTCGAGCACGGCCGCCACTTCGGGATCCTTGCCGGGCAGCACCTGTTGGCGGCTCACGACGAGCGTCACCTTCGATCCGAACGATTCGAACATGTGCACGAACTCGACACCCGTGACGCCCGAACCGACGACGCACACGCTCGACGGAAACACCCGTGGCGGATAGCAGTCGCGCGTGGTGAGGATGCGCTCGCCGTCGGGCTGCACCCAATCGGGAATGCGCGGGCGCGAACCGGTGGCGATGAGGGCGGCATCGAAAGTGACGGTCGACTTCTTGCCGTCGGCGGTCGTCACCTCGGCGGTGGTCGACGACGTGAACTGCGCCGAACCCCGCAGAATGCGCACGCCCTGGCTCGTGAGCAGGTTGGTGGTGTTCCCTGAGAGGTGTTCCTTGATGTCCTCGATGCGCTCGGTCAACGCCTCGACATCGATCTCGGGTTGCACCTCCTCGAGTCCCATGCCCTGAAGGCGGCGGCTGAACGACATCGCACCACCGGTCGCGATCATCGTCTTCGACGGAATGCAGTCGAGCAGATGCGCCGCTCCTCCGACCAGATCGCGTTCGACCATCGTCACTTCGGCTCCGAGTCGGGCCGCGTACGTGGCGGCGGTGTTGCCCGCGGGGCCACCACCGATGATCAAAAAACGCACTGCCATGGCTGTCAGGCTACCGGTCGTCGTCCGGGCACAGGGTTCGTCACATCGTCGTTCCGACACGCGACAACGGTGACTATTGACTCTTCCGACCACCCCGAAACGAACTACCGTTTCGTGTCTGTGAGCGACGACACGACCGAACCCTCCGAATCGACGGAATCATCCGGGAGCGGACTCGCGGTCGAGAAGGGTCGTCGCCTCGCTCGACTCGACGATCTCAGAGCTCGCGGCATCGAGCCCTACCCGTATCGCTTCGATCGCACGCACACTCTCGGTGAGGTTCGTGCCACCTGGGGTCGACTCGAGGCCGGCACCGAAACCGAGAACCGAGTGTCGAT
Source organism: Actinomycetota bacterium (assembly GCA_046095045.1). Lineage (GTDB taxonomy): Bacteria > Actinomycetota > Acidimicrobiia > Acidimicrobiales > Ilumatobacteraceae > Casp-actino8. The sequence continues at coordinate 30,445 of JBJTIO010000128.1, forward strand.
CGCTGGTCGCGTGATGCTGTTGCGCGAACAGGGCAAGCTCGTGTTCGCAACGGTGCGCGACCGTGACGGTGAGGTGCAGTTGTTCGTCTCGAAAGCAGTCGTCGGCGACGAAGCGTTCGCCGACATCGGAGCGCTCGACCTCGGCGATTGGGTCGGTGTCGACGGCACGATCATGACCACCCGCAAGGGCGAACTCTCGGTGAAGGTCGAACGTCTGCAACTGCTGTCGAAGGCGGTTCGACCGCTCCCCGACAAGTGGCGAGGACTCACCGACACCGACACTCGGTTCCGACAGCGCTACACCGACCTCATCGTCAACGACGAAGCGCGTCGCGCCTTCGAGGTGCGTCACGCGGTGATCAGCAGCTTCCGCCGCACTCTCGCCGGCAAGGGTTTCATCGAAGTCGAGACACCGGTGCTCCACGTCGAGGCCGGTGGAGCGCACGCGCGACCCTTCGTCACGCATCACAACTCGCTCGACATGCAGTTGTACCTGCGCATCGCGCTCGAATTGCACCTGAAGCGACTGATCGTCGGCGGCATGGAACGCGTCTACGAAATCGGACGAGTGTTCCGCAACGAAGGCATCAGCACCCGCCACAATCCCGAGTTCACGATGATGGAGCTCTACCAAGCCTTCGGCGACTACAGCGAAGTGATGGCCATCGCCGAGGAACTCATTGTTCAGGCCGCACGCGACTCGATTGGCACCACGGTCGTGAACATCCCCGACACCGAGGGCAACCTGCACGAGGTCGACCTCGCCGAGCCGTGGCGACGCGCGCGCATGATCGATCTCATCGAGGAAAAGACCGGCGTCGCGGTGCACCCGTCGCAGTCGATCGAGCACTTGCGCAAGGTCGCCGACGACAACGGCGTTCGCCACGACACGCACTGGGGCCCGGGCAAGTTGATCGAGGAGATCTTCGAATCGGTTGCCGAGTCAAGTTTGGTGCATCCGACGTTCGTCACCGGCCATCCGGTCGAGATCTCGCCCTTGGCCCGCACCGATCGCAACGACCCGTTCCTCACCGAGCGCTTCGAGTTGTTCGTCGGTGCGCGCGAACTCGCCAATGGCTACTCCGAATTGAACGACCCGATCCAACAGCGAGCGCGCTTCGAAGAAGAGCAAGCAGCCAAGGAAGCCGGCGACGCCGAACGCGGCACGGTCGACGAGGATTATCTGCGCGCACTCGAATTCGGTCTGCCACCGACGGGCGGACTCGGCATCGGCATGGATCGTGTCGCGATGCTCCTCGCCGGTGTGTCGAGCATCAAGGAAGTCATCCTCTTCCCCACCTTGCGTCCCGAAGTTTTCTGACCCGTCTCACGAAGGAGCCCACACATGCCTGCAGCCTGGGGACACGCTCTCGTCACCCGCGTCGCCGACGGCACCGCATCCGACGGCACCGTCCTCGACGCCTGGTTCCACACGCTCGGTTGGGGCGATTCAGCACCAGCCAACGCACGCCCGTCCGAACGACAGGTGCACGCTCTACGCGCGGTGTCGGTCACCTCCGAGACCATCGTGATCGACACCGACGTCGCTCCTGCCGACGCCGTCGACGTGTATCTGCGTCTGCATTTGTTGTCGCACCGACTCGCCAAGCCCCGCACTCTGAACCTCGATGGCGCCTTCGGTCTGCTCACGAACGTCGCCTGGACCAACCTCGGTCCCGTGCTCCCCGATCGCGTCGACGAGGTGCGATGGCAGGAGCGCAACAGCGGCCGCGTTCTCACCGTGCACGGACTCGACAAGTTCCCGCGCATGACCGACTACGTGGTGCCGAGCGGTGTGCGCATCGCCGACGCCGACCGCGTGCGTCTTGGTGCGCATCTGTCGCCGGGTACCACGGTGATGCACGAGGGCTTCTGCAATTTCAACGCCGGCACGCTCGGAGCATCGATGGTCGAGGGTCGCATCTCGGCCGGCGTGGTGGTGGGTGACGGCAGCGACATCGGCGGGGGCGCGTCGATCATGGGCACCCTGTCGGGCGGCGGCAAGGAAGTCGTCAGCATCGGAGAGCGCTGTCTGCTCGGTGCCAACAGCGGCATCGGCATCAGCCTCGGCGACGAATGCATCGTCGAAGCCGGCCTGTACGTCACGGGTGGCACTCTCGTGACCTTGCCCGACGGCAACGTCGTGAAGGGTCGCGAATTGTCGGGGGCGAGCGGACTGTTGTTCCGACGCAACAGCGTCAGCGGTGCGGTCGAAGCGGTGCCGCGTTCGGGCAGTTGGGGTGGGCTGAACGCCGCCCTGCACAAGAACTGAATCGGTAGTTTCTTCGCATGGTCGCACTGCCCGCCGGTTTCTCGTCGTACGTCACGAACATCGGCATCAAGGATTCCTCCGACGATTTCACGGTCGTGGCCGCCGACAGCGTGGTGGCCGCCGCCGGGGTGTTCACCCGCAGTCGCTTCGCCGGACCGAGCGTGACGGTGTCGCGCAAGCACCTCGCCGATCAACGAGCGCGCGCCGTCGTCGTGATCTCGAAGAACGCCAACGTCGCCACCGGAGAGCAAGGCCTGCGGAACGCACTCGAAGTCGTGAAGGGCGTGGCCGAACGATTGGGTTGCGATCCGCACGACGTGTTGATCGCCTCCACCGGCGTCATCGGCCGTCAGTATCCGATCGAACGCGTTCGCGCCGGACTCGCGGCGTTGCCGGCGACTCTTCCCGGTTCGTCGGTCGACGACGTGGCCCGCGGCATCATGACCACCGACACGGTTCCCAAGTCGGCCGAGGCGACCGTCGCCGGCTCGTCGGCGCGAGTGGTCGGCGTCGCCAAGGGCGTGGGCATGATCGAGCCGAACATGGCAACGCTCATCACGCTCGTTTTCACCGATGCCGCGATCGACGGTGTCCGTCTCGACGCGGTGTGGCGACGCGTGATCGACCGCACTTTCAACTGCGTTTCGGTCGCCACCGACACCTCGACGAGCGACACCGCGATCGTTCTCGCGAGCGGTGCGGCCGGTATCGGCTGGGCGCAGCGCACCGTGGGTCGTGATGGTTCGTACGAGTCGGCGGCCAACATCGACGCCTACAAGAAGGTGATCGCGATCAACCTGATCGGGACC
>JBJTIO010000129.1:0-4593 GCA_046095045.1 Actinomycetota bacterium
AACGATCTCGGATGGTCTCCGTCGTACGACCTCGATCGCGGCATCCGATCCACGTACGAGTGGTTCATCGAGCAACAGTCGCGACAATCGACTTTGCGTGGCATGTCGCCGGCCTGAGAACGCAACGACCCCCATCGGTGCACCGGGGGGTCGGGCACCAACGGGGGTCGCATGCGCCTGTGACGACGCGGGTTCGATCAGTAGTTGAAGTTGAAGAGGCTCTCGGTGATCGCCGGTCCGTACGGAGCGCCGTCGATTCCCATCAGAGCGAACATGAAGATCGCGCCACCGGCCATCGAGATGTTCTTCATGAAGCCGATCATGTCGGCTTGCTTGGCCTGCGGATCTTCGATGGTCCAGAAGTTGTGCATCTTGACCGCCATCACGATGAGCAACGCCGCGAGAACGATCGCTCCGAGATCGGCCCACACGCCGAGGATCACCGACAAGCCGCCGAGAAGCAGCACCACGCCCGAGCCCTGCACCGCGAGCTTGGGGGAGGGAACGCCCTTGAACTGCGCGTAGCCGACCATGTGATCGGCCTTGGTCAGGTGGTTCAGTCCCGACATCACGAACATGAAGGCGAAGAGGATCCGCCCGATGAGGAACACGATTTCCATATTGTCTCCTTGCTGAAGTCGGCCCCGGGGGTGGTGCCGATTTGATTGCGATCACAATTATACGGAAAGATAATTGCGGTCGCAACTATTTCCTTCTGGTCGGGTAGATTGGTCGCGTGGCAGTGCCGAAATGGCTCGATAATGACGAGATGCGCGCGTGGCGGTCGTACATCACCACGTCGGTCGACCTCATGAAAGCCCTCGAGGACGATGTACGACCCTTCGGCCTGACGATGGGGGATTACCAGCTACTCGCCATAATCTCCGAGGCCCCCGACCGTCGCTTGCGCATGTGCGACCTCGCCGATCAGTTGCGACTCTCGCGGAGCGGTCTCACCCGTCGGATGGAGGGCGTGCTGTCCAACGCGTGGGTCGCGCGGGTGCAGGACGACACCGATCGCCGCGTGGCTCACGCCGAACTGACCACGAAGGGATGGAACTTGCTGCGCAAGGTCGCGCCGATTCACCTCGCGAGCGTGCGTCGCTTGATGATCGACCGCCTTAGCCGCTCCGAGATCAAGGCGATCGGCAATGCCTTCACCAAGATCTCAGCGGCGATCAACCTCTGAATCGGTCAGCCGTTGCTCGCGTTGTAATCGTCGAGCAGAGCGTTCGCCGATTGTGCGGCCGACGCTAGCGTTTCGGCGACATCGCCACCCTGCAGGATCGTGGCGATCGCTTGTGCGGTGATGTTGCGAATCTCGCGTTGCGGTCCGAGGATCGCCCCCACCGCGGCCGGGCTATCGGCGGCCTCGCTCACTTGGTCGTAAGCCACGCGGAAGCGCGGATCCTCGGAGTAGGTGGTCTTCACTGGTTCGAGATCGAGCGCCGTGCTGCGCACCGGCACGTATCCGGTTGCCGAGGCCCAGTTCGACTGGGTCTGGGCACTGACGAGGAACTTGATGTAATCCCATGTCGCGGCCGTCTTCACCGGATCATCGTTGTCGACGATCCACAGCGATGCACCGCCGACGATCGCACCGGGGGCGCCGTTCGGACCGGGCATCGGCCCGACGCCAATGTCGTTGACCGTGACTCCGGGGATCGTGCCGCCAGCGACGACCGACAGCACCGTGCCGAGCGCGGCCGAAGTGGCGATCGTCATCGCCGCCGGCTTCTCGGGGTCGGCCAACTTCAAGAGAGCGTCCTGCCCACTGGCGTTGTCGCCCACGTTGTACGCGAGATCATCGTCGACCAAAGATTGGATCGCGGTGAGCAGTTCGACACCGGTCGGACCGTCGAACAACACCTTCGTGCTCGGAGCGATTCGACCGTTGTCGTTGTCGCTGTAGAGCTCGCCGATTTTGGCGAACCATTGCTCGAGGAACCAACCACCACCGCTGTCGGCACCGGTGTCGAGTGCCAGACCGAACGCCGCGGCTCCGCTGTCGACGATGGTCTGCGACATGGTGCGCAGTTCCTCGAGTGATGCCGGAGGCGTTTCGGGATCGAGGCCGGCCGCTTCGAAGACCTTCTTGTTGTAGTAGAGAACCGGGTCGCTCACGTTGAACGGCATGGCCCACTGAACGCCCTCGGTGAAGTACTGACGCAACGCCTTCGGCTGGAAGTCGGACGTGTCGTATTGCTCGGCCTCGATGCAGGCGCCGACCGGAACGTTCGATTCGGTGTCGTTCATGACCTGCACCGCGTATTCGGGGGCCTGCACGATGTCGGGCAAACTGCCCGAGCCTGAGGCGAGGTACTTGTCGAGTGTCTGCTCGTACCCGCCTTGGTTTTCGAGGCTCACCTTCACCAACGACTGCGAGGCGTTGTATTCATCGGTGAGGGCGACGAGCGACTTCTCGAGTTCGCCGTTCATTCCGTGCCAGAAGGTGAGTTCGACGGTGCCATCGGCGTTGCTGAGCGCGGAGGGGTCACAAGGAGGAAGCGAATCGAGCGGAGCCGCACTTGTGCTCGGGGCCGCGGTCGAGTCGCCGGGAGTCGTCGACGGTTCGGTGCCACCGCTGTCGACGATCGAATCGCCACTTCCGCCGCACGCCGCTAAGGCGAGTGCGACGACGGTAAGGCCGGCGAGGGCGCGACGGGACTTTCTCGGGAGGATGTTCATGTCAACCTTTCACTGCTCCGGCGGTGAGACCGCGAACCAATTGTCGCTGGAAGACGACCAACACCACAAGTATGGGGATCGCCGCGATGATCGTGCCCGCCATGATGAGGTTCGGCTTGTCGAGATCGGACGACCGCAAAAGCCTGAGGCCCGACTGGATGGTGTTCATGTCGTCCTCGGTGGTGATCATGCTCGGCCACAGATACTGGTTCCAGCTGGCGAGGAACGAGAACAATCCGAGCGCTCCGAGAGTTGGGCGCACCAAGGGCACGGCCACCTCGCGCATGAATCCCCAATGACCGATGCCATCCATCGCCGCCGCTTCGTTGAGATCCTTCGGGATCTGCATGAACACCTGACGCAGCAGGAACGTGCCGAACGCGGTGGCGAGGAATGGAACCGCGAGGCCTTGGTAGGTGTTGAGCCAGCCGAGGGAGTCGACCGTGCGACGATTCACGAGAAGGGTCACTTCGAAGGGAACGAGCAAGGTGGCCATGAAGATCGCGAAGAAGAATCGCTTCAACGGGAATCGCAGGAACGAGAAGGCGTAAGCCGACATGATCGAAGTGATCAGCTGCACCGAGGTGACGATCACGGCGACGACGGCCGAGTTCCAGAGATAACGACCGAGGCGACCCTGGGTCCATGCGTTGCGCAGTACGTCGAGCGTGAACGAATCCGGAACCAACGGATTGCGAAGCACGCGGTTGCCGGGCTTCAGCGACGCGATCACCGTCGTGTAGATCGGAAACAGGATGATGATCGCCATCGACGCGAGCAACCCGTAACGCACCCAGGTGCGCCAACCCTTCGGGGTGGTGTCAAGAGCCATAGTGCACCCTCCGCCCGAGTCCGCGGAACTGAAGCGCCGACAGGCCGAGCAGGATCACGAACAACAACACCGCGACCGCAGCCTTCAAACCTTCGTTGCTCTTGATGATCGATCCGCTGCCGTAGATGAGGTAGGTCACCGTGGTGGTCGACTGCTGGGGTACCGGCCCACCATTCGTGAGGAGATCGATTTCTCCGTAGGCCTGGAAGGCGCGGGACGTGAGCACGACCGTGGTGAAGAGCAAGGTCGGACTGAGAAGGGGGAGGGTGACGTTGGTGAATCGTCGCCAACCACCCGCACCATCGACGAATGCGCTCTCTTGTAACTCGCGCGGGATGCCTTGCAGCCCGGCGGTGATGACGATGAAGGTGAAGCCGAGGTTCGCCCAGATCGACGAGATTGCGACGGAGGTGAGCGCAGTTCCCTTGTCGTTCAGGAGTCCGGGTTCCTTGATCACGGGGAAGAGATCGTTCAACCAGCCGATATTGGCGAGCACTCCGACGGATGGCTGCAGCAAGAAGAGCCACATCAACGACGCCACGGCCACCGACGTGGCAACGGTGCTGCTGAAGATCGTTCGGAAGAAACCGATGTGGCGTAGATGTTTGTCGGCCAACACGGCGAGTCCGATGCCGAGGGCCAATCCGATCGGGACCGTGATGAGGGCGAACTTCAGCGTGACCCACACCGCCGACTGGAACTCGTTGCTCTTCAACACGTCGGTGTATTGGCCCCATCCCACCGACCGACACTTGGTGGCTTGGACGTTGCACCGTTGTTGACCCAGCCACACGGCACGGCCGAGCGGGTAGAGAACGAACGCGACGAGGACCGCGAGCGACGGACCGAGCAGAGCCGCGGCCAGAGGGACGTCGCGCCAACGTCGACGTGCGGAAACCGTCATTGGTCGAGCCTCGCGCCGGAGGTCGCACCGAAACGGTGGCGGTTGGTGGCGCTCACCGAGAGGCGCACCGAATCACCGACTCGTGGCGCGCCGCCCGAGGGTGCGTTGCGCACGATCACGCGGTGCTCGTCGCCGATGGCGCACACCACTTGCACCTCGTGCCCGAGGT
>JBJTIO010000130.1:0-3528 GCA_046095045.1 Actinomycetota bacterium
GCGCGCACGCTGTCGGCTCCGACCGCCACGAGAACGTCGCGCTTGGTGGGGAAGTAGGTGTAGATCGATCCTCGCGACACCTCGGCGACTCGGGCGATCTCGTCGATCGTCGTTCCGGCGTAACCGTTGGCGAGAAAGACGCCGCGCGCACTCGAGATGATGCGCTCGACCGTGCGCTGTGCCTTCGGCCCGAGTTCCTCACCGTGCCGAATGGGAACATCGGTCGGAAACCCGGTCTCGAGAGTCTTCGGTTGACGAGTCACGGCATCAGCCTTCCGTCCCAGTAGTCGCGCTGTTCGGCGACCCGTCGTCCGTCGAGTCGACCGAACGACACGCCGGGAATGTCGGCCGGTCGCATGATCCATTCCATGGCGAACGACCGACCATCGCTGACGCACGACACGAGTTCGAACCGCGAGTCGGGGAACGAGGCGAACGAAGCTTCGACGAAGCGACGCATCCGTTCGATCCCGCGCGCTCCGTGGCGGGTCGTCGTGTCGCGAAAGTCGATGTCGTCGGTGAACCACGTCATCAGGGCGTCGACGTCCCCCGAACCCCATGCGTCGAGGTACTGCGAGAAGAACACGCGGTCGCTCATGATGCTCTAACGATTCCGCATGTACGTGTCGGCGAAACCCTCGACGAATTCCGCGGCGGCGGGATGCGGTTTCGACGGGCCAGCGATGGCGAGGTGCGTGCAGCCGATCGCCTCGACGCGTCCGATCATGTCGCGATGGCGTTCGACATCACGATCGAGATCGTGGATCGAGTGATCGGCGTACGGGAGCATGAGTCGCAGCGAGTCGAAACGATCACCGGCGAGGTCGCGGAGAACCTTCAACCGCTCAGCCACGTCCTCGGGAGTGCTCAGCACTGGCGAACGAACGGTGGGTGCGATCGCGGCGTCGCTCACGAGTGGCATCCAGCCTTGGCCCGACTCGGCGACGCGACGCAACGTGAGCGTCGAGTTGCCACCGATCCAGATGGGAATCGGTTGTTGCACCGGACGAGGACGTCCGATGGTGCCGCGACAGTCGAAATGGGTTCCGGAGAAATCGAAGGGTTCACCCGACCAGTGCAGCGGCATCACGCGAAGCGCCTCGTCGAAGAGGGTGTTGCGCTCGTCGAACGACACGCCGACCGCGAAGTACTCGGCCTTCAGATAGCCGGTTCCGACGCCGAGGACGAAACGTCCGTTGGAGAGCTTGTCGACCGTCGCGGCCGACTTGGCGGTCACCAACGGGTTTCGGTACGGCAGCACCGCGATGTACGTGATCAGTTGCAGGCGTTCGGTCACGGCCGCCGCGTGCGCGAGAGCGATGAACGGGTCGAGGCTCTGATGGCCGCCCGCTTGCAACCACTTGGCGGTCGGAGCCGGGTGTTCGGTGAACGCGAAACCGTTCCATCCATGTCGCTCGGCGGTCGACGCGAGCTCGGTGATCGGTCCGGCATCGAGCATGTCGCCGTCGAGACCGTGGAAGTCGGGGTACTGAAAGACGAAATCCACGCTCACCTCCTCGCGTCGTCGCTCGTCGTGTCGACCCTAGTCAAGCGGTTCGCGCGAGCCCTTGCGTCGGAGGTCGACAAAATCGGTGGTCGGTAGGCTCGAACCGTGATTTCGCTTCGCGTGCGCTCGGTCGGCGAGACCCATGCCTTGGCCGCGGCGATCGCGAATGTCTCGCGCACCGGCGATGTGATCATTCTGTCCGGTGAGATGGGCACGGGGAAGACCGCGTTCGCGCAAGGTTTCGCTGCCGCGCTCGGTGTCGACGAGCCGGTCACCAGCCCGACGTTCACTCTCGTTCACACCTACGACTCGGGTCGCGTCAACCTGCATCACGCCGATCTGTATCGACTCGATCGCATGCACGAGATCGCCGATCTGGCGCTGGCCGAGCTGGTCGAGGGCGACGGCATCTTGTTGGTCGAGTGGGGTGACGTCGCGGCGTCGATGCTCGGTGAACATCTCGAGTTGCGTCTCAGCCATTCGGATGCCGACGACACGCGCGACATCGTGGTGCGGGCCACCGGTCGCACGTGGGCGGCGCGTTGGGAGCGCGTCGAGGCGGCGATCGCGCCGTGGCGAACGGACGAATCATGCTGATCCTCGGCATCGAAACCGCGACCGAGCGAGTGAGCGTGGCCATCGGCGGGCACGAGGGCGTACTCGCCATGTTCGAGGTCACGCGCGGCCGTCGACACGCCGAGACGCTGACACCGGCCATCGACTTCGTGTGTCGACAAGCCGACGTGACGCTCGACGAGATCTCTGTTGTCGCCGTCGACATCGGACCCGGACTTTTCACGGGCATGCGCGTCGGTCTCGCCTCGGCCAAGGCGATCGCCCAAGCGTTGCGCGTGCCGATGATCGGCATCTCGAGTCTCGACTTGTTGGCGTATCCGTTGCGCCGCACCGACAAGGTGATCGCCGCCGTCATCGATGCTCGCAAGGGCGAGGTTTTTCACGCGCTCTATCGACAGGTTCCCGGTGGCATTCAGCGCGTCACCGAACCGAGGGCGGGTCGCGTCGACGACCTGATTGCTGACTTGCTCGCTCGTAGCCAGGAAGTCGTGTGCGTCGGCGACGGCGCCCTTCGCTATCACGAGGAGATCGCCGCCGGCTATCGGGTGGAGATCGCCGAACAGTTCTTCGCGTATCCCAGTTCGGCGCCTCTCGTGCAGTTGGCTCACGCCAAGGCCCTGCGCGAGGAATGGGTCAATCCCTGGGAGGTCGAGGCGATGTACTTGCGTCGGCCCGACGCCGAGATCAATTGGTCGACGCGCACGACGGAGGTCGGCTCGTGAGCATCGTGTCGCGTTTCCTCGACCAAACGTCCGATGATGCCGACGGGTTCCGTCTCACTCCGTTGCGTCGACGTCACGTGCGCGCGGTTCTCGAGATCGAGGAGGCCTCGTACCCCAAGCCATGGAGCGCGGGTGTCTTCAACAGCGAGATCGATCTGGCTCGCCGCGGTGAACGTCACTATGTCGCCGCGTTCGAGAACGCCGAGCTCGTCGGGTACGGAGGCCTGATGTTCGCGGTCGACGAGGCACACATCACGAACATCGCCGTGTCTCCTCATCACCACCGACACGGATACGCGACGCGCATCCTCCTGCATCTTGCCCACGAGGCGATCACCCGAGGTTTCGGAGCGCTCACGCTCGAGGTGCGCGTGAGCAACACCGCGGCGCAGACGCTGTATCGCCGTTTCGGTTTCGCTCCGGCCGGCATTCGTCAGCGTTACTACGAGAACACCGAGGACGCGCTCGTGATGTGGGCGCACGACATCGACTCGCCGGAGTACGCGACCAGACTCGACGCGATCGCCGAGGCCGTGCGATGAACTCCGGCAAGCACTTGCGCCCGATCGACGACTCGACCGTCGTACTGGCCATCGAAACCAGTTGCGACGAGACCGCCGCGTCGCTCGTGATGGGCGGACGCGACGTTCTGTCGAGCGTCGTCAGTTCGCAGATCGATCTGCACGCGCAATACGGGGGAGTGGTTCCCGAGATCGCCGGTCG
>JBJTIO010000131.1:0-4229 GCA_046095045.1 Actinomycetota bacterium
AACCAACCCATCGTTCTCGCGTCGAACTTTCGCTCCGCACCCGACTACGCCCGCACCGATGGCACCGCCACATGGCACGCACTCGAGGAAGCAGTTGGCGCTCTCGAGGGAGGTCGTTGCGTGTCGTACGCATCGGGGCAAGCCGTCGCCTCCGCGATCGTCTTCGCACTTCGCCCACGTGTGGTGATCATTCCGACGTTCAGTTACCTCGGCGTGCGCAAACTTCTCGAATTGATGCAGGTGCGCGGGCAGCTGACCATGGTGCAGGTCGAGATCACGGACACGGCGAGTGTTCTCGCCGAGGTCGAAAGGCAATCGAACTCGCACGGCGCCGACGCAGTGTTGCTCTGGATCGAGACGCCAACCAACCCGACCCTCGACGACGGCGAGCTGGGCGCGCTGTGTGCCGGAGCAACTCGACTCGGAGTGCGCACCGCGGTCGATTCGACGTTCGCCACTCCGATGGGCCAACGAGCGCTCGCGCATGGCGCCACCGTCGTGATGCATTCGGGAACGAAGTTCATCGGCGGTCACAGTGACTTGATGATCGGACTGGCCTCGACGACCGATGACGGCGTGCACGCGGCGTTGGTCGAGGCGCGCACCTTCGTCGGCGCGACGCCGGGTGCCCTCGAGGCGTTCCTCGCGTTGCGCGGTCTGCGTACTCTTCCTCTTCGCTACGACGCGTCGACGAGCAACGCCGCCGAGTTGGCCCGTCGCCTTCGCGAGCGCGCCGATGTCGAATGGGCCAAGAGCGTCGGGCCGATGCTGAGTTTCATCCTGAAAGGCGGCGCAGATGCCGCCGATCGCGCGTGCGATCGGGTGCGGATCATCACGCAGGCCACGAGTCTGGGCGGAGTCGAATCGACGATGGAACGTCGCCAGAAATACGCTGGCGATGCCCACGTGAATCCCGGCCTGATCCGCATGAGTGTCGGGATCGAGGATGTCGAGGATCTCTGGCGTGATTTGGTGGCGGCGTTAGCGTCATGACCATGTCCGATCAGATCCTCGACGTCGATCTCCTGGCCTTCGAGAACGGTGATGCGTCTCGTCGGCGCGCCGTCGTCGACGGTGTGCGGCGCAGTCTCGAGACGGGTTTCGTGTACACGAGCAGCGACCTCTCGGAGGATCTGCTCGACACCGCGTACGGAATGTTGCGTGAGTTCTTCTCGATGGATCAGGACACCAAGCGCCGCTTCGTCGCGCCCGGTGCGCACGGACAAACCGGGTACACCGGACTCCTCGTCGAGACCGCCGCGTCGAGCGACAAGCCCGACTGGAAGGAGATGCTCAACTGGGCGTCGCCGATTCCCTCCGGACATCCTCTGCGCCGACGCTTCCCCGGTTCGTATCCCGAACAACTTCTCCCCGATGCCGTCGTGCCCGGAATCTCCGAGGTGCTGTACGCGTTCCACGACGCGATCGCTGATCTGCAGCGACGTTTCCTTCGTGTGATCGCCCTCGGCATCGGATGCGCGGAGACCTTCTTCGACGACATGGTGCAGGACGGGCCGACTCTCACTCGGGCGATCCGATATCCGTCGATGAAGGATGCTCCGGCGGGTGGACACGTGTGGGCGGGCGCGCACGGTGACATCAATCTGATCACCGCTCTCCCGCGCGCGACCGCCCCGGGATTGCAGGTCGAGGTTGGCGGTGAATGGATCGATGCGATTCCACCCGATGGTCGGGTGATCATCAACACCGGCATCATGCTCGAACGACTCACCAATGGTGTGATTCCGATCGGCTGGCACCGCGTGGTGGCGGCGCCCGGATTCGAGGACGAGCGTTACAGCGTGGTGCAGTTCTGTCATCCGCGCCCCTGGACCATGCTCGCTCCGGTCGAGACATGTTGCACCGCCGACAACCCGCAGCGCTATTCGGTCGTCAGCGCGGCCGATGCTCTCGACGAGGTGCTGTATCAGATCAATCTCATCGAGGACGCGCGTCGCGTCGCCGACTGATCACCTCGAGCAGTTCCATGAGCACCGAGACGAACGCGGCGACGGGGGATGCCTTGCGCGAGCTGGCGTTGGCGATCGACATCGGCGGATCGAAGATGGCGGTCGGTCTGGTGTCGCGCAAAGGCGAGATGCTCGATCGCGACGTGATTCGCACCGATCTCGACAAGAACGCGAACGATCTCTTCAGTTCGCTCGCCACCATCGTTCGACGTCAGGTCGAACGTGCCGAGGAGAGACACGGCGGCCGAGTCGTGGTGTGTGGTATCGGTTCGGCCGGACCGATCGAACCCGATTGCGCGACCGTGTCCCCGTTGAACATCCCCGCGTGGCGACGTTTCCCGTTGCGTGATGCGATCGCATCGATCGTTTCTGTCCCGGTGTTCGGCGATCTCGACGCCAAGGCGTTCGCTCTCGCCGAGGGATGGCTCGGCGCGGCTCGCGGTAGTTCGAACTACATCGGCATGGTGGTGAGCACCGGTGTCGGTGGAGGGATCGTGGTGGATGGGCGCATGCTCGATGGTGCGTCCGGTAACGCCGGCCACATCGGTCACGTGATCGTGAATCCCGACGGACATCGTTGTGGATGTGGAGCGCAGGGATGCCTTGAGGCCGAAGCATCGGGATCGGCGATCGAGGCGATCACGGGTCGCCCGGCGACCGAACCCTCGTACGAGATCATGCAACGGACCGGTCGAATGGTCGGGCGAGCGGTGGCATCGGTGTGCAACTTGTTTGATCTCGACCTGGCGGTGGTCGGCGGATCGGTGGCGCTCGGCTTCGGTCCAACGTTCTTTCAGGCGGCGCAAGACGAAATGGATCGACTTTGTCGACTCGACTTCTCCCGCAATTCGCGCATCGTCCCGGCCCGCCTCGGTGACCGCTCACCGATCATCGGTGCCGGTGCCGTCGGTTGGCGCGGTTTCAATCGCACCTGATCCGACTATCCGCCGATGGCTCGGTACACGCGCTCGGCCGGACCGAGCCCGAAGTGTTCGCGCCACGTCGTGGCGACGATTACCGCGACGATCCAGAAGATGCCCGAGACCAGAAGAGCCGTCGACAAACCGTGGGGCTCGACGAGCGACCACCATTCGAACAACACGTAGTAGACGACCACGTGAAGAAGGTAGAGCGACAGCGTGGTCTGCCCGGTCGCTTGCAGGGCGCGCGTGAATCGGGTCTCCGTTCGAGTGCCGATGGAGACGACCGCCAGGGCGATGACGGCGATACCGAGCGTCGTGAGCGAGTAGCCGATGCCCCGTCCGAACGGTTCGGTCGACAGGAATCGTCCCAGCGCGGATCGATTCTCGATTCCGCTCGAACGCACCAGGTGAACGACGACGTACACGATCGCAACGAAGCTCGCCGCGACGACGACCACCTTCCGCGCCGATCGCTCGAACGATTCGTAATGACGCCCGATGATCATCCCGACCGCGAAGAAGGCGACCCACGGGAAAACCGGATGCGTGTAACCGGTGAACGTGCGACCGACGAGATCGGCCAACGAATCGATTCTCGGCGGGTCGAGCCAGCCGATGGTGCGAGTTCCGCGGGTCGCGAGCCAAGCGCTCAAGGTCGCGCTGACGAGAATCGCAGCAACCGACAACACGACGAGTCGTCGTGTCGACCACTTCACGACGATCGCCGCGATCATGAGATACGCGCCGTAATAGAAGATGATCGTGCCGCCCCAGGCGTGGTTGAGAGCGAGACCCGCGGCGTACAACACGAGACCTCGTCGCAACAGGCGCGATCGCAGGGCGATGTCGTTCGAACGGGACATGAGCGACACCGAAACGCCAGCAACCACGACGAACGTCGCGGCGAAGCGGGTACTAAGAACGCCGGTGTAGGGGTGGAAGAGATGATCCCAAAAGCCGGAGGGGTGTCGAACGTCGTTCATCGAACCGTGGTAATTCATCACCACGACGCCGATGAGAGCGATGGCCCGCGTGACGTCGGGCGCCACTCGCCGTCGGGTGATCGCCGACATCTTTCAGTGCCAATCGACGTGATCGACCGTCGTGTTGATGAGCGGTCGTTGCACGTCGACGAGATCGCCGATGCGCGGCACCGATCCACCGTTATCGACCAGCACCATGCTGGTGTGCCTGTGCGGCGCCTCGATCAGAGGAAGTCGTCGGCGATCGAAATGAATTGGTGAACGACCGTCGGACAACGCGCTCACGCCGTTCGCGCTTCCACAACCGACCATCACGATGAATCCGTCGACGTCGATTGCGACTCCGCGATACC
>JBJTIO010000132.1:0-43162 GCA_046095045.1 Actinomycetota bacterium
CCCGACGCATCAAACCTCAACTTCACCAACAACCAAATCATCGCCAACACCGTCATCGCCCCCGTCGACATCAACGGCAACATCTGCTTCTACAGCTACGGCAAAACCCACATCCTCGCCGACGTCGCCGGATACTTCCCCGCCACTCCTCCGCCCGGCTGATCTACCGACATCACGGTGCGGGGCGATGGAACACCGCAGTGACGACGTCGACGACGACGCTCTCTCCGTCGATCATCGCAGTGCCGTCAGCGACGATCGAATACTCCGAATTCTCGGGCGCGAGAGGTGCAGGTGGCCAGACCAATGCAACGGCCGATGCGCGCTCGATGTTGGTGATGCTTGATCGCCCAGCACCACGCATCGTCACGCTCTTGCCCTCGACCGAATACTTCAGAGCGACGACGTGCGAGCGTTCGTCGCCCCTCGTCACGAGATACACGAAATCGCGGCCGCGCACTGCCGCGGCGAGCTCGATCGGCTCGATGCGAATGCTCAACGATGACTTCCCCACGAGTCCCAGTGGGTCATCTCGCGGGAGGGCAAGCGATGCGCGGGCTTGAAGTCGTCGCCGGTGTAGTACGCGACGGGAAACAGCACGGTCTGGGTCCAGTCCTCGGGAATGCCGAGCAATGTCGAGACCTCCTTCTCGGAGAACAAGTGGATCGTGGTCCAGGCCGTTCCGAGTCCGCGAGCGCGTAGGGCGAGCATGAAACTCCATGCGGCCGGAAGGATCGAACCGTACGTGCTCGCTTGAGCGATCACCATTGGCACGTTCTCGACGCGCCCCTTCACGCAGGCGATCACGAACACCGGCACTTGATCGAGAATCGATCCGAGGTACTCGGCTGACTCCATCACCTTGGGCATCACGTGCTCGCGCGGATCACCCTCGGGCAACGGCGGCGGGTAACCCGAGCCGGCCATCACCTCGCCACCTTTGCGGTACACGTCGGCGATGGCGGCCCGCTTGGCCGGATCGGTGACGACCACGAACGCCCAGTTCTGCGCGTTCGTGCCCGTGGGCGCCTGCATCGCGATGTCGATGCACTCGGCGATCACACTGGGTTCGACCGGTCGGGCCAGATCGAGGCGCTTGCGCACCGATCTGGTGGTGGTGAGCAACTTGTCGGCGGCGGCGCGGTCGATGGTCATGACCAGAAACTAGTTGCTCCCGAGAACCACCTCAGTCGTCGTTGTCGCCACCCACCGCTCCGTTGTTCGCCGGGCAATTCTTGGTGACCTCGCACCACGACGCCTTGGCCCCGTTGTGTCCGGTCGCGACCATGGCCCATGTCGCGGCGACCGACGACGCCGCCAACGCCACTCCGACAATGATCATGATCGACTTTTTCAGCATGTCGGCGGGTCGGTACTTGCGCAGCAACATCACCGCGAGCAGAACCACGAAGAGAACGACCGAGAGCAAACGTGCGGTTTCCCCCAGTTGCGCATGGTGTTCGAGAACCCGCGACCGCTCCACTTTGTGTTCGAGTTCCTCGCCGCTTCCCGCGGCGAGAATCGCACCGATCATCCCGATCCCGGCCGCGCCGGTGACCCACCAGCCGGCACGCGACCAAAACTGCGGGCGAACCGCGAGAACGAGAGCTCCGAGCGCCGCCAAGGGGACAATGACGACGGGGAGGTGGACCAGCAAGGGATGGGCGGGAAGCCCGAAAAGTGTGTTCAATTCCATGCGTCGAGTCTCCCCCGATTCGTGACCCATTGCCGACGAAACCGCAGGTACTTGCCAACTTCTTACATACGATCAAATCCCGAGTGGTTTCGTCGGGATTCACCTCTAGCCTGCGCTCCACCAATCAAAGGAGCAGCACCATGGCCATCCGTCTCGGAGATACCGCACCCGACTTCACCGCCGACACCACCCAGGGCACCATCTCGTTCCACGAGTGGTTGGGCGATTCGTGGGGCGTTCTGTTCAGTCACCCCAAGGACTTCACGCCGGTCTGCACCACCGAACTCGGATACGTCGCGCGCATCAAGCCCGAATTCGACAAGCGCAACGTGAAAGTGATCGGCCTATCGGTCGACTCCGTCGAGAGCCACAACAAGTGGGAAGGCGACATCGGCGAGACCCAGGGAACGCCCGTGAACTTCCCGATGATCGGCGATCCCGATCGCAAGGTGAGCGATCTTTACGACATGATCCATCCAAACGCCAACGACACCCTCACCGTGCGCAGTGTGTTCGTGATCGGACCCGACAAGAAGGTGAAGCTCACCATCACCTACCCGGCGTCCACCGGTCGCAACTTCGACGAAATCCTTCGCGTGATCGATTCGTTGCAGTTGACCGCCAAGTACAAGGTGGCGACCCCGGTCAACTGGACCGACGGCAACGATGTCATCATCGGGGCGGCCGTGTCCGACGACGAAGCCAAGACGCTCTTCCCGAACGGGTGGAAGACCGTCAAGCCCTACTTGCGCGTGTTGCCCCAGCCGGGCAAGTAATTCTCTTCGATCCATTCGCGAACGACCGGCGCCACCATCGATAGGTGCGTTGCCGGATCGTTGCGGATCAGCGTCGCACTGATCGGCACGTTCGCGCGTTCCGGGTCGCACACCAGTGGCTCGGCTCCCAATCGACGGGCCAACTCACTGATGTAGAAATCGCTCGACACCACCACGTGCGGGCCGACGTCGTGTGGCCAACGAGCGCGCAACAGTTCGATCCACCGCGCCCACAAACCCTCGTCGTTCCAGTCGTTGTGGAGGTCGTGGATCACCCGCACCACGTCGACGTCGGGATGCAGTTGCTGCAACCACGCGGCCCGCAGTTCTCCGGGAAACGTCTCGCCGTCGCGAGTGTTCACGAAGACGACCACTCTCTCGCACCGCTCGCGCGCCCACTCGATCATGTACGAGTGCCCGAGATGCGGCGGATCGAACCGCCCGATGATCAGTCCGGTGTCGTGCACGTCGCCACCATAGGACCCGTGTCACCGAACATTCATCCTGACCCGGGGTGTCTCGGTTGGCGCGCACGGGCAGAATGAGGCCATGACCTCCACCATGGCCGCCGGCGCGGTCGACGTCTTCAAGATCTACGGCAAGGACGACAGCGAAGTGCGCGCCCTCGACGGCGTCACGGTGCAGTTCGAACAGGGTCGTTTCACGGCGATCATGGGTCCGTCGGGCTCGGGCAAGAGCACGCTCATGCATTGTCTGGCCGGACTCGACTCGCTCACGTCGGGGACCATCACGATCGGCGACACGAATCTCGCGACACTCAACGACAAGGAACTCACCGCGGTCCGGCGCACCAACGTCGGCTTCATCTTTCAGGCCTACAACCTCGTCCCCACCCTGACCGCTCTCGAGAACATCACTTTGCCGCTCGACCTGGGCGGAACGCCCGTCGACCAACAGTGGCTCGACACCGTGATCGACGCGGTCGGATTGCGCTCGCGTCTCGAACATCGCCCGAGCGAACTGTCGGGTGGGCAGCAACAGCGCGTGGCGGTGGCTCGCGCGTTGGCGAGCAAGCCGCGCATCATCTTCGCCGACGAGCCCACCGGCAACCTCGACAGCCGCATGGGCGGCGAGATCCTGCGCTTCATGCGTCACGCCGTCACCGACCTCGGGCAGACCATCGTCATGGTCACCCACGACCCGGTCGCGGCCGCGTACGCCGATCGCGTGATCTTCCTCGCTGACGGACGCATCGTCGACGAATTGACGAGTCCCACGGCCGACCTCGTGCTCGACCGCATGAAGCGTCTCGGTTCCTGACATGGTCTCCCCCGTCACCCGGCTCACGCTCCGGGGCGTGATCGCCCGCAAATGGCGCATCTTCCTCACCATCCTCGCGGTGGTGAGCGGAGTCGCTTTCGTGAGTGGCGCGTTCGTGCTCACCGACAGCGTGAAGAAATCGATCAACGACCTTTTCACCACGTTGAGCGAGGGCATCGATCTCGAGGTGCGCACATCGATCGCCTTCGGTGACGAGGCCAGAGCCGATCGCGACCCGGTTTCCGATGATCTGATCGACGTCGTCGCCCAAGTCGACGGAGTGCGACTGGCCGAAGGCAACTTGTTGCGCGCGGCCACCGTCATCAAGTCGGACGGAAAGCCACTGCGCACCACCGGGCCCTCGTTCGGAATCGCCTGGGTCGGACCCGACGGACTCGACGGTCGCACGATGGTCGAAGGTCGACCGGCCAATGGCCCGAACGAGGTGACGATCGACAAGTCCTCGGCGCGGCGCGCCGGCTACGTGGTCGGCGACACGGTGACGATCGTCGGACCGGCCGGCAAACGCGACTTCACACTCGTCGGCCTGAACGGAACCGGCAAGACCATGAACGGTGGTGGAGCGAGCATCGCCGCGTTCGATCCGATCACCGCCGATGAATTCCTCGGTGCCAAGGGAATGGTCGATTCCATATACGTCGCCATCGACGAAGGAGCCGACCGCGACACCGTGATGGCCGCCATCGACGACGTGCTACCCGATGGAACCGAGGTCATCACGGGCGAGCAATCGGCGCGCGAGACCGCCGGTGCCATCAACGACATCATCGACATCTTCGGCAACGTGCTCCTCGGCTTCGCCGCCGTGTCACTGTTCGTCAGCGCGTTCCTCATCTTCAACACCTTCGCGATCATCGTCAGCCAACGCATGCGCGAGTTGGCCCTCTTGCGCGCGGTCGGCGCCTCACCGCGTCAGATCCGCACGATGATCCTCGGCGAGTCACTCGTCGTGTCGATCCTCGCCACCCTGCTCGGCATCGTCGCCGGGATGGGCGTCGCCAAGGGGATCGTCGCCATCTTCAACGCCGCCGGAGCCGCGTTCCCCTCGGCGTCGCTCATCTTGTCGACCCGCACGATCGTCGCCAGCGCGGTTGTGGGCATCGGTGTCACGGTGGCAGCGGCCATCGTTCCGGCATTGCGCGCGTCGCGCATCCCACCGGTCGCGGCGATGCGTCCCGAGTTGGGGTTCGACGCTCTGCAGAAGAGCAAGCGTCTCATCGTCGGCACCGTCACCACCGTCGCCGGCGCGATCCTCTTCTCGATCGGCGTCTTCGTGCAGCCGGGTGGCACATCGGGAACCCTCGGGTCGTCGGCGATCGGGGCGGTGTTGCTCTTCCTCGGCATCGCCAGTCTGTCGACGACCATCGCGGCTCGCGCCTCGGCCGTGATCAGTCGCGTGTTGCCCGTACCTTTCCGCCCGATGACCCGTTCGGTGCCCGGTCGTCTCGGAAGTCGCAACGCCCAACGCACACCGCGACGCACGGCCTCCACGGCTTCGGCACTCATGATCGGATTGGCGCTCGTCAGCACCGTGTCGGTCGTGGCATCCTCGGTGCAAGCCTCGTTCACCGAGCAGTTGAAGGGTTCGGTGACCGCCGATTTCTTCGTGTCCGACGGGCCGGGGAGCTTCCAGGGTCTGCCCGTCACGTTCGCCGAACGGCTCGCCGCATTGCCCGAGTTGTCGGCGGTCAGCCCGTTCCGCGCCACGGTGGCGCAAGTGAACGGCGAGACCAAAACTCTCGGCGCGGTGAACGGTGCCGCCTTCGGTCAACTCGTCGACATCGATCTGCAGAGTGGGTCGGTCGAGTCGCTCGACGAGGGACGAATTCTCCTGCATCGTGATCCGGCGCGCGACTACGGCGTCGGTGTGGGTGACACATTGACCGTGTTGTGGCAGAACGGCACGATCCAGCAACTCGAAGTTGGTGGTGTGTACGCCGACGCGACGATCGCCGGCAACTGGCTGATCGGTCTCTCGACGCTCGAGCAGGTGTCGACCGCCGAACCCACCGACTTCTTCATCGGCGCCAAGATCGCCGATGGTGTGAGCGTCGAGGACGCCCGAGCCGCGGTCGAGAAGGTCGCGACCGATTTCCCCAGTGCCGAGGTGCAGGATCAGGCCGAGTTCCAACAGAGCCAGGAGGATCAGCTCAACCAGTTCCTCACGATCATCTACGGACTCCTCGTGATCTCGATCTCGATCGCGGTGCTCGGCATCGCCAACACCATGGCTCTGAGTGTCTTCGAGCGCACCCGCGAGTTCGGACTGCTGCGCGCCGTCGGCATGAGCAAGAAGATGCTGAAGCGCTCGATCCGCTGGGAGGCCATCATCGTCGCGGTCTTCGGAGCGACGCTCGGCATCGTGGTCGGGATTCCGCTCGGCCTCGCCGTCACCACCGCGTTGCCATCGACTTTCGTCACGACGACCGTGGTGCCGATCTCGACGATCATCACGATCCTCATCGCGTCGATCATCGTGGGCGTGGTGGCCTCGATCGGTCCCGCGCGCCGCGCCGCCAAGATGAACGTCCTCGACGCGATCTCCACGCACTGAACCCATGGCTCACGACCCACGAACTCTCTCCCCCGCGATTCTCGAATTCATGCGCGAGCGTCACTTGGCGACTCTCACCACGTTGCGCGTCGACGGTTCACCTCACGTCGTTCCCGTCGGCTTCACGTACGACGTCGATCGTGCCGTGGTGCGCGTGATCACGTGGGCATCGTCGGTGAAGTCGGGTCACGCGCGACGCGGCGGGCGTGCCGCCGTGAGTCAGGCCGATGGTGGGCGTTGGGTCACGCTCGAGGGCAATGTGCGTCTCGTCGACGAGCCGAGTGCCGTGGCCGCGGCTGTCGCGGCCTACACCGAGCGCTACCGACCGCCCAAGGAACGCGACGACCGCGTCGTGATCGAGATCGCGGTCGATCGTGTGCTCGGTCGGGCCTGAGCCCGTCAGCCGAAATTCGTGAGGTCGTCGTCGATCCGCAAGCGTTTGCGGGCCGCACGGGCCTCGGACAAGTACAGAATCTCGGCCGGATGCGTGGGCGTGTGGTCGTCGGCGACCAACTCGGCCGGAAGAAGACGGCGATCGAGTTTCTGCTGGCAATCTGGACACCAGTACAGAGCTCGGTTTCGTTCCTCGCACTGCCCGTGAACGATGGTGCCGCGACACCGAGTGCACGGCTGTCCGTTGCGTGCGTAGACCGCATGTTCGTATCCGCCGTCATCGCGCACTCGTGACTTCACGATGCGCGCCGCCGCCTCGGTGAGCACCGCGCAATCCTCATATGACAACTCGGCGATGGGTGCGAACGGACTCAGACCCACCGCCCACAACGTTTCGCTGCGATCGACGTTGCCCAGACCGACGACGACACTCTGATCGGCGAGCACGTCCGAGATCGACGCATCGCCGTCCTTGTACGAGAGCAAACGACGCGTCACCTCGACCAAGTTCGCGCGTCGCTGCGAGATGTCGGGACCGACACCTCCGCAGTGCGGGTGACGGGCGCGGTCGGGCACGCGATACGTCTCGACCATCGGAGCGTTGAAGCACACCGCGACCCAACCGTCGACCTCGATGATCGCGCGCGCCTCGTAGGTGCGACGACGCCACGCCTGATGCGGGCGGTACACGTGCCATTGACCGGACAGACGAAGATCGGTCGACAACACGATGCCGTCGTCCCAACGCACCTCCACCCGACGACCGTGTCGCTCGACCGATTCGACGATGCTGCCGGGGCGGGGCGCCGGACCGATGGCGGCCATCGCGTCGAAGCGGAGGGTGGGTCGACCGACCAAGGAAGTACGCATCGTCGCAACGATGTGACTGATTCCGCCCCTACCGGTCACATCACAAATGTAGGCGCTCACGACACCGCGAACGCGTGATGCTTGGCTACCGTACGCCGGGATGAACGACGATGAGCGCGACGAGAACGACGACGTTCACGAGTCGAACGACGATGCTTCCATCAGTCCGTCCTACAGTTCCGACGCCCAGATGATCGAACGCGCCCGACGGCGTTACGGATCGATCGGCGCCGTGGTCGCCAGTGGCATGTTGGGCATCTACAAGATCCTCGGTCGTCGTCCCAAGGAGGAGACGCCCGCGGTGTGGGAAGCCTCGGGCGAACCCGGTGACATCGACAACGATGGCATTCGCATCGACCTCGATGACGAGCGCACCGTCGAGAGCCACCCTCAGGCCCGCGTGGGGCGGCGAATCAGAAAGCGGCGGTCGCGCTGATCAGGGCAGTTCGCCCACGTGCGCGAGAGCCAACCGCAGCAAGCGATCCTGACCGCCGGTCATCTCGGCCGTGATACGAGCGCTCGCCGCCTCGGCCGGGCTGAACCAAGCCAGATCGAGCGCCTCCTGGGTGGGCGTGCATTCGCCATCGACCGGCACGACGTACGCGAGGCTCACCGCATGATGTCGGGGATCGGTGAACCCGGAGACGTCGGGATCGGGGAAGTACTCGGCGATCGTGAACGGTGCGGGGTTCGGTGGGACCCGGGGCAATGCCAGCGGTCCGAGGTCCTTTTCGAGGTGTCGCACCAGGGCATCCCGCACTCGCTCGCCGTACAACACCCGACCCGACACCAGCATGCGGCTGATCGAGCCATCGGCGGCCACGCGCAACAAGAGCCCGACCTGAGTCACGCGACCGTGACTGTCGACCCGCACCGGGATGGCATCGACGTAGACGAGGGGAACATTGGCCCGTACTTGGCGCAGCATCTCGGGACTCAGCCACGCGGTTCGGGTGTCGATCTGGTCGCTCACGGGTTCATTCTCCCAGATCGTCGCGGTCTCGTCAGCGAATTCTCAAACGAGATCGTGCCGTCTCGGCGTACGTCCACACGTCGCATCCCGCGTGATGGTCGTTCACGAGACCCATCGACTGCATGAACGCGTACATCGTGGTCGGGCCGACGAACGACCATCCGCGACGCTTCAGATCCTTCGACAACGCGACGGATTCGGGTGACGTGGCCAGTCTCGCCACGTCGCGTGCGGACGGGGGTCGGCGACGACGAGCGGGCTCGAATCCCCAGACGTATCGACCCAGCGATCCGTGTTCGGCTATCAGGTCGGCGCATCGACCCGCGTTGGCGATCGTCGATTCGATCTTTCCCCGATGTCGGATGATCGAGGCGTCACCGAGCAGACGAGTGACGTCGCGGCGACCCATGCGCGCCACCCGCTCGAGGTCGAATCCGTGAAAGACCCGTCGGAAGTCGTCGCGCTTGTCGAGGACGGTGCGCCACGACAGACCGCTCTGGAAGCCCTCGAGGCAGATCTTTTCGAAGAGTCGCGTGTCGTCGGCGACCGGGAAACCCCATTCGGTGTCGTGGTAGTCGCACATCAACGGCGAACCTTCGCCCCACGCGCATCTGCGCTTCACCGGCACGGAGTCGATCCCTCGATCGTCGTTCGGTGCAACTCGCGGCGGAAACCGGCGTAGTCGTTGATCGCGTTGTGCTGCGTCGATCGGTTGTCCCAGATCACAACGTCGCCGGGGCACCAACGATGGCGGTACTGGAAGCGAGCGTCGGTCGAATGATGATGCAGGAAGTCGAGCAGAGCGTCGACCTCGTCGGCGTTCGGTCCCACGAGGTCACGCACGTAGGCCCGATTGAAGAACAAAACGGTGCGGCCCGTTTCAGGATGCGTGGTGACCAAAGGATGACGGCGAACGTCGTTGGCCGAGTCGTCGCAGACGATGTTCATGTTGCGCATCCCCGAATGCAGGGGTTGCATGCGGCGCGAGTAGGCGTCTCGCGCGGTGTGCACCGCGTCGAACGTCTTCAGTCGCTCCTGCATCTGCGGCGGCAAGGCCCGCCAGGCCGCGGTCATCGACGCGAAGACCGTGTCACCACCCCACGGCGGCAGGTCGACGGCGGACAGGATGGTGAAGGACGGTGGATGGTCGAGGAAAGAAAAATCGGAATGCCACGCTCCACCGAAGTTGAACGCTGCGCCCTCGTCGGCTTCCTTCACCACTCGGATCACGCGCGGATGGTCACCCATGGTCTCGACGAACGGGGTCTCGGCACTCGGCCCGAGACGATCGGAGAAACCCGATTGCGTCGCCGGAGTCAGGGATTGATCGCGAATGACGAGGACCTCGTGTTCGCAGGCGAGACGACGGATCTCGACGAGCTCGACGTCGTCGATGCGCGCGAGATCGACCCCGCGCACCTCGGCAGCCATGACTCCGGTGAGAGGACGCACGTCGACGGACATGACTCGAACCCTAATCGGACGACCGGATCACCTAGTCTGAGAGGGTGACTTCGGTGTCGATCCCCCGCTTCGGTGAGTTGTTGGCTCCGTACATCTCGCGGGTTCCGGCCGACACTCGTCCGCGTTTTCTGGCCCTTCTCGAGCGGGGTGCCGCGGCCCGTTACCGCATGTGGGCCGAAGAGCTTCCAGAACACGCCGACGTGTTGCTCGTGTGCTCGCGCGCCGAGGACGAGATCGCCGATCGCATCGAGGGAGCGTTCGCACTCGACGAATCCTTGCGCGACGCTTTGCATGCCCCACTCGACGACGCGACCCGCACGTACTACGACGCGTTCGCCCCGCACCCGATCTGGGACCAGTTGCGGATTCAAGCCAACGCCGAGCGCCAAGGCGCCAACGCGTGGCGGGGCATCGCCGCGAGCCATCCCGACCCTCGCGTCGTCGAGGTGTTGCACGGATGCTCGACGCTCGAAGAAGCGAGCGCCGATCGCCTCGACGCGCTGATCGCCGCCCACGCGCCGGCCTGATCGCGAGTCGACATGCAGTTGAAGCGTCTCATCCTCACGTTGCAAGTCGCGACCGCGGTGATGTCGATGACGTACGGCGTCATGTTCACGATGCTCGACGACTACCGCGACGAGTACGGAATCAGCGAGTCGGGCCTCGGGCTCGTGCTCGCCATCGGATTCTTCTCGGCGTTCGTCGGTCAGATCGCGCTCGCTCCCCTCGCCGACCGTGGTCACGCCAAGCGCATGATGCTCGTCGGATTCGCCATCGTGGTGGCCGGGTGTTTGATGATGGGGTTCGGTACGAGCCTTTCGGCCCTGTTGTTCGGACGGGTCGTGATGGGCGTCGGCGGCGGCATGTCGATGCCGGCACTGCGCAAGATCGTGATCGTCTCCGACCCCGACAACCTCGGCGGCAACATGGGACGACTACTGAGCGTCGACATCGCCGGATTCGCTCTCGGACCGATGTTGTCGGCCGTTCTGATCGGACCCTTCGGTCTCGCGTCGCCCTTCCTCGTCATCAGCGCGATCGTGATCGCAGTGACGTTGGCACTGTCCCGAGTCTCGGTCCCCGAGACGGCCGACGAGGACAAGCCGTCAGAGCGGTTCGCCTTCGACTTGTTGCGCATCCCGGCCGTCAGCGGCGCCGTGCTTCTCGGCGTGGCGCTGTTCGTGATGATCGGCACCTTCGATTCACTGTGGGCGATTCTGATGGAGGACCTCGACGCCGCCGACTGGATGGCGAACCTCGGCGTGAGCCTCTTCGCGATCCCGATGGCCTTGCTCGGCCCCTACGGCGGGCGGCTCGCACAACGCAAGGGCCCGTACCGCACGGGAGCGATCGGAATTTCCGTCGGCGCACTGTGCATGGTGGCGTACGGATTTCTTCCCACGCCCGAGTTGATGTTGTCCGTCTTCTTTCTTCACATCCTCAACGACGGGTTCACCGTCACGAGTGCGGGCGTCGCCGTCGGCATGGCCGCACCACCCGAACGTCAAGCCGGAGCACAAGGATTGCTCGGCGGAGTCCAGACTCTCGTGGGTGGACTCGCCGCGTCGATCGCTGGCTGGAGTTACGACAACTTCGGTCGCGGCACCACCTACACGAGCACTGCCATCGTCATGGTCATTTTCATCGCCCTCGGATTGTTTCTCGCTGGCGACAAGCGTTGGTCGGCCGCACCCGCGACCGACGAGAGTCCCGCCGTCGTTCACTAGTACCCTTCGCCCATGGGTTTTCGCGACGGTGATGGTTGGGTGTTCTGCACCTGCGGAAACCGCCACTGGGGTATCCACGGCGCAGCCGGACTTCTGATGGTGCGCCTCGATCTCGGAGCCGAACCGCACGTGCTGCTGCAGTTGCGCGCCGCCTGGACCCACGGTGGTGGCACCTGGGCGATACCCGGAGGAGCCCTCGATTCCCACGAGAACTCCGTCGAGGCCGCGGTGCGCGAGGCCTACGAGGAGGTCGGCATCGACGTGCGCCATCTCGACGTGAAAGACCTCTACTCCGACGATCACGGCACCTGGAGATACGACACGGTGATCGCCCATGTCACCGGCGAGATCGGCGCCCACGAGGCGAATTACGAATCCGACGAGGTGCGTTGGGTGGCGCTCTCCGACATCGAGGACTACGACCTGCACCCGGGTCTGCGCAACTCGTGGCCCCACGTGTTACCACTGCTCACCGCCACGCTTCCCTAGAGGTATCGGTTCGCGAATTCCGTGAGAGCGGCGAGACCGGAGTCGCCCCACCCGAACACGATGCGATCGGGCCGCACGATGACCACGTTCGTGTCGCATCGCATCAACTGTCGGCGCGCCGCACCGTCGCCGTCGGCGCGCACCACGACGGCACCCACGCGCCGCACGATGTCCTCGGGAACGTTCGTCTCGGGTGCGGCGACGATCAGCCAGCGTCCATGATGCGCCTCGTCGATCGACGCGGCACCGTGCGCGCCGTCGGTCGACACGAAACCCGCATCGGGTGTCGCGGCATCGGACGAACCGATCGCCGGCATGGCCGACCCGGATGTCTCTCCCCCACCATTGGCGCGCGCCGCGAGCATTCCCTCGTTGCGCAGGCGAGCGACCTCGTGATCGAGCGTGCAGATGATGCGACCGAAACCAACGGCGGCCTCGATGATGCCGCGCACATGAGGAGCGCGTTCGGCCTGATAGGTGTCGAGCAACGACGCGTCGGCGCCTTCGCACACGGCACGCAATTTCCAAGCCAGATTCGAGGCGTCGCGAATACCACTGCACATGCCCTGCCCGAGAAAGGGCGGCATCTGATGCGCGGCGTCACCGGCCAGAAGGACCCGCTGGTTCGCGCCGCCGCGCCACCGATCGGCGATGAGGCCGTGGAACGTGTACACCGCCGCGCGCTCGATCGAAAAGGCACCGTCGGGGAAATGCGGCGCGAGCAACCCTTCGATCGTCGACGGCTCCAACATCTGCTCGGCGGTCTCTCCGGGCAACAACATGAACTCGTAACGGCGGCGCGGCAACGGCATCGGCACCACCGTGTAGGGGCGCGCCGGATCGCACACCTGGAGAGTGCGCAATTCATCGCTGTTCGTTCCTTCGACGATCAGGTCGAGCACGAGCCACGGCTCGTCGAATTCGAGATCGTCGTGACCGACGCCGATCTCGCGGCGCGCGAACGAACGGGCACCACAACACCCAACAACCCATCGAGCGCTGATCGCGTGTCGACCGTCGTCGGCGACGACATCGAGTTCGACGGCATCTCCATCGGCGCGCAAACCGACGACCTCGTGCCCGATGCGCAGATCGGCGCCGGCCGCGACCGCCGCCGCACGCAACGAGCGATCCATCGAGGGCTGATGGAACATGTTCGACGACGGAACCTCGCCGGCAAGACGTTCGGGGACCGTCATCCGCAGGAGCAAGTCACCGTCGGCCGAGAGAAAATCCATTCCCCGTTGATCGATGGTCCAGTCGACCCCCGTTCGCCACACGCCCAACTCGCGGAAGGTGCGGGCGGTCTCGGCATCGAAATGCGCCGCGCGTGGGAGCGCGTACACATCGGTGTCACGCTCGAGAACCACGACCGAGACTCCCCCGCGAGCGAGCAGGGTCGCCAAGGTGGAGCCGACCGGTCCGGCGCCGATGATCGCGACGTCGTGTACCACGGTCATGAACGAATCGCGCCCCACCCCGACTTCAGCACGTCGATGTCGTTGGGCACGATGAACTCCATCGGCATGCGCGGACCCCACGACAATCCGATGTTCTCGAGGCCGACGGCGGTGCGACCCACCGATTCCCATTCGGCGTCGTCGTCGATGCGATCCATGTCGCTGTAGAACTCGACGAACGCACCCGACGGATCGCGCAGATACCACATGAAGTTCGATCCGATGAAGTGACGGCCGAATCCCCAGGTGTGTCGACCTTCGTCGACACCGAGAAGTTTGGTCGCGAGATGACCGACGTGATCGACGTCGTCGCACTCCCATGAATAGTGCTGCAGGAACGGCACCTCGCCGTTGACGATCGCGATGTTGTGGTGATCGGTGCTGCACCGAAGGAATCCGATGATGCCGGTGAACTCGTCACTCACCTTGAAGCCGAGGACGTCGACCAGGAAATCACGCGTGCCCGTCCACGACGGTGTGCCCACCACGATGTGTCCAAGTCGGCGGGGCGAACGGGCACCGGGAAACACCCCCGGGCTGCGCCGGTTGCGCCGCGGGAAATGCCCGGGGGCGTTGTAATCGAACGACTCGGGCACGATCTGGCTGACCGGCGGCAACACCTCGATGCGGAACTCGATCGACGTGTGCGGCTCGACGCACGTGAGCACGCCCGCATTCAGCCGATGAGGCGCACCGCCGGCATCGAGTCGGGCTGCGATCGTCGCCAGGTCCGACTCGGACTCGACACCGAGATCGACCCCGAGCAAGCGACGGAACGGTGACTCGGACACGCGCACCTGCGTTCCACCGTCGGGACTGTCGAAGAGCGACCCGTCGGAGGTGGTGAGCCCCATCTCGCCGTAGAACGAGGCCTGGGCCACCGGGTCGGCGACGCCGATACGAATTGCTTGAAGCCGATGGAGAGCCATCAGGGCTTCACGCAACGGTTGCGCAGTGAGCCAATCACCTCGGCACCACTGTCGATCACATCGCCGTCCTTCAGGAGCCGACCGCGCGCCATACCGACTCCGTCGGGCGTGCCAGTGAAGATCAGGTCGCCCGACTCGAGCGTGCAGATGCTCGACAAATACGACACCAGATGAGGAATGTCGAAAATCAGGTCGCGCGAGCGCGCCTCTTGCATGCGCTCACCGCTCACGTCACACCACAGACCGATGTCGTCGGGGTTGGCGAATGAATCGACCGACACCATCACCGGACCCATCGGACCGTACGTGTCGAAGCTCTTGCCCAAACTGAACTGCGGCGGCTTGCCGGTCGTCTGCACCTTGCGATCGCTGATGTCTTGTCCGAGCGTGATACCGGCCACGTGGCTCCACGCCGCCTCGCGCGCGATGTGTCGACCACCGCGCCCGATCACGACGACCAATTCGACCTCCCAGTCGACGGTGTCGCCCGACAACACGACATCGGCCGTCGGACCAACGAGACAACTCGGGAATTTCGTGAACGTGAGCGGAGCCGGGGGTAACTCCATCTTCGACTCGTTGGCGTGCGAGCGGTAATTGAGTCCGATCCCGAACACCTTCGAGGGTCGCGGCACGCAGACACCCAAGGTCCCCGACACGGGCGATCCACCGCGACGAGCCGCATCAGTGACCCCCGACAATTCGGCGAAGCGTGCGACGGCGACCATCGGATCGGCCAAGGTCTCGTCGCCCGCCACTCGCGCCGCGTCGTGATACACGCCATCGACCTCGAGCACCGTGCGTCCGGCAATTGCTCCCATTCTGAACATGCCATTTTCTCCTTCTGTGGTTTTGGATCAGTTGTTGTTGCGGCTGTCGACCATGCGGCGCACGACATCGAGAGTCAGCATGAGGTGCGACGTGAGGGCCTCGACCGCGCCATCGACGTCGCGCGACATCACATGGGCGGCGATCGTCGCGTGTTCGTTGCGATGGCTTGCACCGCGCAAGGGGGCCGAACCGAGAATCTGGAACAGCCGCGCCCGATCGGTCAAGGATTCGATCTGTTCGATGAGTACTCGATTGGGGCACCGCGAGAGCAGCACGCGATGGAATCGACGATGATCGCGGTACACATCGACCGCGCTCGCGTGAGGACCGAGCAACTGATCCCGCGCGATCCCGACCTCGTCGGCGAATGCGGCGCTTTCGTCGACCGCGGCCAACATCGACTGGCGCAACGCCATCGGCTCGAGCGTGATGCGCACGTTGTAGATGTCGGCGGCCAGTTGCGCATCGACCGACGACACTCGGGCACCACGTTGGGGCAGAAGGGTGACGAGCCCTTCACCGGCCAGTCGTCGCAACGACTCACGAATCGGCGTGGCCGAGACACCCCAGTCACTCGCCAGTCGTTCGACCGCGACCCGCTCGCCGGGTTGCAGGCGACCAAGAAGGATCTCGTCGCGCAAACGATCGTCGACCCACTGGGCGCGCGTGTGCGGAGGCAACATGCCGGCACCTTAGGCACCCAGAATGCGACGAGTCAATAATCTATAAATTCTTGCATCAGCCCTGATCTCGGACAGAAGAAGCGGTCAGTCGACCAACGTGAGGCTGTCGCCGACGGCGATCGGGCCGGGTTCGACGACGCGCGCGTACACACCGACGTTCTGATCGAGATCGCGCACGACGTGCCGGAGAATCTCTCGGTCCTCGGGAAGTTCGGCCACCGCACGAGTGATCATCACGCACCGCGGGCACGCCGATTCGAACGCGATCGTGGCTCCACCCAGGCGCGCGGTGCGCCCCGACCAGGCGAACTCGGGATGACCGGTCGCATCGGGAGTGTCGATCACGATGCTCGGGCGAAATCGTCGCTCGTCGATGATCGATCGCGGAAGCGCCGCACTCAACGCCGCCATGGCCGCCGTCGTCATGATCATCAGAGGCCAGCAATCGTGGTACGTGCCCGGGGGCGATTCGAACTCCATCACTTCGGGCGGGAACACGCTGAAGTCGGGCAACGGTTCGGATTCGAGGCGCCCGAAAATGTTGCGCAACTCGACCATCATGTCGTCACTCTCCGAGGCGCCACGTCGATAGTGATCGAGATCGTCGGCCGGTCGTAGCGATTCCATGCGCACCGATCGACCGACGTGCGCGGCGATCGCTGCGTCGAGACCCTCGTCACCGGTGCGCAGACGACGTCCGTCAGGAAACGCGACTTCGACCGCCGACGACGCTTCGTCGACGAGTCGCGCCGACAACGTCATGAGCGCGCCCAGTTGCTTCGCGCCACGAATTCCCCCACGATCGAGGTCGCGCACCGCCCAACGTCGGTCGCCCACGATGCCCAACATCGACAGGTCGGCCCGGTCGACGGTGTCGCCGACCATCGACTTCACCGGATACGACCAGATTCGAGCGATGCGCATGTCGACCCGATCAGCGTTGCGTGCCGACCTTGAGATCCTTGAAGGGGATGTCCTTGTCGACCATCGGCTCGCGCGGCAAGCCGAGCACGCGATCACCGATGATGTTGCGCTGGATCTCGTCGGTTCCACCGGCGATGCTCGATTGAAAGCTGTTCAGGATCTGACGAGACCAGTTCTCGCCCCGACCGCCCGGCTCCCACGCGTCGGACTCGGGACCGACGAGACGACTGATCAAGGGACGGCTCGCCCACGCGATGCGCGCGCCGTGCAACTTGCCGAGCGAGCCGCCGGGTCCGGGAACCTTGCCGGCCTTCATCTCGGCGCGGGTGCGCATGGCCACCATGCTCTTCGTCGACTCCTCGCAGTAGATCTTCATCAGTTCCTGACGCACTACCGGATCGGAAATCTTGCCGTTGCGCTTGGCCACCTCGATCAAGCGGTCGGCCAACACGTGCGTGACGCCACTCGACGAACCGGTGCCGATCGCCACGCGCTCGAACATCAACATCGCGGTCGCCTGATTCCAACCGTTGTTCAACTCGCCGAGCAGCCACGACTTGGGGATGCGCACGTCGGTGAGGAAGATCTCGTTGAAGTGACTACCGCCGTCGATCTGATGAATCGGACGAATTTCGACTCCGGGAGCCTTCATGTCGATGATGAACATCGAGATTCCGGCATGCTTGGGCGCTTCGGGATTGGTGCGCGCGATGATCACGCCGTAATCGCACACGTGCGCGAGAGTCGTCCAAACCTTCTGTCCGTTGATCACCCACTCGTCACCGTCGAGTTCGGCCTTCGTCTGCAGGCTCGCCACGTCGGAACCGGCACCGGGCTCGGAGAACATCTGGCACCACATCGTGCGCGCCGCGATGTTGTCGGGCATGAACTGCCGCTTTTGCTCCTCGGTGCCGAATTGGTTGAGCACGGGCAGACACATGCCGTGGCTGATGACCAACTCGTAGGTCATGTCGGGGACCTTGGCGTACTCCTCGCGGTAGATGCGCTCGTGCGCCCGAGTCAGTCCGGCTCCGCCGTATTCCTTCGGGTACACCAGACCGGCCAGACCGGCCTCGGACAACTTGGCCTGGAACTCGCGACCAGCCTGGATGCTCGTGGTCCCGCGACCGGCACCATCGATGCCGCTGGCGTTCGCGGAGAGAAAGCTTCGGACGCGGGTGCGGACTTCCTCGGCCTCGGCCGGTGACAGGACTTCTTCGGTGGCGGTGCTCATACT
This sequence comes from Actinomycetota bacterium, assembly GCA_046095045.1. Classification (GTDB taxonomy): domain Bacteria; phylum Actinomycetota; class Acidimicrobiia; order Acidimicrobiales; family Ilumatobacteraceae; genus Casp-actino8. Next base: position 18,309 of record JBJTIO010000132.1, read on the forward strand.
CCGATTCTGCCACCGACACTCGTCGTCGCACCCACTCGTGCCGGTACGGTTCGGACATGCACGACTCGCCCCGCGCCGTTTTCCGCCACGTCGACGACTGCTCCACCGAGGAGTGGTCGAGTCCGACGCGAGGTTCGGTGCGCTGGTGGGAATTGTTCGGCGGCGACGGCACCCCCACCGACGAGATGACGGTGGGCATCGCCGAGGTTCCCGTCGGATCGGTCGCCCCGCCCCGCGGGCATTCGCACGACGCGACCGAGGTCTACGTCATCCTCGCGGGTCACGGCGACGTGGTCATCGACGGCGTGGCGACGGCGGTCCGGGCCGGCAGCGCGGTCTGGATCCCCGAGAACGTCGAGCACTTCGCGCGCAACACGGGATCCGAGCCCCTACGCCTGTTGTACGTGTTCGCCCGGGATCGATTCAGCGACGTTCACTACCGCTTCCCCGCCGAGGACGAAACGCAGGGTCAGTAGCGCACCGGCATCGCGTGGATTCCGGCGATGAAACTCGAGTGCATGCGTTCGATCGGTCCATTCGGCTCGATGTGGGGCATGCGCGTCAGTAGTTCGCGGAACATCACCGCCAGCTCGACGCGGGCAACGTGCATGCCGAGACACAGATGCGGGCCACCGGCTCCGAACGCGACGTGCGGATTCGGATCGCGTCCGATGTCGAACCTGTCCGCGTCGGCGAAGACGTCCTCGTCGCGATTCGCCGAACCATAGAACATGACAACCCGATCGCCCTTGGCGATCCGTTGTCCGCGTATCTCGACGTCCTCCATCACCGTGCGCTTGAAGTGCGACACTGGACTCGTGAAGCGCAGCATCTCTTCGATCGCCGTGCCGAGCAAACCGTCGACGTCGTTCATCAGACGTTGCCGTTGTTCGGGATGATCGAAGAGCAACTGCAAACCCGCGGCGAGCAGATTCCGGGTGGTGTCTCCCCCGGCGTTCACCAACAGCAAGAAGAACCACTGGAACTCGGAGTCGGTGAGGCGATCACCGTCGACCTCGGCGTCGACGAGCACGGTGGCCAGATCGTCGCCCGGTTGGCGTCGTTTGTGCTCGGCCACCGACTGGGCGTAACCGAGCATCTCACCGATCGCCGCCATCTTCACTTCCGGCGGTGCCACGGAGTCGTCGTTGGTGTGCATAATCTCGGTGAGGTCGTAGAGGCGCTCGCCGTCGGAACGTGGCATGCCCATCAATTCGGCGATCAATCCCGACGGCAAACGTCCGGCGATCTCACTGACGAAGTCACAACTGTTCTTCGCGAGTGCGGCATCGACGATCTCGCGCGCGAGTTCCTCGATGCGCGGTCGGAGCAACGGTGCGTTCTTCGGTGTGAAACCACGACTCACGAGCAATTTGAAGCGGTCGTGTTGCGGCGGATCCATGTTGAGCATCATCTGACGCCCGGCGTACAGGTTGACCTCGTCGGGGTCGGGCAGCATCACGCCCTTCTCCCACGAACTGAACAGTTTCGGGGTGCGACTGATGAACCGGATGTCCTCGTGTTTGGTGATCGCCCAAAAGCCCGGACCGCTCGCCGGATCCTCGTGATGCCAATACACCGGTGCGTTGGCGCGCAACCATGCGTACTGCTCCCACGGATGACCGCGCGAGGCGAAGGTCTCGGGCGAGACGAGGTCGATGTCCATGGGAACGTTCTAGTCGTTGCTTCGAGTCACTTGTGACCCGAGGGGCCCACCGCGCGCGACGCACGATCGATCGTGAACGGATTGCCCCGCCATGTCTCACCTTCGGCGAGGTCGGCGAGTCGGCGACCCAATTCGGGCAGGAACTTGAATCCGTGTCCCCCGAGCCCCACACCCACCACCACGTCGCCCACGCGGTCGATGATGAAATCCTCGTCATCGAACGAGGCGTACAGACAGGTGGTTGCTGCGACCGGTTCGGGGACGAGACCCGGAACGTTCTCGGCGATCCAGGTCGACACCCGTGCCGCGGCGGCCGAGCTCGGAGGTTCGCGATGGTCGGGGTCGACACGCGGACCCGTGTAGTGCTCCCCCGCCTTCACGAGTCCCGCGGGTGTGGGCAGCCCGTAGTACTCCGGAACGGTGCGGGTGATGAACGTGGGCCACGCGTGATCTGCTCGCGGTTCGAAGAAGAACACCTGCTCGTCGGTCACGATCAACTCGGGGAGCACGAGGATTCCCAACAGAACTCGATCAGCCCATGCGCCCGCGGTGACCACCACCGAATCGGTGTCGATCGTGCCCGATGCCGCGCGCACCCGCACCCCGTCGGAGCGAATTTCGATGTCGACCACCGGATCGTCGAAGCGAAGATCGGCGCCGTGAGACAGCGCAACCCGTCGGAAGGCGTCAACCGCCCCCTCGGCGTGCACGGTCCCCGAGTTGGGCTGCCACAGCACAGCTTGATCGAAACGGAAGTTCGGGAATCGACGCGTCGCCTCACGCGCATCCATCAGTTCGTGCGGCAACCCACAAGCCGCCAGATTGGCGGCGATGTCGGCGAGTTCGCGGGCGAACCCGGTGTCGATGCTCCCGACCAACGAGATCAATGTCCGCCCCGCGCGTGACTCGAGATCACGCCACCCCTCGATGGACTCCATCACGAGCATCGCGTACATCTCGTCGGTGTACGCGGCGCGCAGAATTCGCTCGGTTCCGTGCGAACTTCCACGCGTGTGGTCCGGCGCGTAGGCGTCGAACGCCACCACTTTTCGACCGCGCCGCGCCAGCTCGGCGGCCGTGGCCGACCCGGCCCCACCGCAACCGACGATGACGACGTCGGCCGTCGATGAACTCACGGACCGACGACGTCCTTGAACTGCACGCGGAGATCCTTCTTCAGCGCCTTGCCCGAGGGGTTGCGCGGAATCACGTCGATGAAGCGCACTGCGACCGGCTGCTTGAAGCGAGCCAATTTGCCCTCGCAGTGATCGAGCACCGCCTTCTCGGTGAGGTCGGGATCCTTCTTCACCACGATGGCCAAGGGCGACTCGCCCCACTTCTGCGACGGGATACCGATGACCGCGGTCTCGGTGACGCCGGGAAGGCTCATGATGACGTTCTCGATCTCGGCCGGGTACACGTTCTCGCCACCCGAAATGATCATGTCCTTGATCCGGTCCTGGATGTAGACGTAACCCTCTTCATCCATGATCGCGCCGTCACCGGTGTGCAGCCAGCCATCCTTCAGCGAATCGGCGGTGGCGTCAGGTCGATTCCAGTATCCAAGCATGATGTGGCCACCACGCACGAGGACCTCGCCCGATTCGTTCGGGGCGCACTCCGATCCGTCGGGGCGCACGACCTTGACGTCGGTGAACATGAAGCTCTTGCCCGTCGAACCGGCCTTCAACAGTGCGTCGGATGGCGACGTGACGCAGGCCGGACCGCAGGTCTCGGTGAGTCCGTACACCTGGCTGATCTCGATGCCGATGGCGTAGTACGCCTCGATCAAGGGCACCGGGACCGGCGCCGCACCGGTGAGCAGCCAACGAATGTGTTCGTGCTTGTGCTTGGTCGGATCGTGAACGAGCAACATGAATTGCAACATGGCCGGCACGAGCAAGCCGTTGTTGATGCGCTCGGAGTCGATGAGTTCCCACACCTTGGTCGGATCGAATGCGCGCATCAGCACGTGAGTGCCGCCCACGAACACGGTGCCGAGCGCCGGCGTGAGCGCACCCACATGGAACATGGGCATCGGGTTGATGTATCGATCGCCCTGGGCGAGATCGGCGGTGGTGCACATGGTGGACAATGCCCAGTACTGCGTGTTGTGCGAGTGCATCACGCCCTTGGGGAGACCCGTCGTTCCCGACGTGTACATGATGTAGAGCAGGTCGTCGTCGGACGCCGTCACCGGGGGTTCGATGGGTTGCTGCTTGGCTGACTCCGAGATGTAGTCGGTCGCGAAAGCGGGCTTGTTCGCGGCATCGCCGACGTACAGCCAGTGCCCCACGTCGGTCTTCGACCCTCGCGATTGTAGGTCGGTCACCGTCGCTGCGAACTCGGCGCCGAAGACCAGCACCGTCGTGCCGGAGTCCTTCAGGATGAACTCGAGTTCGTCGGCCACCAGTCGCCAATTGAGCGGCACGATCACCGCACCCAATTTGGCGGTCGCGAAGAACGCCGTGATGTATTCGGCCGAATTCATGAGCAAAAGCCCGACGCGATCACCCTTCTTCACGCCCGCTCCGACGAGAAGCTGTGCGGCCCGATTGCTTTCGGCGTTCAGTTCGGCGTAGGTGTATCGCCGGTCGGCGGCGACGTCATACAACGCCTCCGTTTTTGCGTTCACGTGGGCACGACGAGTCAGAAGATTTCCGATGTTGATGCTCATACATCGCATTCTGTCACAGGGTCACAGCCGGTCGGCGAGGCGGGTCATGGGTAAAGTTCCGACATGCTGTCTCGCGCTTCGGCCACTCGGTGGCTGCTCGTCGCCGCGTGCATCTCGACGGCCTGGGCATGCGGTGGTGCGTCGAACGGATCACAGGACACCACGATCCCGGGACCGATCGAACTCGGTCCGATCGACAGCTCCAACCCGACACTTGCTCCCGAGACCGAACCTCCCACGACGACCGAGCCAGCCGGTCCCCCGCACATCGAGTTCGCATTCTCCGGCGACGTCCTGATCCACAGCCAGCTCTATCGACGAGCCCTCGACAACACCGGTGGCAATGGTTACGACTTCACGCCGATGTTCGTGGAGATCAAACCTCTCATCGAAAGCGTCGACTACGCGATCTGCCACCTCGAGGTGCCGATCGCTCCGGCCGGTCAGAATCCATCGACTTTTCCGCTGTACGGCGCACCCGCCGAAATTCTCGACGCCGTGGCCGGTGCGGGATATGACCGCTGCTCGACGGCGAGCAACCACACTCTCGACAAAGGCGTGCCCGGAATCGAATCGACCATCGCGGACTTCGAAAGGTTGGGTATCACCCAAGCGGGTATGGCCCGTACACCGGCCGAGATCGAACCGACGGTGCTCGAAGTGAACGGCATCAAGTTCACTCACCTCGCGTACACGTACGGTTACAACGGGTTGAGCACGCCAGCGGGCGAGGAGTGGCGATCGGCCCTGATCGACCCCGATCGCATCATCGCCGACGCCAAAAAGGCGCGCGAGATGGGCGCGGAGTTCGTCATCGTGAGCCTGCACTGGGGTTCACAAACCGCCGTCACCGATTACCAACGCACGCGCGCCGAGAAGATCACGGCGTCGGGCGTCGTCGATCTGATCGTCGGACATCACGCACACATGGTGCAGCCGATCGAACAGATCAACGGCGTGTGGACCGTGTTCGGTCTGGGAAATTCACTCAGTTATCACCCGACCGAAGGTGTTCCACAAGCGCAAACCCAGGACGGCATGATCGTGACGGTCAATGTCGTGCGCAACGACGCTGGCGGATTCACCGTCGAGCGCCCCGTCGTTCACCCCACATGGGTCGACAAGTACGACGGCATGGTGATTCGGCTGGTGAAACAGGGATTGAATGATCCCAACCTGAGCGCCGCAGTCAAGGAACAGCTGTCGGTGTCGCTACGCCGGACCACCAAGGTCGTCGGCGACTACATCGAAGCCGACTGAACGTACTTCTGCACGAATGGCACCAGCACTTCGGCGACGGCCGGAGTCAACCACTGCATGAAACGATTCGAGAGATGGTGCGAATCGCGGTACACCAACAGATTGCCCACGATCACCGGACACACTTCGTTCGAGCACAACCACTTCCGCGGTTCGATGAAACTCACGAATCTCTCCGTCGTCACTGATCGCACCACCTCGTCGACCGCGCGGGCATTGTCCGACATCGGCCCCGCAGCGCATGCGCCCACCGAAGAGCGATGAGACGACACGCACTTCGGCACGTCGTCGGGCGGATCGGGTGAATCTCCCAGCACTATGGGTTCGATACCGTCGGCGCGCAATGAATCGAGCAACGGGGGCAACAGTTCGGACCAGACCGACGCTTTGATCGCTTCCCGGTCGCGCGCGTCCCGCAACTCGTAGTACTGCGCGAGCAACACGACGTCGACTCCTTGGCTGCGCAGGTACTCGCGCACGCTGGCGCGCCACGGAACGCAGAAACTGTTGTCAGCTTTATCGGTCGAGCTGTACGTGAGCACATCGAGGTACGGGCATCCACCTTGGGTGATCGACAACATGCGCCAGCCGTTTTCCTTGGAAATCGCGTCGAGTGCCTCGAACCATTGTGCGGCGTGCGAATCACCCCACACCGCGACGGTCGTGGCTCCGTTGGGATCGCCGAAGACGCATCCTTGCTTGACCTCACTGTCGTAGTACTGATGACAGTCGTTCTCGTAGACGATGCTGGTGTCGTACTTGGCGCTCAACAACGGCGGCTCGAGGTTGTCGGGCACCACTTGATTGGGAACGGCGTCGACGATCGCGGCCAACGGAGCCGTGTTCGTCATCGAGATGTAGCTCGGAGTCGCGGGAGCGGTGGTCGTGGTGGTCTCTTCCGCCGGAGCATCAGTGGCCACCGTCGTCGAGGAAGGTGAAGATGTCGTTGTCGGTGCGAAGGTGGGATCACTCGCCACGACTCCGGTCGACACGTCGGGCTCGTAGGCGCCGAGTGCGACCCCCGCACCGAGCGACGACAACAACATCGCACCACCGACCCCGAAGGTCAGTCGGGACCGATCGATGAGCTTCACCGAACGACGCACCGGATGTTCGATCAACCGAAAACCCAGCTCGGCGAATCCGACGGTGAGCGACAGAACTCCGATTCGGTCGACGAAGGACAACTCCCCGCCGGCTCGAGCCTCGGTGATGATGAGCGCCGGCCAGTGCCACAGGTAGAGCGAGTACGACCGTTGACCCACCCATTGCATGAATGCCGTACCGAGCAACCGCACCGGTCCGCGTGTGACGTCATCGCCTCCGATGAGTACCATCGCCGTTGCAACGACGGGGACGAGAGCGATCCAGCCGGGGAAACGGGACACTCCCCCGAAGGTGAACACGCTCGCGACGATCGTGACCAGGCCGATCCACGAGATCAATTCGCGTCGTCGATCGTCGAGTCGTCGGGTGAACCGATAGGTGGCTGCGAGCAACGAGCCCAGACCCAACTCCCAAGCGCGCGTGTGCAACCCGAAGAACGACCAAGACGGATGAGACTCGACGAGAAGGACACTGGCGCCCAACGAGAGGACGACCACCGCGCCCATCGTGGCCGCCACTCGCCCCCGCACGTTGCGCGCACCAATGGTGACCACGGCGATGAGGGCCGGCCAGATCATGTAGAACTGCTCCTCGACCGCGAGCGACCAGTAGTGCTGGATCGCCGACGGCGGCAATTCGGCTCCGAGATAATCGGTGCCGCGACCGGCGAAAACCATGTTCGACGCGAAGAACGCCGCGGCCCGAATGTCGCGAGCCAGATCGGCGAGGCGCGTCGGTTCGAGCCAACGCGCCGCCGCCAACGCGGTGACGACGAGCACCGTGGCCGAGATCGGGAGCAATCGACGAATGCGCCGCGCGTAGAAGTCGCGCAACGACACGCGACCCGTCGTCGTTCGTTCGTCGAGCAACAACGAGGTGATGAGGAACCCCGAGATCACGAAGAAGACGTCGACGCCGATGTAACCACCCTGCGTTCCCGGCACCCCGAAATGAAAGAGAAGTACGGCCAGCACCGCGACGGCGCGAAGACCTTCGATGTCGCGCCGGTGTTTCACGGCTCCAAGGTAGTGGGCGACCTCAGGACGCCGAGCGCATCGCCTCGTATTGCATCGCCGCGGCCTTGATCGACTCGGCGTCGATCTCGAGGATGGCTCCACTCGCCACAGCTGCGTCGGTCGCCTCGTTCCACTTGGTGAGGAAGTCGTCGGTGGTCGGGTACAACGCGTCCAATTGTTCGGTGCTGAACGTCAGCGTGGTTCCGAACAGGCCGCAGAATCCGCTTCCGCCATCTTGTCCATAGCCCGAGAGAACGGCCAATGGCACGTCGACGTACGGCGTGCGAATTCCACCGAGAGCCACGCCGTTGGCGTCGGTCTCGTATCCCATGATGTCGGCGGTGTTCTGCAATTTCGGCATCGACGCCGGCGCAACACCGGTGCGGATCCACGCATCGAGCGAACGTAGCGCCGAGCGCAGCACGTAGGTGTGCGGACCAGCGTTGATCGGCTTCGAGCACTCGATGATTCCGCCGTACACCGACATGGGTGCGCCGAACTGCGCGGCGAACAACTGCGCGTCGGCGACACCGTCACCCAACTCGCCATCGTTGATGCCGAGGCTGTACGCGTCACCGTGTGCGGTGCCGGCTACTTCCCAATTGCGGAACACGTCGGAGTCGGGTTGTTCGGCGCGGCGATACCCCAGGCGGTCGCCCACGACGTCGGTCTCGGTGACGAAGTTCAGAACCGGACGAGTGAGGTCGGTGCGGATGCGCACCACCGCCGGGGTCGGCACATCACTCGGATCGGCCGGGTCGACACAGTTCGTCGCACAATGGAGATTGGCCGCGCGAGAGCCGCGACTGTGCACGAGGTAGCCGTTGTACACGTCGTGCATCGGCGCGAGCGCGTTGAGGTACGACGCCATGCGGAACGCCGACTGCGACTCGCCGACGGCGATCACCACCTCGGGTTGGAGCCCACCGAGAATCGTGTCGGCCTGCTGCCACACGGTGGCGCCCGCTTGGCTGAAGATGTCGTAGCTGTAGTTGTCGCCCGGATGGTTCAACGACCCATACCTCTCGGGGTCGGCCTTCTTCAGGACGCGGAACTCACCCATCGGGTTGCCGCCGCCCTCGACTCCGACACGCTGGGTCGAGACGCCCACCCACGCGGCACCTTGCCGGATCATGTCGATCCACGACAGCGACCAGGTCGGCCCCGTGTCGAGTCCCGCCGTGACGTTGAGCCATTCGACGTAGACCGTTCCATCGAAAGTCGCCGCGTCAGCCGGGCGACGCACGAGGATGCGGGTCTTGTAATCAGCGGTGTCCTTGGGGGTGATCTCCCAGAGACCGTCCTCCGACAACGGCGTGGCCGAGGTGTAACTGGTGGCCGTTCCCGAGATGAAGTACTCCTCCTCGATGTAACCGAACGTCGCGCCATCGAAGGTCGACGTTCCGAACACCACGGCACCGGCGCCCCCGGTGATCGGTCCCTCGACGGTGGTGGCACCGACGTCGTTCAGAGCGGGCGGGGTGATCGTGAACGGTGCCTCGGTGACGGGAGGGGCTTCGGTCGACGGAGCCTCGGAAGACGGCGCTTCGGTCGACGGAGCCTCAGAGGACGACGATCCGTCGTCGCTCGAGCAAGCGACCAGAGTGATCAAAGCGGATACGAGCAGTGCTTGACGGCGCATGGAAACCCCCTTGGAGCGGATGAGGAAAATGTAGTGGTCGCCGAGGTGGGGTGCATGACCGGATGACGTCGGACTCGCGAGATGTGGTGTACAACGGAGACGTGGGCCGGGCTCGGATCGCTGTCGAGAGTCATGTGCGTTTCTGGAACGATCGCGACCGCGACGCGTGGGTGAAGCTGTTCTCCCCCGCCGTGATCTTCGAGGATCCGGTCGGCTCGTCGCCCAAACAGGGCATCGACGCCGTGCACAACTCGTGGGATCGTTCGTTTCGTCCGGGTCGCCGTTGGTTTCTGCATCCGCAACACATCGTCGAAGCCGGTCGAGAAGCCGCGGTCGTGATGCACAACGAGGGTCACCTCGGCGACGATCGTGTCGAGGTGCGGGGCATCGAGATCTTCACGGTCGACGATGCCGGACTCATCGTGTCGGTGCGGTCGTTCTTCGATCAGCCGACCGATTTCGCACTCGACGATTACTTCACGACCGACCGACCTCACCCCTGACGAGCGCTCGACAACGCCTACAGTTCCGGCATGGCTCTCGTCGACGATCCCTCCCCGAAACCCGCGTCAGAACACACGCGACGCCAGAACGCCGCGGCGGCCTCGGTCCTCGATCCGGCCGATTTCGACCTCGCTCGTCGTGGCTTCATCCGCTCGCTCCACGACACCCAGATCGTCGATTCGCTCGGTCGTCGGGTGGCCGATATCTCGCGCTACGACTTCTTGAACGGTGACGCGCCCGACACCGTGCACCCCAATCTGTGGCGCCACGCGCAACTGAATGCGAACCACGGACTCTTCGAGGTGACCGACGGGGTGTGGCAGGTGCGCGGCTACGACATTTCGAACATCACGTTCATCCGAGGCGAGAAAGGTTGGATCGTGATCGATCCGCTCACCGTCGAGGCCACGGCCCGCGCCTCGTATGAGTTGATCACCGAACATCTCGGGCATCGTCCGGTCACCGCGGTGATATACACCCACTCGCACGGCGACCACTTCGGTGGCGTGCTCGGGGTCACCACGCAAGCCGACGTCGACGCCGGTCGCTGCATCGTGATCGCGCCGATCGGTTTTCTGCACGAAGTCGTCGGCGAGAACGTGATCGCCGGACCGGCGATGGGTCGACGCGCTCTGTATCAGTTCGGACCACTGCTCCCGCCCGGACCTCGCGGTCACGTCGACTGCGGGCTCGGCAACTCGATCCCCATCGGACCGAACACGCTCATCGCGCCGACCCACGACATCACCGCGACCGGCGAGGAGATGACGGTCGACGGAGTGCGAATCGTGTTCCAACTCACGCCGGAAACCGAGGCGCCCGCGGAGATGAACTTCTTCTTCCCCGATCTCGGCGCGCTATGCATGGCCGAGAACTGCTCGTGCACCATGCACAATCTCATCCCGATTCGTGGTGCACTCGTGCGCAACTCGTTGCGCTGGAGCAAGTACATCAACGAGGCGATCGAGCTGTTCGGTGCGAACACCGACGTCGTTTTCACCTCGCACAATTGGCCCCGATGGGGACGCGAGGAGGCGCGCAAGTTCCTCGTGCTCCAACGCGACCTCTACAAGTGGATGCACGACCAGACGATGCGTCTCGCCAACAAGGGTCACGTCCCCACGGAGATCGCCTCGATGTTGTCGCTGCCCGAAGACTTCTTGGCCGAGGAACACACCCACGGCTTTTACGGCGACCTCGTGCACAACTCGAAGGCGGTGTACCAGCGGTATCTCAGTTGGTACGACGGAAATCCGGCGAATCTCAACAAGTTGCCTCCCGCCGACGCGGGACGCCGCTACGTCGAGCTGGCCGGTGGTGCCGACAAGGTTCTCGCCGCCGGACGTGCCGCATTCGCGGCTGGTGACTATCGCTGGGGCGCCGAGTTGATGAATCACCTCGTCTTCGCCGATCCCTCGAATGTCGACGCCCGCGCGTTGCAAGCCGACATCTTCGAACAACTCGGCTACCAAAGTGAGTCGTCGACGTTCCGCAACGCGTATCTGATGGCCGCCCAGGAACTGCGCCACGGTCCGCCCGACTTCGGACCCGGACCAGCGCGTGCTCGCGGCATTCTGGTCGCGATGACGGTCGAGCAGATCTTCGACACCATCTCGGTGCGCGTGAAAAGCGAGGACGTGGGTGGCGTCGATCTCTGCATGAACTGGACGTTCCCCGACCAGGCCGGAACCGACGACGAGAAGTGGGTGCTCGGCATGTCGCACCGCACCCTCTACTCCGTGCGGGGTCGACACGATCGGACCGCGGTGGCATCGATCACCATGAATCGAGCGTTGCTCGTCGACGTGCTCACGCAACAGACCACCTTCATCGACGAGATCGGTCGCGGAACGATCGTGATCGATGGCGATGCCCAAGCCTTGATGACGGTGTTCGGCAATCTCGACACCGCTGGAACACCCTTCGCCATCGTCGAACCCTGACGCGTTCTCGGTCGCAAAAGTCGCGGTGTCCGCCACGTTCGCTGACCGAGAAAGCAGATAGAACGGGAACATGACCAACGTTGCCGACACCCTTCGATCCGTCTACGACTCGGGACGCACCCGACCCCTCGCCTGGCGCAAGCAACAACTCGAGCAAATGATCCGCATGCTCGAGGAGAACGAGGCCGACTTCCTGGCCGCGTTGCGCACCGACCTCGGCAAGCCGGCGGTCGAGGGCTTCATCACCGACATTGCCTTCGTCACCGGTGAAGTGAAGTTGATGCTCAAGAACCTGAAGAAGTGGAATCGAGCCGAGCGCGTGCCGACACCGATCGTCACCATGCCCGCCAAGTCGGTGTTGATGCCCGAGCCGTTGGGTGTGGTGTTGGTCATCGCCCCCTGGAACTATCCGATTCAGTTGTTGTTGGTGCCGGCCGCGGGCGCCATTGCCGCGGGTAACGCGGTGGTGATGAAGCCGAGCGAAGTGTCGTCGGCCACCTCGGCGGTGCTGGCTCGATTGGTCCCCCAATACATGGACACCTCGGCCGTGACGCTGGTGGAAGGCGGGGTGCCCGAGACCACCAGCCTGCTCGCCGAGCGCTACGACCACATCTTCTACACGGGCAACGGAACCGTCGGACGCATCGTGATGACGGCCGCCGCCAAGCACCTGACGCCGGTGACCCTCGAGTTGGGAGGCAAGAGCCCAGTGATCGTCGACGCCAGCGCCAATCTCGCCGTGACGGCGCGGCGCATCGCATGGGGCAAGTGGCTCAACGCCGGACAGACCTGCGTCGCCCCCGACTACGTGCTCGTCGAGGAACGACTTCGCGAACCGCTGATCGCCGAACTCGGCAAGGCGGTCGACGAGTTCTATGGAGCCAATCCGCACACGAGCGAGAGCTACGGGCGCATCGTCTCGCCGCGGCACTTCGATCGACTACGCAAACTCATGGGTGACGGAACGGTGGCGGTCGGAGGTGACACGAAGGAGGACGAGCGCTACATCGCGCCGACCGTTCTCGTCGACGTCGACACCTCGTCGGGGTTGATGACCGAGGAGATCTTCGGACCTCTGTTGCCGATCGTCACCGTGAAGGGCGTCGATGACGCGATCTCGTTCATCACCGCGCGGCCCCATCCGCTTGCCCTCTACGTGTTCGCCGAGAACAAGAAAGTGATCGACGACGTGCTCGCTCGCACCACGGCGGGCGGCGTCACCGTGAACGGCACCTTGATGCACCTCACCAGCCCGCACCTGCCCTTCGGAGGCGTGGGTGAGAGCGGCATGGGTGGCTACCACGGCAAGGCCGGTGTGCGTTTGTTCCAGCACATGAAGCCGGTGCTGAAGCGCGGCACGCGACTCGACCCGTCGTTGGCGTACCCGCCCTACACCGATCGCAAGGCGAAGATCTTCCGCAAAGTGCTCTGATGGGCATCGCCGCCACCATCCTCACGATCACCCTCTCGGTGATGTGCGTGGGCTCGGCCGTGGCCGACTTCATGATGGCCCCATCGGTCGTCGCCGCCGTCGATCGTTTGGGATTGCCGCGTCAGATCATTCCACTGTGCGGTATCTGCAAGGTGTGCGGAGCCCTCGGACTGTTGATCGGATTCGGCAATGAGCCATTGCAAGTGTTCGCGGCCATCGCCCTGACCGCGTACTTCGTTTGCGCCGTCGGAGCACATGTGCGCCGCAAGGACACACTCGCCAACACGGCACCGGCCACGATGTTCTTGCTCGTCGCGGCAATCACCCTTGCCACGACCATCGCGACGACCTGATCGCTCAGGGGATGGGGGTCGTGCCCCCACTCATGATGTGATCGATCCACCATCGAGGAGCGTTGTCAAGCAGGTTGTTGAGATGCGAATAGTCGTGCCAACGCACGATCTTGCCGTCGCTAATCTCCATCACCGAGCAGAACGGATGGGCGATCACTTCACCGGTGTGAAAGTGCCATTCCTCGATGTGCTCGGTGATCACGACGTCACCCTCGGCCAGCACCACGCCGGGACGGTGCACCATCCTGGCGGTCGGTCCGAGACCCAACTTCAAACGGTCGGCAATGGCGCGTGGTCCGATGGCCGGTGGCACGGCACCGATGTCGGTGTACTCGGCATCAGGGGCGAACTGGGTCGCGAGCGTCTCCCAATCCTTGGCGTACATCAACTGCCAGTGGCGTTCGGCAATGGCGCGGTTCTCTAGGGTTCCCATGAGAGAAGACCCTAGAGGACGCGATCAGACCGGGCGTTCGCTCAGTGCTCGTAACGGGCGAACGCCGCGGCGATTTCCTTCTCGGCCGCGTCGCGACCTTCCCAGCCCCGCACGTTCGTGTTCTTGCCCGGCTCGATCAGCTTGTACACCTCGAAAAAGTTGCCCACTTCTTTCAGCAAATGTTCCGGAAGATCGGCGATGTCGTTGTACGCCGTGAACCGCGGATCCTGCGACGGGACGCACAACACCTTGGCGTCACCGCCCGCTTCATCCTCCATCCAAAACACCGCGACGGGTCGCACCCACACATGACATCCGGGGAACGTCGGCTGGCTCAACCACACCAGCGCATCGAGCGGATCGCCGTCGTCACCGAGCGTGTTGGGGAAGAACCCGTAATCGAGTGGATACTGCGTCGCGGTGAAGAGAGTCCGGTCGAGCCAAATCGCACCGGTCTCGTGATCCATCTCGTACTTGTTGCGCGATCCCTGAGGGATTTCGACGATCATCTCAACGCGCACGAACGGTCTCCGCGAGCGCGTCGATGGTGCGCTCCATGTTCGCGCGGTTGTGCGCGGCTCGATCGGTGACCCCGCTCACTTTGCCACCCAGCCAATTGGCCAACTTACTGCGTCGATCGATCCACGAATGAGTGACGGTGCACCCGTTGGCCGATGGTGTGACCTCCCACACCCAATCGCACCACGCCGACTTGCCGACCATCAGCGCGAAGGCCATGCGCTTCGGCGGATCGAACTCGATGACCTTCACCGTTGTGCTCCAATTGCGCTTGCCGTTCGAGTTGCGCCCCTTGAACAACGCGCCGACCGCCGGACCGGTGGCACCTTTGATCCATTCGCCACCCTGGTTCTCGGGCGACCACTCCCCCATGCGGGTGAGGTCACTCACGAGCGGCCACACCGCATCGGCGGACGCGGAGATCTCCCGACTCACGACGACGGTCATGATCAGGCCGGTCCGGAGAACATGCCCATGCGCTCGCGCGCCTGACGCGTGGTGTCGTTGTCCTCGCCCTCGTAACGCGAGATCTCGTTGCGACCGACGACGTGCCAGTGCACCTCGTCCGGACCATCGGCGAGACGCAATGTGCGCTGCGACGCGTACAAACGAGCGAGCGGTGTCCACTGCGAAACTCCGGTTGCGCCGTGGAACTGGATCGCTTCGTCGATGATCGCGCACACGCGAATCGGCACCATCGCCTTCACCGCGCTCACCCACACGCGCGCTTCGGCGTTACCCATGGTGTCCATGGCCTTGGCGGCACGCAACACCATCAGACGACAAGCCTCGATCTCGATACGCGCCTTGGCGATCACTTCGGGGTTCTTTCCGAGACGCGCGATCGGCTTACCGAACGCCTCACGACTCAGTCCGCGTCGGATCATCAGCTCGAGTGCGCGCTCGGCGGCACCGATCGAACGCATGCAGTGGTGAATGCGTCCTGGTCCGAGGCGAACCTGCGAAATCTCGAAGCCGCGACCCTCGCCCAACAACATGTTCGACGCCGGCACGCGAACGTCGGTGAAACGCAGGTGCATGTGACCGTGCGGCGCGTCGTCCTCTCCGAACACTTCCATCGGTCCGAGGATCTGCACGCCTGGCGTGTCGGTCGGAACGAGAATCTGCGAGTGACGGCGATGCGGCGGCCCGTCGGGGCTGGTCATCACCATGCAGATCATGATCGTGCAACGCGGATCGCCGGCACCGGAGATGTAGTACTTCTCGCCGTTGATCACCCACTCGTCGCCGTCGAGCACCGCACGGCACTCGAGGTTCTTGGCGTCCGACGACGCCACGTCGGGCTCGGTCATCGCGTACGCCGAACGGATCTCTCCGGCCAACAGCGGCTCGAGCCAACGCTTCTTCTGCTCGGGCGTGCCCACGCGCTCGAGCACCTCCATGTTGCCGGTGTCGGGTGCGCTGCAGTTCATGGTCTCCGAGGCGATGGGGTTCTTGCCCAACTCGACGGCGATGTACGCGTAGTCGAGGTTGCTCAGTCCCTCACCCGTCTCGGCGTTGGGCAGGAAGAAGTTCCAGAGTCCCGCCTTCTTGGCCTTGGCCTTCAACGAGTCGAGCAGTTCGAGTTGACCTTCGCCGTAGCCCCAGTGCTCGGCGCGGCCTTCACCCAATCGGTAGAACTCGGCGGTGACGGGTTCGACCTCCTCGTTGATGAATTTCACGACGGCTTCGTAGAGCGGCACGACCTTGGCCGACATGGCCAGGTTCATCGCGTCGTCGGTGGCGATCCCTGAGTGCATTCCTGATTTGGGCATGGTCCGAGCGTAGTTGTTGGTTTCCCAACCCCTATTGTTCGAGGGACGGGCGGACGAGCTGGTCATGTGCGACCACGGAGTGCGCCGGAGATGTCGAGACTTCGGGGGGATCATGAACTACGACCTCATCATTCGTGGCGGCATGGTGGTCGACGGCACGGGCCGTGCGGCCGAGCGCGCCGACGTGGCGATCAACGGCGATCGCATCGCCGCCATCGGCGTGTTGACCGATTGCACGGCCGACCGCGAGATCGACGCGACCGGCATGGTGGTGTCGCCGGGTTTCGTCGACCTGCACACGCACCTTGACGCGCAGGTGGGTTGGGACCCGTACATGACCTCCAGTTCGTGGCACGGCGTCACCACGGTGCTCATGGGTAACTGCGGTGTCACCTTCGCCCCCGTCGTCGAACAAGATCGCTCGTTCCTCGCCGAGATGATGGAGAGCGTCGAAGACATCCCGCGACAGGCGATCCTCGACGGACTGCCGTGGGACTGGGAGACGTACCCCGAGTACCTCGATTCGGTGCAGCGACTGCGTCCCGCGTTGAACGTGGTCGGCCTCGTGGGTCACTGCGCCATTCGCACGCAGGTGATGGGCGAGCGTTCGCTCGGCGACGACGAGCCGACGACGGCCGAACTGCATCGCATGAGCGAGATCGCCGAGGAATCGGTGGCCGGTGGGGCGGTCGGTTTCTCGACGTCGCGCATCCTGTTGCACTTCGTTCCCGACGGTCGTTACGTTCCCGGCACCCTGGCCAAGATCAAGGAGTACGAGGCGATCGCCGACGGCATGAATCGCGCCGGTGGCGGACTCTTCCAAGCGGTCAACGACTTCGGCACCAAGTTCGAGCACGAGATCGAGTTGCTGCGCACCATGGCCGGGCGCGCGGGCGATGTGTTGTTCTCCGGTGGTGCCGGCGACGGCGACATGCGTTTCGTCGAATACTGGGACAAGTTCCTCGGCGAAACCGCGTCGACGGTCGGTCGCATCTCGAGCGCCACGCAAACCCGTCCCGGTGGAACGCTGATGGGCATCAAGCAGACGCCGCCGGTGAAGGGCAAGGCATGGGCGGCGATGATGGCACTCCCCACCGTCGAGGAACGGCTGTCGGTGTTGCGCGATCCGGTGCGCCGCGCCGAATTGATCGACGAAGGCAACCGCAAAGGCACGTGGTACGACCCAGCGAAGATTTACCCGCTCGGTCTCGACGAACTGCCCGACTACAACGTCGATGAACCGACGTCGATTGCCACGCTTGCCGCGCGCGCCGGAGTCACACCGGTCGAGTTGATCGTCGATCGCCTGCTGCAGAGCGAGGGGCGCGAGGTGTACAACGCATGGTTCTTCAACCGCAACACCACGTCGATGGAGGCCTACCTGCAACTCGACGGAGTCGTGCCCGGCCTCGGTGACGCCGGAGCGCACGCCGGGCAGATTTGCGACGCCGACAGCCCGACCTTCTACCTCTCGTATTGGCACCGCCACCGCAAGGTGGTGTCGCTGGAGACTGCGGTGCACCAACTCACGGCCAAGCCGGCCGCGGTGCTCGGCTTGATCGATCGTGGAACTCTCGCGTCGGGCAACTACGCCGACATCAACGTTTTCGATCCCGCGTCACTGCAAACGCAGTACCCCGAATATGTGAACGACTTCCCGAACGGCAAGGGTCGGTTCATCATCAAGTCCACGGGCTACGCGGCGACGATCGTGAACGGCAAAGTGGTCACCGAGCAAGGCCGACACACGGGCGAACGCCCCGGCCGCGTGATCCGCGAGTTCGCCCGCGGCTAAACGCCAATCAACGTCCCAAGTTGCTCGGACATCCACGGCGTCAGAGCGACCACGCCCTCCGGTCCGAGATGCGTGCCGTCGACGGTGAGGTCGAGATGCTCGTCGAGCCATGCGCCAAGATCGATCGAATGGGCTCCCGTTCGCGCGACTTCGGCCTCGATCAATGAATTGAGCACATCGATTGCCACCGGATCGATGTCGAGCGGACCCCAAGGATCGACGTGACCCGCCGTCGACCACAAGATGGTGGCATCGGGTGCGAGTTCGTCGATGACCGCCGAAGTCGCCTCGATCCGCGACCGCGCCCACGTCTCGCACTCGCCCGAACCATCGCCGAGCACGCACCACGAGTCGTTCCCCGTCGGATCGATCTCCCATGCGAGCGCATACCCACCGACCAACAAGACCACGTCGGGGTCGACGGATCGCAACCACGAGGGCAGATAGTCGTTCCACCAGGCGTCGCACCCAGGCTCTTCCCCGATCTCACGCACCTTCACCACCCCACCCATGTACGACGTCTTCAGACGAACGTCGCCACCGAAGGGGCAGCCCACCATGTGGACGAGAGATGTCTCGATATCGAATGGTTCGAGTGCTTCTTGAACGGCTCCAACGGTCACCCACGCCGTCGAGTCCCCGATCACGAGGACCCGATGCGTGTCACGACCTTGCGTCGAGGACTCATCCCCGAGAGTTGGGCCGTCATCGAATTGCGCCACTGCCGGCGGCGGCATCTGAGTCGGAGGAATCGCCAACAGTGGTTGCTCGTCTCGAACCACCAACAATGTCGCCGTGGCGACCAATGCCGCCGAACACACGACTCCCCCGATCATCAACGGAGTCGATCGCACCCACTGCCCCACGCGAAGCGGTTCCTCGAAGAAACGGAACATCACGCCCGCTCCGAGGACCGTCGCGGCAATGGCAACAACCATCCAGATCGGTGACAGATGTTCTTCTCCCAATGAGAAGGCGAGAAAGTCAATGATCGGAAGATGCAACAAGTAGACGCCGTAGGAACGCCGTCCGAGCCACGACGGAATACTCAAAGAAAATGCTCGGGAGGGAACCGACCCCGGATAACGCCACAACAACGTGATCACAACCGCCGCCAACGGAGCTCCGAAAGTGATTCCGACGCGTACTCCCCCCACTGTGTCTCCTGATGACCAGATCCACATGGGTGCCGCACCCAACATCGCGAGGATGACCACTCCACTCGCGCGACGATCGGTCATGCGCCGAGTCGAGTGCTGATGACTCCATGCCGCGGCGATCATTCCAAGCGCGATTTCTCCCAAACGTGGGATCGTGTGCAGGTAGAGAACAACCGGGTCGTCGACGGTCCACAGGAAGAACCATGAACAGGCCAGCGTGGTGAGACCAACCCCCGCCACGCGCATCGATATTGAACCACGCCCCCGTCGGCGTCGAACCAACGCCAATGCGGCCACGACGATCGGGAACGCGATGTACACCTGTTCCTCGAACGACAATGACCAGAAGTGATGGGTGAGGCTCGGGGAGAAACTGTCCCAGTAGCCACCGCCGTTCAATTGCTCCCAGTTGGCACCCCACACCAACGCGGACAAAACGTCGCCCTTGACGGCGGCCAACCCCGGCCAGTCGATCGCCCATGCGATCGTCACGATCGCTGCCAACACCAGAAGCGAAGCGGGCAAGAGCCGTCGGATGCGACGCATCCAGAACGTCCCGAGAGCCAGTCGACCGGTGGAATCGACCTCACGGAGTGCCAGCGACGTGATCAAGAAAGACGACAAGGTGAAGAACATGCCGATCGCGAGCCAGAGCCCGCGATCGGCGCCGACGATGCCGAGATGGACGACGATCGGACAGGCCAGGGCCACGCCGCGAATTCCGTCGAGTGCGGATGCTCGTTGTTGATTCATGTCGTCCCCTCTTTGTCCCTATCAGAATGTTCCGGCCTGCGAGAGGAACGCGCTGACGTAGGTTCCGTTCGCGCCGTACCCGGGCTGATGCTGAGCTCCCTCGACCACGTCGACCCACGCACGGTTGCCTTGGCCGACCGCTTCGTACGCCGCCTCGACAGCGAGGGCGTGCGAAGCCGGGGCAAGAACGTCGGCGTCACCAGCAACGAGGTACACCGCGGGATCGTTGCGATCGATGTAGGACAACGGCGAGATGCGGTTGAGCTCGCTCTGGCTGCACTTCACGAAGCAACCGTTGACTTCGGCGATGATGCTCTGCACCTTGGTGGAAAGAATCATCGGGTCGTAGTCCGCGCGGTTCAGACCGTACGGGCCAGCAACGGCGAAGACTCCGACGATCGGCTGCACGAAGTTGCCGCCACGAAGATTCGCCGGTGCAACCGCGGTGAGCAAGCTCAGGTGAGCACCCGCCGAGTGTCCCGCCAGGAAGGTGCGCTTGGCGTTCGCGCCGAGCGTCTTGGCGTTCGTCTGGGCCCAACGCACGGCCTTGACGATGTCGGAAGTCTGCTCGAATGCCGAGGCCTTGAGCTCGTACTGGATCGACACGATCACGCTTCCCTGTGCGAGTAGATCCATGACCACGGACTCGACTTCGTCCTCGGTGCCAAAGCTCCAGGCTCCGCCATGCACGAAGACCACCAAGTTGCGACTGTCCGAAGCGGACCAGCCAGCTGGGGTGAACACCTTGTAGGTCTGGAACGACTCGGTGCCGTAGTTACCGGTCTTGGTCGCCGCGGGAGCGGTGTAGGTCTCGACGAGGCGACGATCCTTGACGCTGGCGTCGGGGACTTGGCAGGCGACCATCGACAGGCTGGCTGCGATGGCTCCGGCGACGACGGCGATCTTCTTGATGAGCAGGGTGCGGTTGGCGTTCATGCCGGACAAGAGCCCGTTCCGACGCCGACCTCGCACTTTTTTCAAGAAAACCTAAGGAATTGCATCACCCCTGCTCAGAGCCACCTTTTGACGCGCCAACCGCATATCCCCGACGGGAATTGGCGGGGTCGGCATACTGAATTGCCCCTTCGCGAGCGGAAAGAACCGTGTTCCAAGAACTGCGACAACTCCTGGCGATCCGTCGCTACCGCCTGTTGCTGGCGGCTCGTTTCGTGTCGAACATCGGCAATGGCATGGCACCAATCGCACTCGCGTTCGGCGTGCTGTCGCTCGACGGGGCCGACGCCGGGTCGCTGAGCCTCGTCACCACGGCCCAGATGATCCCGCTCGTCGCGTTCATGTTGATCGGCGGCGTGGCCGCCGATCGCTTCGGTCGTTCACAGTTGGTCGGGTCGACCGACGTCATCGGCAGTGTGGTCGTCGCCATCAGCGCCATCGCGTTCATCACCGGCAACGCCTCGGTGCCCTTGCTCTGCGTGAATGGAGTCATCTTCGGAGTGCTCAACGCACTCTGGTATCCGGCTTTCAGCGGGCTGATGCCGATGATCGTCCCCGGACCATTGCTGCAAGCGGCAAATTCGATTCTGGGTTTCGGGGCCAACGTCGGGTTCACTCTCGGCGCGAGTGTCGCCGGCCTGATCGTCGCCACCGCCGGACCGGGTTGGGGTCTGCTCGGGGACGCCACCTCGTTCCTGATCGCCGGACTACTCGTGTTGTCATTGCGCTTGCCGAAGTCGTTCGGCGACGACACTGGCGAGGATCGCTCGTCGATGATCGCCCAATTACGGATCGGTTGGACCGAATTCTCGTCGCGACGTTGGATCGTTCTGATCGTCGGCTGTTTCGCGTTCTATCACTTGGCCTTCGAAGCGTTCATCGCGGTGCTCGCACCCGTTCAGATGAAGGAGGAACTGGGTGGAGCGCGTTCCATGGGAACGATGATGTTCGGATTCGGTCTGGGCAACATTCTCGGCACCGCGGTCGCGTTCCGCTACAAACCGCGTCGCCCATTGCTGATTGCCGTCGGGGTGATGCCGATGGGAGCCGCTTGGATACTCGCGACGGGCTTTCCCGCGCCCATGTGGATCCTGTTCATCACCGCGATGGGAACCGGCGTGGCCCTCGACGTGATGTATGCCAACTGGATGACCACCATGCAAACTAACGTTCCCGAGGAGGCCCTGTCGCGCGTCGGCTCGTACGACGCGTTCGGATCGCTCGCGTTCGCACCGATCGGATTGTTGTTGGCCGGACCGATGGCCCACTTGCTCGGCGCCCGAACCTCGCTTTTCATCATGGGATCGATCGCTCTCGTCGCCGTGCTCACGCCACTTCTGTCGACCGAGGTCCGCCAACTGCAACGAACCCACTGATCACCCTTGCCAAGTCGCTCGGCGACGGTCAGGATGCGGGGATGACCGCACCGGGAACCCAAGAGTGGCTCGATCAGGTGATCGAAGAGATCGTCGAGCCCGAACTC
This sequence comes from Actinomycetota bacterium, assembly GCA_046095045.1. Taxonomy (GTDB): domain Bacteria; phylum Actinomycetota; class Acidimicrobiia; order Acidimicrobiales; family Ilumatobacteraceae; genus Casp-actino8. The sequence continues at coordinate 40,781 of JBJTIO010000132.1, forward strand.
GAGATCGTCGATCCTCATCACCACCTGTGGCCTGCCGGCCAGGGTCTGCCCTATCAGCGTGACGATTTGCATCGCGATGTTGCCAGCGGACACCGCGTGATCAAGACGGTCTTCATGGAATGCGGTTCGGCCTACGACCGCGACGCTCCGGAACATTTGCGATCCCTCGGCGAGACCCGTTACATCGCCGAACAAGCGACCTCCGATCCAGAACCCTTGATGCGAGGCATCGTCGGAAGCGTCGACCTCCGTCGCGACGATGTCGACGACCTCCTCGATCGACACATCGACGCCGCCCGAGGAATGTTCCGCGGTGTGCGTGATGCACTGTCACGGGCCGAACATCCCGACGCGATGATGATTCCCGGTCGGGCGCCCCGCGACCTCTATCTCGATCCGTCGTTTCGACGGGGCGTGGCGCGACTCGGCGAGCGCGGACTCACCTACGACAGTTGGCACTACCATCATCAGAATCGCGAGTTCCTCGAGCTGGCCCGCGCCACCCCCGGAACGACCATGGTGCTCGACCACTTCGGGACACCGATCGGCGTCGGTCCGTACGCCTCGCAACGCGAGGAGATCTTCGCTCAGTGGAAAGTCGACATCGCCGACATCGCGGCGCTACCGAACACCGTGGCCAAGATCGGCGGGCTGGCCATGCCCGACAACGGTTTCGGCTGGAACACCGCCGACCGCCCTCCCACATCGGATGAGTTCCTCGCCCGACAGTCGCGCTACTACCTGCACGCGATCGAATGTTTCGGCCCCGACCGATGCATGTTCGAATCGAACTTCCCCGTCGACCGACTGTCGTTGTCGTACCGCGTGCTCTGGAACGCCTACAAGAAGATGACCGTCGGATTCTCGGCGAGCGAACGAGCTGCGCTCTTCTCCGGCACCGCGTCGCGTGTATACAAGGTCTGAACAAGGGAGATCACAATGTCGAAAGAAGCAGTGACCGCGTTGCGAATCGCGGTTGACGAAGTGAAGTACGTCATCACCTCGCTCACCGACGAGGAGTGGCAGCGGCCGAGCGGCTGCACCGGATGGTCGGTGCGCGATCTGGTCGCTCACATGAGTTCGAACTACAAGGAAACCGTCGATCCATCGCCGCCGCCCGCCGAACCCGTGCAACTTCCCGCCGAGCGCATGATGGATCTCTTGGTCGAACCACGCAAGGACTGGACGAACCGACAGATCCTCGATGAGTACCTGTCGTACTGCGATCGCGCAGTAGATGTGCTGGCCTCGTTCCAAGACGAGCCGCTCGCGTCCACCGTCATCCCGCTCGCCGATCTCGGCTCGTATCCGATGCATCAACTGGCCGATGCGTACGCGTTCGATCACTACTGCCATCTGCGCATCGACCTGCTCGCTCCGCGCGGACCCATCAGTCGCCAGGTTTCAGCCGCCGACGCCACTCGTCTCGGGCCTGCGATTCGGTGGATGATCACGGGTATGCCCCAGATGCAGTCGAACCTCGGACGTTCCTTGTCGGCTCCGATCGTTCTCGATCTCACGGGACCGGGCGGTGGCAAGTGGACGATCGGCCCGAGTGGCGATGACATCGTCGTGTCCGATGGTGCGTCGAACGGTGCCGTCGCGACGGTCACGAGTTCGGGACACGCGTTCGTCGACTGGGGCACCCAGCGTTCGAATTGGCGCGAACATTGTGCGGTCTCGGGCGACGATGCGGTGGCCGCGCGTTTCCTCGACGCACTCAACATCATCTGACGCGTCTCACAAATGAGCCCGCCGTCGCAACGGACGGGCGATAGTTTCGAGGTCGTGAATTCCCCCGCCAGTGGTCCGACCGAGATCCTCCAGTCGCAGAAGTTGGCGCACGTCCTCTACGACATCCGTGGACCGGTGCTCGAGGAAGCGAAGCGACTCGAGGAGCAGGGTCACCGCATCATGAAGTTGAACATCGGGAACCCGCACCCGTTCGGCTTCGAGGCCCCGCCCGAGATCCTGGTCGACGTCACCCGACACCTGCAGCAGGCTCAGGGCTACAGCGATTCGCAGGGCATCCGATCGGCCCGCACCGCCGTGGTGCAGCACTACCAGACGCTCGGCATCGACATCACCGACCCCGACGACATTTGGTTGGGCAACGGCGTGAGCGAACTGATCCAACTGTCCCTCAACGCACTACTCGACGAGGGCGACGAGGTGCTCATTCCAGCACCCGACTATCCGCTCTGGACCGCCTCCACCACGTTGGCCGGTGGAACACCCGTTCACTACTTGTGCGACGAGGCGAACGGTTGGAATCCCGACCTCGACGACATCCGTTCGAAGGTCACGCGCAACACCAAGGCGATCGTCGTCATCAACCCGAACAATCCCACTGGTGCGGTCTACAGCCGTCAAACCCTGCGC
>JBJTIO010000133.1:0-2967 GCA_046095045.1 Actinomycetota bacterium
GACGAACGACATGCCCGGATTGGAAGACCTCTACCGCGAGATCATTCTCGATCACTATCGAACGCCTCGTAATCGGGGCGAACTTCCGCCGCCGGCTCACAAGGCCGAGGGCCACAACCCGTTGTGCGGCGACGAGATCACTGTCTACGTGCAGGTCGACGGCGACGTCGTGTCCGACGTGAAGGTGTCGGGGCAGGGCTGCAGCATCTCCCAGAGTTCCGCCTCAATGATGTCGCAAGCGATCAAGGGCAAGTCGCTCGACGAGGTGCGCGCACTCGTGCACCGCTTCAAGGTGATGATGTCGATCGAAGAGGACACCGACGACGCGCCGAGCGTCAAACTCGGAGACCTCGAAGCGTTGCAAGGGGTCGTGAAGTTCCCCGTGCGAATCAAGTGCGCCACCCTCGCCTGGAACACCCTCGTCGAGGCGCTCGATAGCAACCGTGAGTAATGAGTGTGGCGTGAGTGACACGGCGCAAGTCATAAATCAACTTGCCAAAGGCGGTGCTGTAAGTCTTCTTGAAATCGTGTCGATGACCACCGGCCTCCCAATCAGCGATCGAATTGGGGTTCGGGCCTTCGGTAAGCATCTTCGATTGACGTACGGGAGCAACGAACATCGAATTCAATTCGATAATGCTCAATCTTTCCCAACGGTTCAGCAAACAGCATGGCTTGCGGAGTCCTTCGATTCCCAGTTTGACGTCGTTTTCATCGACCCGTGGCACTCCATTCAGGACTCGCTCCGGCTCATGAAGGCTGGACTACGTGCCGTACGTCCGGAGGGAACGCTGATCATTCACGACTGTCATCCCCTCGATCCCGAGCTGAGGAAGGCCACGCCGGAAAGCGCTCTCGTACCCTGGTGCGGAGAGACATGGAAGGTTTGGCATCACCTGACATCCTTCCTATCGCCGGTGATCTCATGGCGAACTATCAATGTTGATCACGGAATCGGTGTTCTCATTAAGCCGCGGGCGAAACACCTTCAACGCCGCTTGTTCAAAACTATTGACCGGCTTTCTGAGCAACCTGAGGTTTGGAGATCATTGATCGAATGGCAACCAAATCCATCCCAGTTACGTTTGACGGATAGTGTCACGGTTTCTGACATGATGTCTGCATGAAGATCACTCTGCTCGGCACCGGCAGTCCCATCCCCGACCCCCTAAGGGCCGGTCCGTGCACCCTCGTTCAGGCCGGTGACCGCAACATCCTCGTCGACTGTGGCCGTGGGGCCCTGATGCGTTCGATGGCGGCCGGCGTGTTGCCAGCGATGATCGACACGTTGCTCATCACCCACCTGCACAGCGACCACATCACCGATGTCAACGACCTCGTGACCACACGGTGGGTGATGCAACCGGTGCACGTGCCGTTGAAGGTGTACGGCCCGGCAGGCACACGAGCGATGATCGACGCGTTGATGCGCATGCTCGAACTCGACCAGCAATATCGCCACGATCACCACGACGATCTGCGGGCGAACGGACCACTGACGGTCGATGTCACCGAAGTCGGGCCCAACGAGACGTTCGCGATCGGTGCGGTGAAGGTGACCACGCACGCGACCGATCACAGACCGGTGAAGCCCACCGTGGGTTTCCGACTCGAACACGACGGTCGTGTGGCCGCCCTCGCCGGCGACACCGTGCCGTGCGCCGGAGTCGACGCAATGTGCGCCGGCGCCGATGCCTACGTGCAGACCGTGATCCGGGCTGATCTCGTCAACATGGTGGCGAACATGGTTCCGACCGGCGGTCGATTCAAGGACATCCTCGATTACCACTCGACCGTCGAGCAGGCCGCCCAGACGGCGACGCGCAACGGGGTGAAGAACCTGATGCTCACCCACTACGTTCCGCCCCTGCAGGCGGCGCAAGAAGACGAGTGGCGCGCACTCGCGGCCCAACACTTCGACGGAAACATCGTTCTCGGTCCCGATCTCACCAGCCTCGACATCTGATCGACGCCCGACATTTCCCGCGCGTTCAACCGCGGAATGTACGGTGGGAGACGTGGCTTCCATACGACTGACCGGAGTCTCCAAGCACTTCGGCGAAGTGAAGGCGGTCGACGAGGTTTCGCTTGACATCGCCGACCGTGAGTTCATGATCCTCCTCGGACCATCGGGATGCGGCAAGTCGACACTGCTGCGAACAATCGCCGGACTCGAGGACCCGACCGCCGGTGAGGTGTACATCGGCGATCGGCTCGTGAATGACGTGCTCCCCAAGGATCGCGACGTTGCGATGGTGTTCCAGAGTTATGCGCTGTACCCGCACAAGACGGTGCGCGCCAACATCGAGTTCCCGTTGAAGGTGCGTGGCATCGACAAAGCCGAACGCGCGACCGCGGCAATCGCAGCAGCCGAGACGCTCGGCCTCACGCCCTACCTCGATCGTCGACCCGGTGCGTTGTCCGGCGGCCAAAGACAACGCGTGGCTCTGGCCCGAGCGATAGTGCGTCGTCCAGCCGTGTTCTGCATGGACGAGCCCCTGTCGAACCTCGACGCCAAGTTGCGCGCCGAGACCCGAGCCGAGATCGTCGCTCTTCATCGGCGACTCGACGCCACGTTCGTGTACGTCACCCACGATCAGGTCGAGGCCATGACGATGGGTACCCGAGTCGCGGTGATGCGCGACGGCGTGCTCGAACAAGTCGGCACACCGCGCGAGGTGTACGACCGTCCGGCATCGGTGTTCGTGGCCCAATTCATCGGAACACCGCCCATGAACATCTTCCCCGCCGGTTCGCTCGAGTCGGGCCCTCACGTGGTGGGTGCGCGCCCCGAGCACACCTCCATCGATCCCGTCGACGGGCTGGCGGCGACCGTCACGATGGTCGAGCACCTCGGGCACGAGGTGCAAGTGGTGTGCGCCATCGGCGACGAGCACCGCGTGATCGTGCGCAACGCACCCTCGGGCGGCGCGCCACGAGTCGGTGATTCGGTGCGCCTCTCGGTGA
>JBJTIO010000134.1:0-5068 GCA_046095045.1 Actinomycetota bacterium
ATCGGTGTTCTTCTGCAACATGAACGTCTGCACGGCGGTGGCAAGAGAAGTCACCGCGACACCAGCGAGCACCAACGTCGTGGACGAGCGTGATGCTCCGAACCCGGCCCCAACGGTGTAGGTGAGCAGAACCGCCACGAGACCGCCAACGAAAGCCGCCAACGGGAGCGGGTCGACGGGCCACGACGCACTGCTCGCTCGTCCGACGACGAAGACCGTCGTCGCTCCGAGACCGGCGCCGGCGGCGACCCCGAGCAAATAGGGATCGACGAGCGGGTTGCGGAACACACCTTGGAACGACGCTCCCGCCAGCGACAACATCGCCCCGACGATTCCTGCCAACACAACTCGGGGCATTCGGATCTCCCACAGCACGGTGCTCTGCAGCGCCGTGGCTCCCGAGTCGATACGAACGAGGGGCAACCGATCGAGCAGTTCGGCGGGCACGCGCCACCATGCGGGCCCAGCGGGGCCGATCATGGCGCCGAACAGGAACGCGACCGCGAGAGCGAGGCAGGCCAGTGGCATCCACCACGACCTCGCGGTCGAACGTTCCCGAACGGTGGACATCAGCCCAACAACTCCAATGCCGCGGCGATCGCCGCCACGTAGTCGACGAGGCGGGGGCCCCATCGCGACGCGATATCGTCGTCGAGTTCGACGACGTGACCCGCCTTCACCGCGCTCAACACGTCCCAGCCCGGCCTCGCCGCGATGGTCTCGGCACTCGCACCACAGCACTTGGTGTCGGCGAGGAAGATCAGATCCGGATCCTGGCTCACGATGAATTCGGCCGACAGCTGCGGATAATCGGTGTCGCCTTCGGTCGCGTCGGCGATGTTGCGGAGTCCGAACAGTTCGTACAGCGAGCCGATGAACGTGTTGCTCGTCACCGAGTAGAGCGTGTCATCCAGTTCGAGGAAATACGAGGTGCCCTCCGGTACTTTCGTTGCATCTGCAACGATTGAGTCGATGTCGGCTCTCATTGAGTCAGCGAGTTCGGTCGCCTCTTCTTCGTGACCGACCGCCTGGCCCAATTCGACGATCTGCGCGTACACCTCGTCGAGAGTCATCGGCGCCGCACTGACCCACGAACCGACACCGATGGCCGTCAACTGATCGGCGAGTCCCGTGAAGTCGTCACCGATGACCACGAGATCGGGGTCGAACGCAGCGATCGCCTCGACGTTGGGTTCGTACGCCGACAGATCGGTGATGGCCGCCTCGGCCGGAAAGTTCGACATCGAGTCGACGGCGACGACCTCGTCCCCGGCCCCGATCGCATACAGGATCTCGGTGTGCGTGGGCGACAGCGAGACGATTCTCAACGAATCACCTTCGACCGCTGTCGTGTCGGCCGAAGTCGATTCCGATGATGCGTCGTCGCCTCCGCATGCGGCGAAGAATGCCGTCCCGGCCACGACGATTCCGATCAGGGAACGTCGACGGATGCGTCCGATCGGACGCGCTGACTTTGCTTGCTTCATTGAAGCTTCCTCCATTGCTCTGAGGAAGCAAGAGGAGTGTGAGACCCGGAAATCCGCGCCACCACGATCCGCCCTTGCCTCGAGGGTTGGTTATCGCGCGCGAATCAGGCGACCGGACTCGCCGACTCGACATCTCTGTCGGTACGGACCACCGTTGCGGGACAGTGCCGGGATCTCACCGGACTTCGCTGGATTTCACGCACCGACTATCGCCGGCTCGACGACCATAACACACGGCGTGTGTTGCCGGTCACATGTCGCCGTGATCAGGAGTTGGCCGCCACCAAGTTCGCGATGCGGGTGATGCCCTCTTCGAGGTCGGCGTCCCCGAGCGCGAAAGAAAATCGCGCGTAACCCGCCGAACCGAACGCTTCCCCGGGCACGAAGGCCACCTTGGACTCGGAGAGAACGACATCGGCAAGCTGCATCGACGTGTTCGCCTCCTTGCCGTTGTAGGTGCGGCCGAGAAGACCCGACACGTTCGGGTAGCAGTAGAAGGCGCCCTGAGGTTCGAGACACGACACGCCGGGAATGGCGCTCAGCAGACGATGCATGGTGCGACCGCGACGTTCGAAGGCCTCGCGCATCATGGCGACCGCGCTCAAGTCGCCCGACACCGCGGCCAGTGCGGCCGCCTGCGCCACGTTGCTCACGTTCGACGTGGCGTGGCTCTGGAAGTTGATCGCCGCCTTCATCACGTCGGACGGCCCGATCATCCAGCCCACGCGCCAACCAGTCATGGCGTACGTCTTGGCGACGCCGTTGACGATGACGCATTGATCGGCGACGTCGGGGACGAGCGTGGGCATGCTCGCGAACCGATGTGGGCCGTACGTGAGGTGCTCGTAGATCTCGTCGGTGACCACCCACACACCACGCGACACGGCCCATTCGCCGATCGCTTTCACTTCCTCGGGCGGATACACCGAACCTGACGGGTTGTCGGGCGACACGAACAGCAACACCTTCGTCCGCGGGGTCAGAGCCTTCTCGAGTTGCTCGATGGTGACGCGAAATCCGGTCTCTTCGTTGGTGTCGATGATCACCGGCACTCCCCCAGCGAGAACGATCGCCTCGGGGTAGGTGGTCCAGTAAGGAGCCGGAACGATCACTTCGTCGCCCGGATCGCACAGTGCGGCGAACGCGGTGAACACGGCGTGCTTGCCACCATTGGTGACGAGCACTTGGTTCGCCGTGGTTTGAAATCCGCTGTCGCGAAGAGTCTTGGCGGCGATCGCCTCACGCAACTCGGGCAGGCCAGCGGCGGGGGTATAGCGATGCATCTTCGGATCACGGCACGCCTTCGCCGCGGCCTCGACGATGTGTTCGGGCGTCGGGAAATCGGGCTCGCCGGCACCGAATCCGATGACGTTCTCTCCGGCGGCCTTCAAGGCCTTGGCCTTGGCGTCGACGGCGAGGGTCGCCGACTCGGCGATCGCGGCCAGCCGAGAAGATGTGCGGTTCCGTTGGGCAGACGAACTCATGAATGCCATGCTTACACAGTGAGCACGACCGACCCCCGTTCGATTCGAATTTCTCCCGACCTTTTACCTCAGGACGGTCGCTTCGGCTGCGGACCGTCGAAGGTGCGGCCCGAACAGATTCGCGACGTGGTCGCCGCCGGGTCGACGTTGCTCGGAACGTCGCACCGTCAGGCTCCGGTGAAGAACCTCGTCGGTTCGCTGCGCGACGGATTGCGCTCGCTTTTCTCTCTGCCCGACGGCTGGGAGGTCGTGCTCGGCAACGGTGGGTCGACGGTCTTCTGGGACGTCGCCACTTTCGGTCTCATCGACGCGCGTAGTCAACATCTCGTGTTCGGTGAGTTCTCATCGAAGTTCGCCGAGGCGGCGGCCAACGCGCCGCATCTCGGTTCGCCGTCGGTGATCAAGTGCGAGCCTGGCGCGCATCCCGCCACGGTCGCCGAGGCCGGCATCGACACCTACGCGTTCACCCACAACGAAACGTCGACGGGCGTGATGATGCCGCTCGTTCGCCCCGTGGGTACCGATTCCGACGCTTTGGTGGTCGTCGATGCGACATCGGCGGCGGGTGGTCTGCTGTGGAGCCCAGCGGAGGTCGACGTCTATTACTTCGCGCCGCAGAAGTGCTTCGCTTCCGACGGAGGTTTGTGGGTCGCACTGTGCTCGCCTCGGGCGATCGCGCGCATCGAGCGCATCGCGGCCACGAAGCGGTGGACCCCGGCGTCGCTCGATTTGAAGATCGCTCTCGACAACAGCGTCGCCAATCAGACCTACAACACGCCCGCGCTCACGACCCTCGTGATGTTCGAGTCTCAAGTGCGCTGGATGAACGAGATCGGCGGGCTCGCCGCGTGCAACGCACGATCGAAGAAATCGTCGTCGGTCCTCTACGAATGGGCCGAATCGCGAGAATGGGCGCGCCCGTTCGTCACCGACCCCGCGATGCGTTCCGAAGTGGTCGGGACGATCGACATCTCGTCGGCGGCCGACGGCGGTGTCGATGCGAACGACGTGTGCGCGGCACTTCGTGTCAATGGGGTCGTCGACACCGACAGCTACCGCAAACTCGGACGCAATCAACTGCGCGTCGGAATGTTCCCGGCGATCGAACCCGACGACGTGTCGGCCCTCACTCGTTGCATCGACGTTGTGGTCGAGGCCTTGATCGGGTGAGAATCTGACGTCATGGAAGTAGCCGACGTCCTCGAGTGGCACGGAGTCTCGTCACCACTGCGACGTCCGGTGATGGTCCTCGCACTCACGGGCTGGTTCGACGCCGCTGGTGTGGCGACCGCTGCCTTGCGTGCGCTCACCGACTCGAACACCAGCGAACTCGTCGCGTCACTCGACTCCGATCCGTTTTACGACTTCACGCAGGTGCGACCCGAGGCGCGATTCGACGAGGACGGCGAACGAGAGATCGTGTGGCCGGCGAACGATGTCGTCGCCATTCGATTCCCGGACGCGACACGCGACGTCGTTGTGGTGAACGGCGTCGAACCGCACACCGCGTGGAAGACGTACGTGCGCAGCATCATCGCGTGCTACTTGCGACTCGGGTGCGAAGCCATGGTGACCGTCGGAGCTGCACCCGACGCCGTGCCCCACACGCGGGCGCCGATCGTGGTGGGCAGTTCGGTCGACCCCGAACTGGCGCGCAGTCTGGGTTTGTCGCGCCCCTCGTATCAAGGAATGACCGGAGTCGTGGGCGTGTTGCAGACCGAATGCGAGAAGGAATCGCTGCCTGCCGTGTCGTTGCGCGTCGGCGTGCCGTTCTACCTCGACTACGCACAGCATCCGTTGTCGCAAGCCGCGTTGCTGCAGCACCTCGGCCATGTGCTGGGCGTGCCGACCGGAAGCGCCGATCTGAAAGAAGAGATCGAACGTTGGCGCGGATTGCACGACGAAGCGACGCGCGCCGACGCCGATTTGGCGCGACAGGTGCGAGTGCTGGAGATCAACTACGACCGTATGACCGAGGCCGCGATTCCGTCGGCCGACGATCTCGCCGAGCAATTCCAACAGTTCCTCGACGACCAACCCTAAAAACCAAATTGCGACAAATTGTCGCTTTGTGACCATCCCAGGTGTACACAAAGC
>JBJTIO010000135.1:0-6486 GCA_046095045.1 Actinomycetota bacterium
GTACGACCCCCGATTCGAACATGACGCCTGCGGCGTCTCTTTCGTCGCCGACATTCTGGGTCGAGCGAGTCACGACATCGTCGCGCGCGGCTTGGGTGCTCTCTGCAACATGGAACACCGTGGCGCGACCGGCGCCGAGGCGGACACGGGCGACGGTGCCGGAGTACTGATCCAGATCCCCGATCGGTTCCTGCGTGCAGTCGTCGATTTCGAACTTCCGGCGCGGGGCGCCTACGCGGTGGGCATGGCGTTTCTTCCGTCCGACGACGTCGACGCCGAGAAGGCTCAGGCGTCGATCGAATCGATCGTTGCCGACGAAGGTTTGGCCGTTCTCGGTTGGCGTTCGGTGCCCATCGATCCAACGACGCTCGGGCAGGGTGCTCGCGCCGTCATGCCGTCGTTCCGTCAGGTCTTCATCGTCGACCCCCGCGGTGCAACCGGAATCGACCTCGATCGTCTGGTGTTCGTGGCTCGCAAGCGCATCGAACACGAACTTCCCAGCGAGCAACGGACGTATTTCCCCTCGCTCAGTTGTCGCACCCTCATCTACAAGGGCATGTTCACCACGCCGCAACTCGGAGCGTTCTACCCGGATCTGGCCGACGAGCGCGTCGAGAGCGCACTCGCTCTCGTGCATAGCCGGTTCTCGACCAACACCTTTCCATCGTGGCCGCTCGCGCACCCGTACCGCTTCATCGCACACAACGGCGAGATCAACACCGTGCAGGGAAACCGCAACTGGATGCGCACGCGAGAGGCGTTGCTCTCGTCCGATCTGATTCCGGGCCTCGACCGCGCGTTTCCGATTTGCACACCGGGCGGCAGCGATTCGGCGTCGTTCGACGAGGTGCTCGAACTGTTGCACCTCGGCGGACGTTCGTTGCCTCACGCGGTGTTGATGATGATCCCCGAAGCGTGGGAGAACCACGAGACGATGGATGCCAAGAAGCGAGCCTTCTATCGCTTCCACTCCTCACTCATCGAGCCATGGGACGGCCCGGCGAGCGTGGCCTTCACCGACGGCACCGTGATCGGCGCCGTGCTCGATCGCAACGGATTGCGTCCGAGTCGCTATTGGGTGATGGACGACGGTTTGGTCGTGATGGCGTCCGAGGTCGGAGTCCTCGACATCGACCAAGCGAAGGTCGTTCGCAAGGGTCGTCTGCAGCCGGGACGCATGTTCCTGATCGACACCGCTCAGGGCCGCATCGTTGACGACGAGGAGATCAAGCAGTCGTTGGCCGCGGCGCATCCCTACGAGGAGTGGTTGGCCGACGGTCTCGTGGAACTGAGCGACCTGCCCGAACAGGAACACATGGTGTACAGCCACGACAGTGTGCTGCGTCGTCAGCAGATGTTCGGATACACCCACGAGTAACTGAAGGTCATCATCGCGCCGACCGCCAAGACGGGCACCGAGCCCATCGGTTCGATGGGCACCGACACGCCAATCGCGGTGTTGTCGGAGCGACCCCGATTGTTGTTCGACTACTTCCAGCAGCTGTTCGCTCAGGTGACCAACCCGCCCCTCTACGCGATTCGTGAGGAAGTCGTCACGAGCGTCGGATCGACGGTTGGTCCCGAATCGAACCTTCTGGCACCCGGTCCCGAGAGCTGTCGCCAGTTGGTGTTGCCGTTCCCCGTGATCGACAACGACGAGTTGGCGCGCATCGTGCACGCCGACGACGACGGATCGCATCCCGAGTTGCACGCTCACGTGGTGTCGGGTCTGTATCGCGTGGCGGGTGGGGGAGCCGCGCTGAAGGAAGCCCTCGACGAGATCCGTCGAGATGTTTCGGCCGCGATCGACGCCGGTGCGAGTGTCATCGTGCTTTCCGACCGCAACAGCGACGAGGTGCTCGCACCCATTCCGTCGTTGCTACTCACGTCGGCGGTGCACCACCACCTGATTCGCGAGAAGAAGCGCACGCAGGCCGGCCTGTTGGTCGAGTCCGGTGACGCCCGCGAGGTGCACCACATGGCTCTCCTCATCGGTTTCGGCGCCGGAGCGATCAACCCGTACCTCGCGTTCGAGTCGATCGAGGACATGATCCGTGAGAACCTCCACGAACTGGGTGCGAGCGATCCCAAGACGGCGGTGAAGAAGTACATCAAAGCCTCGGGCAAGGGTGTGCTCAAGGTGATGTCGAAGATGGGAGTGAGCACGGTGGCGTCGTACACCGGGGCGCAGATCTTCGAAGCGATCGGCCTCGCCTCCGATTTGGTCGACGAGTACTTCACGGGCACGGTCAGTCGACTCGGCGGAATAGGTCTCGACGAGATCGCGGCCGAGGTGGCGGCTCGGCACGCGGTGGCGTACCCACGCAACCCCGAGCGCCGTGCGCACCGCAAACTCGAACTTGGTGGCGAGTACCAATGGCGTCGCGAGGGCGAGTATCACCTCTTCAACCCCGAGACGGTGTTCAAGTTGCAGCACGCGACGCGCGCCAAGCGATACGACATCTTCAAGCAGTACACCTCGCTCGTCGACGACCAGTCCGAACATTTGGCGACGTTGCGCGGACTCTTCGACTTCGATCGCGCGAGCCGCACGCCGGTGCCGATCGACGAGGTCGAGAGCGTCGCCGACATCGTGAAGCGATTCTCGACTGGAGCGATGAGCTACGGATCTATCTCGGCCGAGGCCCACGAGACACTCGCCATCGCCATGAATTCGATCGGTGGAAAGAGCAACACCGGCGAGGGTGGCGAGGATCCCGAGCGCTTGTACGACCCGGCGCGTCGTTCGGCCATCAAGCAAGTGGCGTCCGGGCGTTTCGGCGTGACGAGCGAGTACCTCGTGAACGCCGACGACCTGCAGATCAAGATGGCTCAGGGCGCCAAGCCGGGTGAGGGCGGACAATTGCCCGGACACAAGGTGTACCCGTGGGTCGCCAAGACTCGTCACAGCACGCCGGGAGTCGGACTCATCAGCCCGCCTCCGCACCACGACATCTATTCGATCGAGGATCTGAAGCAGTTGATCCACGATCTCAAGAACTCGAATCCCGCGGCGCGCGTGCACGTGAAGCTCGTCGCCGAGGTGGGCGTCGGCACGGTGGCGGCGGGAGTCAGCAAGGCCAAGGCCGACGTGGTGTTGATCTCGGGTCACGACGGTGGCACCGGAGCATCACCGCTGACGTCGTTGAAGCACGCCGGTGCGCCGTGGGAGTTGGGCCTCGCCGAGGCGCAGCAGACCCTCTTGCTCAACGGCTTGCGCGACCGCATCGTCGTGCAAGCCGACGGTCAGATGAAGACCGGTCGCGACGTCGTGATCGCCGCGCTTCTGGGCGCCGAGGAATTCGGATTCGCCACGGCGCCGCTCGTGGTGAGTGGCTGCGTCATGATGCGCGTGTGTCACCTCGACACATGTCCGGTGGGCGTCGCCACCCAGAATCCGGTGTTGCGCGAGCGTTTCAGCGGCAAGCCCGAGTTCGTCGTGAACTTTTTCGAGTTCATCGCCGAGGAAGTGCGCGAGATCATGGCCTCGCTCGGCTTTCGAACCATCGAAGAGATGGTCGGGCACAGCGAGATCCTCGACACTCGGCGTGCGGTCGATCACGGGAAAGCGCGAGGTCTCGACATCTCGCCGATCCTCGCACCGGCGCGCAACCCGTACGGGCAGACGATGTATCGCAGCGTCGAGCAGGACCACGGATTGTCGGACGCTCTCGACAACGACCTCATCGCTGCGGCCCGCACGGCGATCGACTCCGGCTCGGCCGTTCGATTCGCGCGTTCGATCCGCAACGTCAACCGCACGGTCGGCACGATGCTCGGAAACGCCGTCACGACGAAGTGGGGCGGAGCGGGACTACCAGACGACACGATCCGCATCGACTTCACGGGTTCGGCCGGTCAGAGTTTCGGCGCGTTCGTGCCCAAGGGGATCACGATGCGACTCGAAGGTGACGCGAACGACTACGTCGGCAAGTGATTGTCGGGTGGGCGCATCGTCATTCGTCCGAGTCGGAGCGTGAATTTCGCGGCCGAGGAGAACATCATCGCCGGCAACGTGATCGGTTATGGCGCGACCAGCGGCGAGATCTTCCTGCGCGGCATCGTCGGTGAGCGCTTCTGCGTGCGCAACTCCGGGGCGACTGCAGTGGTCGAGGGTCTCGGTGATCACGGATGCGAGTACATGACCGGTGGACGAGTGATCGTTCTCGGACCGACGGGGCGCAACTTCGCGGACGGAATGTCGGGCGGGATGGCGTACGTGCACGATCCGCACGGGGTGTTCGGCGCCACGGTCAACTACGAGATGGTCGAACTCGAGGAGTTGTCGTCCGATGACGATGCATTCGTGCGAACGACGATCGAGCGCCACGTGGCCGAGACCGACAGCGCCGTCGGTCGACGCGTGCTCGCCGATTGGAGCGAGCAGTCGAAGCACTTCCGCAAGGTGATGCCGCGCGACTTCAAGCGCGTGCTCGCCGTGATGGAGGAGGCGAGGGTCGCCGGTCGCAGCGAACAGGAGACTCTCGATCGCGTGATGGAGGTGGCCCGTGGGTGAGACGACTGGTTTCTTGAAGTGGGAGCGTCGTACTCCCGAACATCGTCCGGTGCCCGTGCGTTTGCGCGACTGGAAGGAGGTCTACGAGCCCTTCGACAAGGAGGCGTTGACCGCCCAGGCTGGCCGGTGCATGGACTGCGGGATCCCCTTCTGCAACAACGGTTGTCCGTTGGGCAACTTGATCCCCGATTGGAACGATCTCGTCTACCGCGATCACTGGCGTGATGCGATCGATCGACTGCACGCGACCAACAACTTTCCCGAGTTCACGGGCCGGCTGTGCCCGGCTCCGTGCGAGTCGGCGTGCGTGGTCGGGATCAACTCGAGCCCGGTGGCGATCAAACAAGTCGAGGTCGAGATCATCGACCGAGCGTGGGCCGAAGGTTGGGTGACACCGCAGATTCCGAGCGTGAAGACCGGTCGGCGGGTCGCTGTCATCGGTTCGGGCCCGGCCGGCCTAGCGACCGCACAGCAACTGACGCGCGCGGGGCACGAGGTCGTTGTGCTCGAACGCGCCGATCGCATCGGTGGCTTGCTGCGATACGGCATCCCCGAGTTCAAGATGGAGAAGCGCCACCTCGATCGTCGCATCGCGCAGATGGAGGCCGAGGGCACCGAGTTCCGCACGAACGCGATCATCGGCCAGAACGTCGACATCGACGTGCTGATGGCCACCTACGACGCGGTCGTGTTGGCCTGCGGTGCGACCGCGTGGCGCGATCTGCCGGTTCCGGGTCGCGAGTTGGCCGGCATCCACCAGGCGATGGAGTACCTGCCGATGGCGAACCGTCAGCAGGAGGGCGACGGCCCGGCGGCCATCGACGTGCACGGCAAGCACGTCGTCATCATCGGTGGTGGTGACACCGGGGCCGACTGCCTCGGCACGGCGCACCGCCAGGGTGCGGCGTCGGTGACGCAATTGGAGATCATGCCGCAGCCGCCCGAGGCCCGTGGCTCCAGCAACCCGTGGCCGCAGTTCGCCATGGTGCACAAGGTGTCGTCCGCGCACGAGGAGGGCGGCGAGCGCGTGTACAGCGTGAACACCGAACGTTTCCTCGACGACGGCAGCGGCCGGGTGCGGGCACTGCTGGTGCACGAGGTGCAGATGGTCGACGGTCGGTTTCAGAAGGTCGAGGGCACCGACCGCGAACTGCCGGCCGACTTCGTGGTCCTCGCGATGGGGTTCGTCGGGCCGGAGAAGGGCTCGTGGCTGCAGCAGTTGGGTGTGACGCTCGACGAGCGCGGCAACGTGGCCCGAGACGACCGCTACATGACGAACGTGCCCGGCGTGTTCGTGGCGGGCGACATGGGTCGCGGACAGAGCCTGATCGTGTGGGCCATCGCCGAGGGCCGTTCGGCTGCCGCCGGTACGGACGCATGGTTGATGGGGGAGAGCCGACTGCCTGCCCCCATCGCGCCCGGTGCGCGCCCACTTCAGTGAGCCGCGGCCCTAGTCTGTCCGGCATGTCGAACAAGTGGTTGGTCCCGTTGCTGGCCGGCGCGGCCGTGTTGCTCAGCGCCTGCGGCGACAGCGCCACCGCCACGACGTCCAGCGTGCTGAACCTCGAGAGCACGAACTGGGCCACCCTGGCACCCACCCCGAGCACCATCCCTGTCACCACGCTGCCGGGGCCAGTGCAACCGGGGCAGCCGACCACCGAGTCCACGCAGTACACCATCCAATCCGGTGACGTGCCCTTCACGGTGGCGAACCGTTACGGCATCACACTCGACGCGCTCAACCTCGCCAACGTCGACACGTCCGGTTACTCGGCCTTCTATGTCGGTCTGAAGATCGTCATCCCGGCAGGTGCGATCACGCCGCAGAGCACCCTCGTGCCCGACACCACCCAGCCGGTCACGCCGGCGCTGACCACCACCACGCTGGCCGGTCTGGCATCGAACTGCATCGCCGGGTAGTACAAGATCCAGGACGGCGACCTGCCCGGCACCGTCGCCAGCATGTTCGA
>JBJTIO010000136.1:0-18485 GCA_046095045.1 Actinomycetota bacterium
GACACGTTGATCCGCGCGTACGAGGAGAGCGACGACGAGAAGATGACCGAGATCCGCTCGCGGGTGGACGACATCGTGGTCGACGCGGCCACGGCCGAGGCCCTGAAGCCGTGGTATCGCCAGCTGTGCAAGCGTCCGTGCTTCCACGACGAGTATCTCGACACCTTCAATCGTCCGAACGTGCATCTCGTCGACACCGACGGCAAGGGCATCGATGAGATCACCGAACGCGGAGTCGTGGCCAACGGGATCGAGTACGAACTCGATTGTCTGATCTACGCCACCGGCTTCGAGGTCGGAACCGAGTACACCCGACGCTCGGGGTACGAGTTGTTCGGCGTCGACGGCGAGTCGCTCACCCAGCATTGGGCCGACGGCACGCGCACACTGCACGGCTTCCACAGCCGCGGCTTCCCGAACGCATTCATCGTCAGTCAGACCCAATCGGGATTCACGGTGAACTTCCCGCACATGCTGAACGAACAGAGCATCCATCTCGCGCATCTCATCGCGCACCTCGAGCAGAACGGTCTGACGCGCGTCGAAGCCACCGCCGAGGCCGAGGAGAAGTGGGTGCGCACGATCGTCGACCTGGCTCAGAACAACATCAAGTTCCTCGAGTCCTGCACGCCCGGCTACTACAACAACGAAGGCAAGCCCGCGGCGCGCAGTCTGCAGAGCGGCAGTTACGGCGGCGGCCCGGTCGCGTTCGTGAAGGTCCTCGAACGGTGGCGCGAACAGGGCGAACTCGACGGTCTCGAGGTCTCCTGATCAGGTGGCGCACTCCGATTCGCTGACGTTCACCGCGAACGGGTTCGTCTCGTCGAAGTCGACGTAGAAGTCCGGCGCCTCGTCGGGGGTCGGAATCTGATCGAGATCGCGCAGTCCCTCGGCCACCTTGCCGGCGCCTCCCGCACGACCCAACCATTCCTGGAACGGCTCGCCCGCCTTGCGCTCCTCGGCGAAGCGTCGGATCACGCGTGCCGCGGCGAGCGGAGCGTTCTTGGCCGGCAGACGCAACGCCTTTTGTCCGAAATGAATTTGCTCATCCCCGACGAAACCGCCGAGCAACATCTGATAGCCGGGTATGGCGCGACCATTTGCCCGTCGTTCGGCTCCGAAGAATCCGATGTCGGCCGCGTGATGTTGACCGCAACTGTTGGTGCAACCAGAGATGTTGATGCGGACACCGCCGACCTCGGCCAACCCTTCTTCCTCGAGTTGTTCACCGATGGCCTTGGCCAGACCACGGCTCTGAGTGACGGCGATGTTGCAGGTGTCGGCACCGGGGCAGGCCACCACGTCGCGGGCCATCTCGGCGCCGGGGCGAGCCATACCGATCGACTCGAGTCGGTCGAAGAGCGTGCGCAACTGATCCTCGCGCAAACCGCGGAACACCACGTTCTGGCGATTGGACAAGCGCACGTCGGAGCCGAGATCGCGCTGAATCTCGGCGAGCGACGAGAACTGTGACGCAGTGATGTCGCCGAGCGCGGCGTAGGCAACCGCCGACACCGAGCCGTTGCCGGCTCCGCGGATGACGCTCGTCTGCTCCCAGCGCGTGTAGGGGTCGTTGCTGCGCAACGTGACGGCCACTCCTTGTCCGACCGCGGTTGCTTCTCCGGTCTTGCCCGCCGGAGCGTCACCGACGGCAACCACTTCGGGCGGAATTCCACCGGGCCAGGTCGACGAGGCGGGAAGAGTGTGGCGAATCTTGATCACGCGTCGACGCACCTCGTCGATACCGAGTTGATCGACGACCCACTTCAGTCGCGCGCGCAACTTGTTGTCGCGGTTGCCCGTTTGGTCGAACACGCGGAGCACGGCTTCGATCGTCGGCAACAGTTGCTCGCGCGTCGTGAACTCCTCGAGGGCGAGCGCCGGGTGCGGCGTGGCGCCGAGCCCGCCCGCGATGTACACACGGAAACCTTGTTCGACCGAACCGTCGTCGTTCGTGCGCGAAACCGCCACCACACCCACGTCGTTGAACATCGCCTGTCCGCAGTCGGTGCTGCATCCGGAGAAGTTGACCTTGAACTTGCGGGGCAGACGTTGACCGAGCGGGTTGCGCACGAAATGGCGGAACACCGCCTCGGCCCATGGGGTGACATCGATCTTCTCGTACGGGCACGCACCGGCCAGGTGGCAGGCCATCACGTTGCGCACCGTGTCGCCGCACGCCTCTCGCGACGTGAGTCCGACCGCGGCCAATTCGCGCAACAACGCGGGGATGCGCGTGAGTTCGACGAAGTGGAACTGAATGTTCTGACGCGTGGTGATGTGTCCCCATCCGCGCGAGAACTCGGTCGCGAGTCGACCCATGAGGTCGAAATGTTCCGGGGTGATGGTTCCGGCGGGCAACTTGATGCGCACCATTTGGTTGGTGCCCCCTTGACGTTGACCGTAGATGCCGTTGTTGAGCCGCATCACGCGGAACACGTCCTCGTCGATCTCGCCCTTCAGGTATTGATCGATGGCGATCTCGAAGCGTTCGATGTCGCGGATCTGTTCGGCATCGAGATCGCGCGGTTGGGGAGCGGGAGCAATGGTCATGATGTTTTCCTTCTAACGACCGGGGGTCTCGCCCACCTCGCGGAGGGCGTCGTGCAGGGCACCGCGCAGACGGCGAGTCTGCTCGGCGGAGAGATGGGCCACGAGTCCGGCACCGGGATTTCCGATGTCCTCGACCGTAAGAACGACGCGCGGTTCGGCGTCGTCGTAGTCGTCGCAAATCGCCACGGCCCACGACACCGGTGTGGCTTCGTCGGCACCGGGCGGCAATCCGTTCAAGCCGATGGGTTCGTCGTCGATGCTGCGTCGCATTCAGATCACCATTCCGGTTTCGATCTCGGTGGCGGTGAAGTCGAAAGCGGCGACGGCGCCGATCACGATCGTCGACGGCGATTCGATCGGCGTGTCACCGAGATCGGCCAACGTGGTGCGCACCGTGTGCTGCTCGGGTCGTGTTCCCCAACGAATGGCGGCGACCGGTGTGTCGGTGGGCAGACCGCCGGCGATCAGTCGTCGCGCGATGACCGCTCGTTCGGCGACCCCCATCAGCACGACGATCGTTCCACCGACCTGGGCCAGCGATTCCCACGCGACGTTCGTCGAACCACCTTGTTCACGATGTCCGGTGACGACGGTGAACGATGCCGACACGCCGCGATGCGTCACGGGAATCCCGGCCGCCGCGGGCACGCCGACAGCCGAGGTGATGCCGGGGACGGTGTCGAACGGTACGCCAGCCGATCGCAAGGCTTCGGCCTCCTCGCCGCCGCGACCGAACACGAACGGATCTCCGCCCTTCAATCGCACGACGTTCAGACCTTGCTGACCGAGGTGCACGAGCAACGCGTTGATGATCTCTTGTGGAGTCGGTCGGCCGGGCTGCTTGCCCACGTCGATCAGTTCGACGCCGGGTCGGGCCAGATTCAGAATCTCGGGGTCGGCGAGTCGATCGTGCACGATGACGTCGGCGTTGGCCACCAAGCGCGCGGCCTTGACCGTGAGCAGATCGGCGCTGCCCGGTCCGGCCCCGACGAGATGAACGGTCATGAGTTCACCGCCACCGGAAGATCGATACCGCGCGTCGCGAGAGCCTCTTCGATGATGGGACGCCAGTCGACGTCCTCCGTGCTCCGGCCGTCGGCGTGGAAAGCGGCGCGACGTTGCGCGAGGTCGTCGACCACCAGAGCGAAGGCGGGCGAGATGATGTCGCCCAATCGTGCGCGCAAGTACGACGACAATGCCGGACTCGCGCCCGCGGTGGAGATGGTGATCAGCAACTCGCCGCGCCGCACCGTGGCCGGCAAGGTGAACGTGCAGCGATCGGGATCGTCGGCCGAGTTGACCCAGATGCCGAGGGCTTCGGCCTCGTCGTGGATGCGCTGATCGACGTCGGTGTTCGCCGTGGCGGTGATGACCAATCGGAATCCGGCCACGTCGTTGGTTGCGTAAGCACGGCGCACGATCGTGATCGGAAGACCCGCGAATCCGTCGTGCACGTCCGGGGCGATCACGGTGACGTTCGCGTCGCACGCGAGGAGCTGCTCGGTCTTGCGCAGCGCGATGCGCCCGGCGCCAACAACGAGCACGGGTCGTCCGGCGAGATTGAGGTTCACCGGAAACTGGTTCACGCGCCCTCCTCGTCGATTCCGCGAATCATGAGAGCCGCGCACGTCATACCGGTCGCCTCGTCGACGAGAATCGCTGCCCCGCCCGGACGATGATCGTCGTAACGGTCGACGACGAGCGGCACGGACACGTTCAGACGCACGCGCCCGAGATCGTTCAGTTCGAGTCGATCCGCGGAGTGGTGCGTCGCGGTCACCACGTCGTGGCGGATGTCGATCGAACTCACGAACGCCTTCGCGGTGCGGGTGAGGTGCTTGATGATCCAACGGCTACCGACCTCGAGGGGCTTGTCGACCATCCACGACACGTCGGCGACGATCTGATCGGCCACCAGCGGCGGCCGCGGTGCCGCGACCGACACCACCACGTCACCGCGGCTGATGTCGATGTCGTCGGCGAGCAGGACGCTGATCGCTTCGCCGGGCTCGGCGGTCTCCTGGGCGACACCACCGCGTTCGATTCCGACCACCGTCGACTGTTGCGAACCCGGCAACACGCGCAACCGATCGCCGATCGCGAGGGTGCCACCCGTCAGACGTCCGGCGAGACCGCGGTAGTCATGGTGCTCGTTCCCGTAGGGCCGAATCACCCACTGAACCGACAGTCGAGCGCCGATGTTCGCGTCGTCGTCTAGCTCGAGGTTCTCGAGTTGCTCGAGCAGCGGTCGCCCATCGAACCACGGCATGTTCGTCGACGGATCGACGACGTTGTCGCCCAATAAGGCCGAGATGGGCAGTGGATTCAGGGTCACCGGAGCGGGCAAGGACTCGGCGTGACGAATTGCGTCGGCGACGATCGACGCATAGCGCTCGTGCGAAAAATCGACGAGATCCATCTTGTTGACCGCCAGCATCACTTGCTTCACGCCCAAAAGCGAGGCAACGAAGAGGTGTCGCCGCGTTTGCTCGGTGAGACCGTTGCGCGCGTCGACCAGCACGATCGCGACGTCGCTCACCGAGGCACCCGTGACCATGTTGCGCGTGTACTGCGCGTGGCCCGGAGTGTCGGCCACCACGAAAGTGCGCTTGGGTGTGGCGAAGTAGCGATAGGCGACGTCGATGGTGATGCCCTGTTCGCGTTCGGCCCGCAGACCGTCGGTGAGCAGGGCGAGGTTCAACGAGCCGTCCCCGTAGCGAAGGCTGGCCTTTTCGACCGAAGCCAATTGGTCCTCGAAGACCGTCTTGGTGTCGTGCAGCAAACGGCCGATGAGTGTGCTCTTTCCGTCGTCGACCGACCCGGCGGTGGCGATGCGCAGCACCATCAGAAGTACCCCTCGCGCTTGCGATCTTCCATGGCGGAGTCGGAGAAGTTGTCGTCGGCGCGCGTGGCGCCGCGCTCGGTGATGCGCGCGGCGGCGACCTCGTCGATCACTTCGTGAACGGTCGCCGCCGTCGACCTCACGGCACCGGTACAACTGTCATCGCCGACGGTGCGGTAGCGAACGGTTTCCTCGAAGGGAACCTCACCCGGTTCGGGCACGACCGGTCCGCCGACGGACAGCAGCATGCCATTGCGCTCGATCACGACGCGCTGATGCGAGAAGTAGATCGACGGCAACGGCACTTCCTCCCGTGCGATGTAACGCCAGATGTCGAGTTCGGTCCAGTTCGAGAGTGGGAAGGCGCGCAGATGTTCGCCGGTGCGAATCTTGGCGTTGAGCATGTTCCAAGGTTCGGGTCGTTGGGCGCGCGGTTCCCACTGACCGAATCGATCTCGGAACGACAAAATGCGCTCCTTGGCCCGCGCCTTGTCCTCGTCACGTCGACCGCCACCGAACGCGGCGTCGAACTGATGCTCAGCGATGGCGTCGAGAAGTGTGACCGACTGCAGTCGATTGCGGCTGGCGCGCGGTCCGGTCTCTTCCACCACTCGACCGGCGTCGATGCTGGCTTGAACGCTGGCCACCACCAGGCGAACGTTGTATTCCTTCACGAGACGATCGCGGTACTCGATCACCTCGACGAAATTGTGTCCGGTGTCGACGTGCATCACCGGAAAAGGCAGGTTGCCGGGACGGAATGCCTTGCTCGCGAGATGCAAGAGCACGGCCGAATCCTTGCCGCCTGAGAACAACAACACGGGTGCGCGTGTCTCGGCCGTGACCTCACGAATGATCGTGATGGCCTCGTCCTCGAGTTCGTCGAGACCGTCGTGGTTATCGCGAACCTCGAAACGGTTGTCGATGAGAGTCATGTTCTCTCCTGTCGAGTCGTGGGGGTGATCGAGACGGGGGAGATATGGAGGCCGCATTCGGTCTTGGCGTGACCGGCCCAACGTCCGGCGCGCTTGTCCTCGCCGGGCGCTACTGGTCGGGTGCAGGGCCAACAACCGATCGACGGATATCCGCGCTCGGTGAGCGGATTGCGCGGGAGGTTGTGCTCGACGATGTACTGCTCGATACGTTCATCACTCCATGCGACGAGCGGATTGATCTTGGTGATCCCACGCGTCTCGTCGAATTGCACGATCGGTGTGTCGGCACGCGTGGGTCCGTCGACGCGACGAATGCCGGTGATCCAACCGGAGCGTCCCGCCAACGCGCGGCTCAAGGGCTCGACCTTGCGACGAGCACAACATCCTTCGACATCGAACTGCCACTGATTGTCGGGGATCACATCGTCGGCGGGGTGGAACACCTCGAGTGGGAACCGCAGTCGTCGATGCAGGTTGTCGATGAGCCAGCGCGTTTCGGCGAAGAGGTATTGCGTGTCGAGCACGACGATCGGCGTTGCCGGGGCTTGCGTCGCGACGAGATGCACGAGCACCGGATCTTCGAAACTGGCCGTGAACACCAGACCCGAACCGAAGGTGTGACCGGCCCAAGCGACGATCTTGGCGGCGTCGTCCTCGGCAATGTCGGCCGGAAAAGCCGTGGTCAGGACGCTCATGGGCGCCACACTACCGCAAAATACGACTATTTCTATCGGGAATAGCAACAATCACTATCCGCCCGTTATGCAGGGCTTTCTCGGTAGGTTCACTTCGAGCGAGGCGTGTCATCCCGGACAGGTTCGCCGAACCCCCAAAAGGACATCCCCTCATGGCAACCCCCTCCACTGGCGGGCGCGGTGGTCCGCGCCGCCCCAATAACCCGGCTGGCCGCGGCCCAAGTAATGCGGCGGGCCGTCGGCCCAACCCATCCGGCTCGCGCTCCGGTCGCCCGGGCAACGCGCCAGCGCGACCGGCGGCGCCAGTGCGGCGCATCGAGCCCATCGCGGTCGGACCCGACAACGGCTTCGTCGCGATCGGAGTGCCCACGAACTTGGCCGGTGTGCTGGCCGCCACGGGCGTGACCGAACCGTTCTCGATCCAGCAGGTCACATTGCCCGATTCGCTCGCGGGTCGCGACGTGCTCGGTCAGGGTCGCACCGGTTCGGGCAAGACGATCGCGTTCGCGCTCCCACTCGTCGCGCGATTGGCCGCGAACAAGATTCCGCGTCAAGAGCGTCGGCCGCGTGCGTTGGTGTTGGTGCCCACGCGCGAGTTGGCGAGCCAAGTGGCCGCGGTGATCGAACCTCTGGCTCGCGTCGTCGGTTTGCGCGTGATCACGATCTTCTGCGGCGTCGGTCACGGACCGCAGCGCGATGGTCTGCGCGCGGGGGCCGAGATCGTGGTGGCGTGTCCCGGGCGATTGATCGATCACATGGGTGAGGGCGACGCGCGTCTCGACCGCATCGAGATCACGGTGATCGACGAGGCCGATCACATGGCTGATCAGGGCTTTCTCCCCATGGTGACCCGCATTCTTGACGCCACTCCGAAAAAGGGTCAGCGCATGCTGTTCTCGGCGACACTCGCCGGAGGCGTCGACGTGATCGTCGATCGCTATCTTCAAGATCCGGTGTCGCACGCCGCCGAAGTCGAGGCACCCGTGCTTCTCGATCACAGCGTGATGGTGATCGACGATGCCGATCGCGTGGCGACGGTCGCCGAATTCGCGCGAACCGAACGCGTGGTGATCTTCACGCGCACGAAGCATCGAGCCAAGCAACTCGCGGCCAAGTTGAAATCGTTCGGCGTGACCGCCGTCGACA
This sequence comes from Actinomycetota bacterium, assembly GCA_046095045.1. GTDB lineage: Bacteria > Actinomycetota > Acidimicrobiia > Acidimicrobiales > Ilumatobacteraceae > Casp-actino8. Next base: position 8,172 of record JBJTIO010000136.1, read on the forward strand.
TGCACGGCAACTTGTCGCAGACCGCGCGCGAGCGCAATCTCGCGGCCTTCGCCAACGGCACCGCTACCGCTCTCGTGGCGACCGACATCGCGGCGCGCGGCATCCATGTGGACGACGTTCCGTTGGTGGTGCACGCCGATCCGCCGGTCGAGCACAAGGCCTACACGCACCGTTCGGGTCGCACGGCGCGAGCTGGCGCGGCTGGTCGGGTGGTGACCATCGCGTCGACCGCTCAAGTGGGCGACGTGCGCCACTTGTTGGGCAAGGCCGGTGTCACCGCCACGTGGACGGGCATTCCGGTGACGGGCCACGAACGTGGTGGTCCGGTGGAACGCCGTCAGCCGCACCGCGATCGAGGCCGAGATCGGGGTCGGCGCCGACGCTGAGCGTTGGAGTCACCAACGTCCGCGGTTTACCGTGGGTTCATGAAACTTCAGCGCGCATCGCTCCTCGTCGTCACGTGTCTCGTCGCTGTCGCCTGTTCGAGTAGCGACGACACGAACACCACCGAGGCGCCGAGCACCTCGTCGACCGCGGTCGCGACACCCGACCATCGCTATGAGGCAACAATTCGTCGCCGAGCGACGGAGTGCCGCACATCCTCGCCGCCGACCTGAAGGGCGTGTTCTTCGGTCAGGGCTACGCGAGTGGCGAGGATCATGCGTGTTCGCTCGCCGATCAGATGTTGAAGATCACGAGCACGCGCGCGGCGGCCCTCGGCGCGGGGGAGAACGACGTCAATATCAACAGCGACTTCGCGTGGAAAGCGATCGGCATCAACGAATTGGCGCGGGCCGACTACGCCATCGCGCCGGCCGACATCGTCGAACAGTTCGAGGCCTTCGCCACCGGATGGAACGCCCACCTCGACGCGGTCGGAGTCGACGGACTGACCGGATGGTGCGCAGGAACTGATTGGGTGCGGCCCGTCACCGGCGAGGACATCTACGCCTACGCCCGTTCGATCGCGCTCAACGCGTCCAGCTCGCGCTTGGCGCAGTACATCGCGACGGCGGCGCCCCCCGGCGCCACGGTGCAGCCCGCCTCGTTCGAAGCACCGCCCCTGCCTGCGACGCCGATGGCGAGCAACGGTTGGGCGATCGGTCGCGATCTGGTGGAGGGCGGCCAGGGCGGCGTGTTGGTGGCCAATCCGCACTTCCCGTGGGAAGGCGAATTGCGTTTCTGGGAGGTGCAACTCATCGTTCCCGGCGAGCTCGACATCTACGGCGCGAACCTCACTGGCGTTCCCGGAGTCGGAATCGGATTCACCGACACGTTCGCGTGGACGCACACCGTCTCGGCGGGCAACCGATTCACCGCCTACACGCTCACTCTCGATCCGTCGGATCCGACGACGTATTTCGTCGACGGCGAGCCGGTGCCCATGACGCCGCGCGAATTCAAGATCGACGTGCGCGGTGACGACGGCACTCTCTCGTCGTCGACGCGCACGTTGTGGTTCAGCGAGTACGGACCGATTCTCGACTTCCCGGGAATCGGTTGGTCGAACTCGATGGTCGTCACCTATCGCGACGCCAACATCAATAATGACGAGTTCATCGAGCAGTACGCCGCGATGGATCGGGCGAAGTCGCTCGACGAGTTCATCGCCGCGCACGAGAAGTTCCAGGGCGTCCCGTTGTTCAACACCATCGCGGTGAGCAACGACGGGCGGGCGTGGTACGCCGACGTGTCGGCGACCCCCAACCTCTCCGACGAAGCCGAGGCCGAATACGTGGCTCAGGTCGCCGCTGGCGGCATCGCCGCCCTCGGTCGCCAGAACGGTGCGGTCGTGCTCGACGGATCGAAGAGCATCAACCGTTGGGAGGAGCAGGAGGGCGCGCGCGATCCCGGTCTCGTGCCGTGGAGCGAGTTGCCCATGACCGAGCGCACCGATTACGTGTTCAACGCCAACGACAGTTTCTGGATCGCCAACGGTTCCGAACCGCTGAGCGGTGACTACTCGATCCTGCACGGCGAACAGAACACCGCTCGTTCGTTGCGCACGCGCGAGAACATTCGCATCCTCGGTGGAAGCGACTTCTCGGGAGCCGATGGCCTGTTCTCCGGCGAGGAGTTGCGCGACGCCTCGGTGGCCAACACCTCGTACGCCGCCTACCTGTTGCAACGGGCGCTCGTCGAACGATGCACCGGCGCGACAATCATCGCGTCTCCGGCGATCAACAACAGTGACGGCTCGGTCGCCGTGGCCGCGGCCGACGTCGACATCTCGCTCGCGTGCGCGACGCTCGCTGCGTGGTCGGGCACCTTCGACCTCGACGCACCAGGTGCGCCCTTGTTCCGGGAGTGGCTCGGTCGCGTGTCGGCGCTCGGACTCTGGAGCACGCTGTGGCTCGAACCGTTCGATCCCGCTCGACCGAACGACACACCGAACGGAATTGCTGCGGCGACCCAGATCGCTCCAGTCGTTGGGTCCACCGCCGATTCCGTGTTGGTCGCGTTGGCCCAAGCGGTGAAGGTCCTCGAGGCCGGTGGGCGCACTGTCGACGTGACGTTGCGCGACACGCAATACGCGCCTCGTTCGGCAACCCGCATTCCGATCCCGGGTGGTCTCGGTAGTGACGGCGTCACCAACGTCGTGAGTTGGGGCGGTCTCGGCTCGTCGACCGAAACGGTGCCGACTCGTGGCGCGCGCGTCGCTCCCGGGTCGACGCTCACCGCCGACGGATACCCGATCAACTACGGCACCAGTTTCTTGATGACGGTCGACTTCACCCAGGGTGTGCCGCGCGCCTGGGCGTTCCTCACCTATTCGAACACCGGAGACCGCACGTCACCGTTGTTCGATGCACAGTTGAAGCGATTCAGCGAGAAGGACTGGCGCGAGGTGCTGTACACGGACGAGCAGATCGCCGCGGACAGCGGACTCGTCGAGACGCCGGTGTTCGGCGACTGATCGAACGTCACTGATCGGGCTGGCCGTCGAACACCGGATCGAGGGTCAGTTCCGGTTCGTCGTTGATCAGACGTTGCAGTCGGTACTTGTTCTCGAACAACGCCACCATCTCGTCGTTGCCGCGATACAGGATGCGGATGCCGCCGATCTGCCGTAGTCGATCGGCGCTGGCCTTGTCGGTGAGTCGCATGGCTTGATACGGCGACGACACGATTTCGGCCGGAGCGTTGAACTCACTCGCCAGACGATGAGCGAACACCTCGAACTGCAGCACCCCCACGGCAGCCAACACGGGTTCGGTGTCGCCGAAGTCGAGGTCGCGCAGAACCTGCACCACGCCCTCCTCGTCGAGTTGTTCGAGTCCGCGACGGAACTGCTTGATCTTGCCGCGGTCGAGCGGACGCGCGCTCGCGAACACCTCGGGAGCGAAGCGGGGCACCCCGGGAAACTCGATGCGCTTGCCCTCGTGGATCGTGTCGCCGATGCGCAAGTCGCCGGCGTTGACGAGACCGATGATGTCGCCCGGGTACGCCTCTTCGATCGTCTCGCGGTCGTTGCCGAACGCGGTGGTCGCGTATTTCGTTCCGACGGCGCGACCCGATCGCGGACACGTGGCGTCCATGCCACGCGTGAAGCGACCAGAACACACGCGCGCGAAGGCCAGACGATCGCGGTGGTTGGGGTCCATGTTGGCTTGGATCTTGAAGACGAATCCGGCGAAGTCGGCGTCGAGAGGACGCTCGACCTCGGCGATGTCGACGCGCGGCAGCGGGGGAGGAGCCAGATCGGCGACGGCGTCGAGCAACGCGCGCACCCCGAAGTTGGTGAGCGCCGACCCCACGAACACCGGGGTGCTCTTGCCGGCGAGGAACGACGGAAGATCGACGTTGGCGCCGATGGCGTCGAGCAACGAGCATCCGTCGAGCGCCACCTTCCACGCGTCGCCTTCCTCGGCGGCCGCGCGATCGGCGGGCACGATCTCCTCGGGTGCCGCCGCCGCACCCCGGGCAGTGCGGGTGTACTTGGTGAACTCGCCGGTGCGACGATCGATCGTGCCGCGGAAGTCGCCGGGAATGCCCACCGGCCAGGTGGCTGGGGTCGCGCGCAGCCCGATCTGCTGTTCGACCTCGTCGAGAAGTTCGAGCGGATCGCGACCGGGGCGATCGAACTTGTTGAAGAACGTCAGCACCGGAAGATTGCGCGATCGGCACACGTTGAACAACTTGAGGGTCTGCGATTCGATGCCCTTGGCGGTGTCGAGCACCATGATCACCGCGTCGACGGCGGCGAGCACGCGGTAGGTGTCCTCGCTGAAGTCGCGGTGTCCCGGAGTGTCGAGAAGGTTGAACACGTGATCGCGGTAGGGGAACTGCAGAACCGTCGATGAGATCGAGATGCCGCGCTGGCGTTCCATCTCCATCCAGTCCGACGTGGCGGCGCGTTGCCCGGCGCGAGCGCGCACCGAACCGGCTTCCTGCACGGCACCGGCGTAGAGGAGAAACTTCTCGGTGAGACTCGTCTTGCCGGCGTCGGGGTGGCTGATGATCGCGAACGTTCGGCGTCGTGCGGCCTCGGCGAGGATGCTCGGTTCCATGGCTCGTGAGAGGGTACAGGGATTACTGTCGAGCCATGGCGATCGACATCGACGCGGTGCGCGAACAGTTTCCGGCGCTCGCATTGACGCACGACGGGAATCCCCGCGTGTATCTCGACAACCCGGCGGGCACCCAAGTGCCGCGCGTGGTGCTCGATCGCATGATGCAGGCTCTCGTCGAGTTCAACGCCAACATGGGCGGCAATTTCCACACGTCGCGATTGGCGACCGAGACATCAGCCGAAGCGCACCGTGCGATGGCCGACTTCTTCAACGCGTCGAGCGAGCGCGAGGTGATCTTCGGCGCGAACATGACCACGCTCACGTTCATGATGACGCGGGTGCTGGCGGGTCGGTTCGAGCCCGGCGACGAGATCATCCTCACGCAGATGGAGCACGACGGCAACGCGTCGCCGTGGCGCATCATGGCCGAGGAACGTGGTCTTATCGTGAAGCGCCTCGACTTCGATCCGACGACGTACGAGATCGACGTGTCGCGACTCGATGCACTGATCACCCCGCGCACCCGATTCGCCGCGATCAACTACAGCAGCAACATTCTCGGAACCATCAACGACGTGGCCGCGATGTGCGCGCGTTATCGAGCGGCCGGAGTGTTGACCTACGTCGACGCCGTGCAGTTCGCTCCGCACGGTGCCATCGACGTGCAGCGGCTCGGCTGCGACTTTCTGGTGGCCTCGGCCTACAAGTTCTACGGACCGCACCAAGGCATCCTGTGGGGACGCGAGGAACTGCTGTCGACGTTGCCGGCATGGCGACTGCGCGTGGTGAAGGACGTGCCGCCGGGAAGGTATGAGACCGGCACGCAGTCGCTCGAGGGCCAGGCCGGAACCATCGGCGCCATCGAATACATGCAATGGGTCGGCCGCACCATGGGCGCGGAGTATCTGCCGACGACGAGCGGTATGTCGACCCGCACCCGAGAGGTGCACGCCGGTTTGCTGGCGATGGCCGATTACGACCGGGGCCTGAGTCGACACTTGATCGAGGGGCTGCAACGCATCGACGGGATCGAGATTCGCGGGATCACCAACCCCGAACGGTTCGAGCATCGTGTGCCGACCGTGTCGATCACGCGACCGGGTCTCGACCCAGCCGAACTCGCCACGTTTCTCGATCAGCACGGCGTGTACGTGTGGAATGGGCACTCATACGGCATCGACGTGATCGAACGTCTCGGGCTGCAGGATCGTGGGGGAGTGCTGCGCATCGGCCCGACCCACTACAACACGGTCGACGAGCTCGACACCGCGCTCACGTTGATCGAGGACTTCGTGCGGGGTCGCGTCAGATTGGATCGATGATCGACCCGTCGGGTCGGGCGACCCGAATGGCTTTCGTGCGCGGATCCATGGTGGTGCGGTAGCCCCGAACCTTCCATCGATTGTGTTTGGAGCACAACGGATCGCCGTTGTCGGGTGATGTTCGACCACCTTCGGACCACGGAATGCGATGATCGACCTCGCAATGCAGACGTGAACACGATGGCCACACGCATCGGCGTCGGCGCAGCCACACCGCCTCGCGCGCCGCACCCGTGAAGAGCCGGGACTTGCGCCCCAGATCGATGACCGTTCGATCGGCGTCGATCACCACGCGTCGTACATGACCGACGAACGATGCCGTGATCGCATCGAAGGGATCGATCACGAGACTAGATGTGGTCTCGCAACGTCGATGGTGGATGTCGTCTGGTCGACGGGCGAGCGACGGCAGACGTTCGCCGTTGCTCAGCGCCGACAACGCCGTCTCGTACGTGTCGGCGTCGATGAGGATGTTGACCACGGGTTCGGGCGCGGGCGAGGAACCCCGCGCGGCACTGCAGAAGATGGCATGCAGCGCGTCGGCGCGGCGTTGGGAGGCAGTGCGCGGAAGATCGGTGGAGAGCCCGAGGGCGTCGCGGGTCTCGAGATCGTGCCGGAGTTCGGCCTCGACGTACCGCTCGAACACCTCAAGGATGACCGCACCTTGCGCGGTTCCGAGATGAGCATCGATGTACACGGTGTCGCCAACGGGGTGCACGCCGGCGTCACGACCGTCGTGCACCATGTCGGCGTGGCGATGCGCGCCATCGGCATCGGCCAACTGTTCCCACCGCAACACGGCGGTGTTGAAGTCTTCGTAGGGAAGAGCGCCCGCGATGTCGGCGAGAGTGTCGAAGACGAGAGGGAGTTCGTCACGCACTCGGCGATTGGCGTGCAGCCCGGCGATTCGTCGCGCTTGAGCGACGCCGAGCGTGCCCGCCGCGAGGCGATCGATGAGCGCGGGGTACTGCTTGGCCGCGGTCGCCGTGCGCGTGCGCGCCGACGCCTCGGACGGACTCCACTTGATGAGCGAACGGACCCACCCCGTGAGCGTTCCGTGTCCGTCGTCGCGGAACGCGTCGGTGCGCTCGGCCCGCGCCATGACGGCGACTGTGGCCGCTTCGACCGCCCGCGACATCAGCTCGAGTTCGGTGAGCAGGTGCGCCAGATCGGTGGCCGAGGAGAGAAGTTCGAGATCGGCGGTGAGCGCGGCGATGGCGCGACGAACCTGTTCGGACTCGGCACGAGAGGTCGACTGACGGACATCGCACTCGAAGCGCCAGTGCGATCCGGACCGGGTGGCGTAGGTGGCTCGCGGACCCCGCGCGGCGCACGGACGCGTCGCCGCACCGCCGTGGGCTGGGGTGATGTCATCCGCTACGAACATATGTACGATTCTGGCATAGGGGTGGCGCAGAGTCCGATCGAACCACACCGTTAGGCAACACCGATTTGTTCAGTACGGAAGCGCTCCGAATTCCGGCCTCGAATCTCCTCAACACGAATCCCAACAACCCGACGTGAATCCCAACAATTTGTTCAGTTCGGCGAGTATTTCGCGAAACGGGGTTAGCGTCGTCACAGATGCACAAGGCATCGTTTTGTTGATTGGAAGAAAATGGCCACTGGCATCGTGAAGTTTTTCAACGCCGAGAAGGGTTACGGATTCATCTCGCGTGAGGGCGCTCCCGACGTGTTCGTCCACTTCTCCAACATCGAGGGAACCGGTTACAAGACCCTCAATGAAGGAGACCAGGTCGAGTTCGAGGTTGCACCGGGCAAGAAGGGCGAAGAAGCCCAGAAGGTTCGTCGCATCTGACAACACGTCGCGACAGCGCAATGAGGGCGTCGGGAAACCGGCGCCTTTTTTGTTTTCCGAATCAGGTTCCGCAGAAGGTTTGGTAGCCCTCCCAATCGGTGGGCATCGGGCGCGTGAAGTCGTCGAGACCATCGCGTTCGTCGAACGGATGCGCCAGCACTTCCATCAACGCGTCGAGTGGTGCGAGATCTCCCGCGGACGCTGCGGCGAGCGCAGTCTCGACGAGATGATTGCGCGGAATGTACGCGGGATTCACCCGATCCATCTCGTCGGCGATGCGCGCGGTGCCACGCGGGTCGCGCGCGACGATGTCGAGCCACGGTCGGGCCCACGCATCGAACGCGAGAGGCAGATCGAACATCGCGTGCATCTTGCGGCGATCACCGCGCACCACGTCGGACAACGCACGCATGCCGTTGGTGTGATCGATGCGATGAGTGGTGAAGAGAATCGACAATCCGTGCAACAAGCTCTGGTCGACGTCGGCATCGGGTGACAACCCGAGTTTGGCGCGCATGACCGCACCCCATTCGCGTTCGAACAGTGCCGGGAAGGTGCGGATCGCCTCGGTGCCGATGCGGATGCTCTCGTCCTTGTCGGGATGGATGAACGAGAGCAGGGTTTCGACGAAACGCGCGAGGTTCCACTGCGCGATGTTCGGTTGATTGCCGTAGGCGTAGCGCCCCTGATGATCGATCGAGCTGAAAACCGTCGTCGGATCGTGGGTGTCGAGGAAGGCGCACGGCCCGTAGTCGATGGTCTCGCCGGAGATCGTCATGTTGTCGGTGTTCATCACTCCGTGGATGAAGCCGACACCCATCCATTGCGCGACGAGTTTCGCCTGTTGATTCATCACCGCGTGGAAGAGCGCGAGATGTCGATCGGGCTCACCGATCAGTTCGGGGTAGTGGCGCGCGATCGCATGATCGGCGAGACGCGCGATGTGATCGTGGCTCATCGTGGCCGCGTACTGGAACGAGCCGACTCGCAAATGACTCGACGCGATGCGACACAGCACCGCGCCGGGCAACATCTCGTCACGCGGTATGCGTTCTCCGGTGGCGACCACGGCCAGAGCGCGGGTGGTCGGAATCCCGAGGGCGCGCATGGCCCCACCGATCACGTATTCCCGCAACATCGGTCCGACCGCGGCCTTGCCGTCGCCACCGCGCGAGTAACGAGTGCGACCCGAGCCCTTCAGGTGAATGTCGCGTCGCTGTCCGTTGGTGTCGATGACCTCGCCGAGAAGCAACGCGCGTCCGTCGCCGAGTCGCGGAGAGAAACCGCCGAATTGGTGACCGGCGTAGCCCTGGGCGATCGGTTGCATGCCCTCGAGTCGGTGGTTGCCGATGAGGAAGCGCACACCGTCGGGGGAGCGAAGCCATTGCGGATCGAACCCGAGTTCGCGCGCGAGTTCGTCGTCGAGCACGAGCAACTCGGGGTTCTCGACCACGACGGCCTCCCATGGCTCGAACATGTCGGGGAGGTCGCGCGCGAAGGTGTTCTCGAACGCCGGGTGCGCGGGGGTCACGGGAGGAGACTATTCAGCCCGTTTGCGCGGTGCGAGGTCGTTCGCAGCGAGACGACCCTCGAGACCGACCGGGGGCAGCACTGCTCCATGACCGGCCCACACCTGCACGTCGTCGCCGGTGCGACCTTGCGGTCCTTCAGCGATCAGTTGCAACACGACCTCGGCCACCTCGGGTGCCTGCATGGTGCCGGGCGGTAGTGGTCGGTCGCCGAGCACCTTCATGAACATCGGCGTCACCGTCGCGCCCATGCCAAACGAGTTCACGCGGATGCGATGCGGTGCGAGCGCTCGCGCCCACGCGTTGGTGATGCCCTTGATGCCCCACTTCGACGCGTCGTAAATGTCGAAGTTCTTGCTGCCGACGGGTGCTCGTTGCACGTCGTGCCACGGGCAGTCGGGAAAGTCGGAGTGATCGAGATGTTCCGGCCAACCGCAGGTGTGAATGTGATCGGTGGTGACGTTCACGATGTCGCCGCCGTTGGCGAGCATGTGGGGGATCGCGGCGCGACCGGTGAGGTACACGCCGCGCAGGTTGACGTCGATCACCTCGTCGAAGTCGACGACCGCGCGCTCGAAAGGATCAGTGTCGGGTCGCGTGGGGCGCACGATGCCCGCGTTGCTGACGACGATGTCGATCCCGCCCATCACACGCGCGGACTCGTCGACGAATCGTCGCACGTGCTCGGCGTTCGATACGTCGGCCACCTCGCGATGCGTGACCCCATCGACATCGAGCACCGCGGGGTCGATGTCGCAGATCGACACCTGTGCTCCGGCATCGAGCAACGCTCGGGCAACGGCGAGACCGAAGCCCTTGGCGGCACCGGTGACGATGGCTCGTCGTGAATCGAAGTTCGGGTCGTGTCGTGCGTTCATCTGCGGTACGCGTCCTCGTCGGGATAGGGGAACCATTCGGGGTCTGCTTCGGCCGTCGGAGAGATCATCACCATCTTCGAACGACGGAACTGTTCGAGTCCCTCGGCGCCGAGTTCGCGTCCCGAACCCGTGAGCTTGCGACCACCGAACGGCACGGCGTCGTTGTCGTTGAGTGGCGTGTTCACCCAGACGATGCCGCTCTCGATCTCGTGCACGGCGCGGAATGCCTCGTGCAGATCGGAGGTGTAGATG
>JBJTIO010000137.1:0-21359 GCA_046095045.1 Actinomycetota bacterium
GACCTCGCCGTGAATTGCTGCCCCGCGAGTTGGGCGGTGATGAAGAAGCAGGTGTACGGCGATTGGTTGCGTGACGCCGACGCGTCGACCACCGATGCCATCGGACTCATGAACCACTCGGTGACGCGCGGCGACTTCCAGGAGGGCGTGCAGTCGTTCCTCGACAAGCGACCGCCGAAGTTCGCGCCCTATTCCGACTGAACGCCCGGCGCCAACTCGCGCAAACGCCTCGCCAGATCCTCGGGCACGACCGGGTTGAAGTATTCACCCGCTCCGACCTCGGCCGCGGCGATGTAACGAGGAAGATTCGCGCCGCGCCACGGCGACACGATCTCGACGTGCATCCACGCGTCGTCGAACCCGGGGACGGCAGGTCGCTGGTTGATCCACAGCATGTACGGGAGCGGTTCGCCGTACAGCCGATCGAGCCGGTCGAGTACGTCGGCGAGCATCGTGGCCAATTCACTCCGCTCCCGCGCGTCCAATTCGGCCAGACGACCGACACGACGCAACGGAGCGATGTCGACCGCGACGGGGTGAACGGCCGCACGCGGAACGAACGCCGTCATCGTCGCGGACGTGGCGATCTCGTTGTCGGTGTGGTGATCGGGGTTCCATCGTCCGTCGAGCAAGCGCGCGCTGCGCGGTGGCACGTGGTCGTAGGCGTAGATCTGGCCATGCGGATGCGAGATCGTGGCGCCGATGCTCGCACCGCGATTCTCGAAGACGAGCACGAACGCGACGTCGTCGCGCGCCGCGAGTCGTTCGGTGCGATCGATCCAGAGGTCGATCACGCGAGCGATGCCGCTCGGCCCGATCGAAGAGAACGATGCGTCGTGATCGGGGGAGTAGAGAACCACCTCGCATCGGTCGCCGCTCATGGCGGGCCAACGATTGACGAACGAGCGCGTTTCGTATGGTTCGGGTGCCTCGAGCCCACCGACGCAGAACGGGCAGGCCACCGTGTTGCGATTGTCGGGCAGGTTCGGGCGGGTCTGGCGGGTGCCGACGACGTGCACGACCGTGTCGAGGATCGGGTCGATGCGCGGGTTCGTCTCGGACACGGCGTCATTCTTGTCGCCCGTTAGGTTGAGGACGTGCACCGGCTGATCGAACATCTGCGCAGCGACACCGTGAGCGTGGTCGTCGATGTCGCCGGAGGGGTGCCGGTGATCGAACATTGGGGGCCGCCCCTCGACGGCGTGCCCGACGTGTGGCCGAACACGCCCCGCACGTTCGGCAACATCGACGTGCTGGCGCCCATTTCGATCGTTCCCATGCACGGAGATGGTTTCCCCGGGCGCCCCGGATTGCAGGTGCATCGTCGCGGGGGACGACATTGGTCGCCGCGTTACCGACTCGCCGGGCACGACCGATTGCCGACGGCCGACGGTGAGGCTCTCGTCGTTCGAGCGGTCGACGAGGTGTCGCAGAGCGTGATCGAGTCGCGGCTCGAAATTCGCTCGGACGGAGTGTTGTTGGTGAGCGCGGATTTTCGCAACGAGTCGGACGCGCCGGTCATGCTCAACGCGTTCACGATCACGCTTCCCGTGTCGCGGCACGCGGTCGAACTCGGCGTGTTCGAAGGCCGGTGGGCGCGCGAGTTGCAATTGCAACGATTCACTTGGCCGTACGGAGCGTGGACCAGTGAGAACCGGGTCGGCCGAACCTCGCACGAGCATCCGCCCTACGTCTTTGCCATGGAGAATGGCGTCGGCGAATGGAACGGACGGGCGTGGGGTGTGCACGCCGCGTGGAGCGGCAATCACGTGATGTTCGCCGAGTTGTTGCCCGACGGTCGCCGCTACGTGCAGGCGGGCGAACTGTTCCATCCGGGTGAGATGTGCGTTTATTCGGGCGAAACATTGTCGGCGGTCGAGTTGATCGCCGTGCATTCCGGGGAAGGGTTGAACGGCGTGTCGCGCGCTTTCCATCGCGAGGCCCGACGACGCCTACCCGGCAACGTGCGGCGCACCCGTCCCGTGCATCTCAACACTTGGGAAGCGGTGTATTTCGACCACGACCCCGAACGACTGCGCCAACTCGCGACGACGGCGGCGAGCATCGGCATCGAACGGTTCGTTCTCGACGACGGTTGGTTCGGCTCGAGGCGAAACGATCGTTCGGGTCTCGGCGACTGGAAGGTGTCCGCTGACGCGTACCCCGACGGACTTCGACCGCTCATCTCGCACGTGCGTGGACTCGGAATGGAATTCGGCATCTGGGTCGAGCCGGAGATGGCGAATCCCGACAGTGAGGTGATGCGCGAGCACCCCGAGTGGGCATTGGTGTCGGACGGTTACGAACCGGTGATGGGGCGCAACCAGTTGGTGCTCGACCTCACCAATCCGGCCGCCTTCGATCACGTTCTCACGGCACTCGACGCCTTGCTCTCCGATCATGACGTCGCCTACGTGAAGTGGGACATGAATCGTTGGCACGTGCAGGCCAGTGGAGCCGACGGCACCGCCGCCACTCACGCGCAGACGCTGGCCGTGTACCAGATGATCGACGAACTTCGGCGACGGCACCCCACGGTCGAGTTCGAATCGTGTGCGTCGGGCGGTGGACGGATCGACCACGAGATTCTTCGCCGCGTCGAGCGCGTCTGGACCAGTGACTGCAACGACGCCCTCGAACGTCAGTCGATCCAACGAGGCGCGTCGATGATCATCCCGGCCGAGGTGATGGGCTCGCACGTCGGACCGGCCCGATCGCACACCACCGGTCGGCGACACACGATGGCCTTCCGCGGGGTGACGGCGATGTTCGGTCACATGGGAGTCGAGACCGACATCACCGCGATGTCCGACGACGAGCGCGCCGATCTGGCGCACGTGATCGCCGTTCACAAGCGATTCCGATCCCTCATTCACGGTGGGGATTCGGTGCGTTTCGACACCGCGCAGGGTGCGCTCGCGCACGGAGTGATCGCATCCGATCGCTCGGAGGCCTTGGTCGCTTACATCCAGATGACCACCCGTGCGTCGTTGACGCCCGAACCCGTGCGACTTCCCGGACTCGACCCTGATGCCACGTACACGATCGACATGATCCCGCTCACCCGTGAGGCCCGTCCGGTGCCGGGTCCGGGGATCGATCAGCCGCGCTGGTCGATCGACTCGTTGGCCGGTGCCCCGCATCGAGTGTCGGGCGCCTTCCTGTGTGACGTGGGTCTGGTGCCACCGGTCATGTGGCCCGAATCGGCAGTGCTCGTGCACCTTCGTTGCTCGTAGCATTGGCTCTCGTGTCCGAGCCCCGCATCAACGCCGCCGTCGTCGCCAAAGTGGCTCGTCTCGCCCGACTCGATGTCGATGAAGCTCAGATCGCGCGGATGACCGAGCAGCTCGCGGGCATGCTCGAACATTTCGCCGACATCGACGCGCTCGACCTCGACGATGTTGCTCCGATGACCCAGCCATATCCGTTGACGAACGTTTTTCGTGACGACGTGGTGCGGCCGAGCCTCGATCGCGACGAGGTGTTGGCGAACGCTCCCGCGGCCGAGGACGGACGTTTCCGCGTGCCACCGATCATCGGACTGGAAGGCTGACCGTGGCGAACGTCCCGAACACAGCCTTCGAGATCGCCGATGCGGTGCGCTCCGGACGCCTGACGGCGAGCGCCGTTCTCGAGGAACACCTCGACCGCATCGCTACGCGCGAGAGCGAGATTCACGCGTTCAACCTCGTCACCGTCGACGCGGCACGCGAGGCGGCGGCGAGCGTCGATGCCGCGATCGCCGCGGGACGCGATCCGGGCCCGCTCGCTGGTGTGCCGATCGCGCTCAAGGACAACATGTGCACGCGTGGAGTCGAAACCACTTGTTCGTCGCGAATCCTTGAGGGGTGGAAGCCTCCGTACGATGCGACCGTCGTGTCGCGACTCGCCGCCATGGGTGCGGTGAGCGTCGGCAAGACGAACCTCGACGAGTTCGCCATGGGTTCGAGCACCGAGAACTCGGCCTTTGGCGTCACCTTGAACCCGCGCGACACTTCGCGCGTCGCGGGCGGATCGAGCGGAGGCAGTGCGGCGGCGGTCGCGGCTGGATTCGCCCCGGTGAGCCTCGGCAGCGACACCGGGGGATCGATCCGTCAGCCCGCCGCCTTGTGCGGTGTCGTCGGCGTGAAACCGACGTACGGCACGGTGAGTCGTTATGGGCTCGTCGCATTCGCGAGCAGTCTCGATCAGATCGGACCTTTCGCCACCGACGTGCGCGATGCGGCTCTGGTACTCGAGGCGATCTCGGGTCACGATCCCATGGATTCGACGTCGATCCCGCGAGATCGACTCGACGTCATGTCGGTGTTGCAACACGACGTGACGGGCATGCGCATCGGTCGCATCACCGACATGCCCGAGGGCGCCGATGCCGACGTTCTCGAGCGACTGGAGATCGCGTTCGATTCGCTGCGCGCGGCTGGAGCGACGATCGTCGACGTGCAACTTCCGTCGTTGAAGTACGGGCTCACCGCGTACTACCTCATCGCCCCGGCCGAGGCGAGCAGCAACCTGGCTCGCTACGACGGAGTCCGCTACGGCATGCGGGTCGAATCTCCCGACACGAACTCGATGTACATGGCGACGCGAGCCGCGGGGTTCGGCGACGAAGTGAAGCGCCGCATCATGCTCGGCACCTACGCGCTGTCCGCGGGTTACTTCGACGCCTACTACGGGAAGGCCCTGAAGGTTCGTCGTCTCATCAGCGACGATTTTGCTCGCGCCTACGAAAAGGCCGATGTGCTTCTCACGCCGACGTCGCCGATTCCGGCGTTCAAGGTCGGCGAGAAAGCCGATGACCCGCTATCGATGTACCTCTGCGACGTCTACACCATCCCCACAAATCTCGCCGGCCACCCGGCCATGAGCGTGCCCTTCGGTGATTCACGCGATGGGCTCCCGATCGGCGTGCAGGTGTTGGCGCCCACTCTCGGTGAGCAGGCGATGTTCAAGGTGGCGGCGAGTCTCGAACGACACATGCATTCCGAGGGCGGTCGATCATGAGCGCCGACATCGTGGTCGCACCGAACGACGGGTCGTACATGATCGACGGCTACGAGTTGGTGTGCGGTCTCGAAGTGCACGTCGAATTGGCAACCGCCACCAAGTTGTTCTCGGCATCGGCCAATCGTTTCGGTGACGATCCCAACACACACATCGATCCGGTGACGCTCGGACTTCCCGGTGCGCTGCCGGTGCTCAATCGGCACGCGGTCGAGTTGGCGATGCGCATCGGTCTGGCGCTGAATTGCACCGTTCAGCCGAGCACGTTCCATCGCAAGAATTACTTCTATCCCGACATGCCCAAGGCGTACCAGATCTCGCAGTACGACCAGCCGATCAACATCGACGGGTGGCTCGAGTTGCCCGGGGGCAAGCGCATCGGTGTCGAACGTGCGCATCTCGAGGAGGACACCGGCAAAAGCACCCACGTCGGTGGCACCGGTGGTCGTATCCACGGCAGCGATCATTCTCTGATCGACTTCAACCGCGCCGGTGTGCCGCTCGTCGAGATCGTGGGTCGGCCCGACATCGCATCGCCCGACGAGGCCAAGCAGTACGTCACCGAACTGCGGCAGATCCTGGTCGCGGTGGGCGCGAGCGACGCCAAGATGGAAGAGGGTTCGATGCGCTGCGACGCCAACGTGAGCGTGCGCAAGCCCGGTTCTCCTCTCGGCACGCGATGCGAGATCAAGAACGTGAACTCCGTGCGCTCGCTCGGTCGTGCCATCGAGTACGAGGCTCGGCGTCAGATCGCTCTGATCGAAGCGGGGGAGAAGATTCGTCAGGAGACGCGCCACTGGGACGAGACCGACGGTCGCACCCACACGTTGCGCACCAAGGAAGACGCCGACGATTACCGCTACTTCCTCGAGCCCGATCTCGTTCCTCTCGACCCGGGTGCCGAGTGGATCGAGGCGGTGCGCTCCGCACTGCCGATGTTGCCGCGCGAGCGTCGACGCCGACTGTCCGAAGCCACCGGTGCACCCGCCGACGGAGAAGCCGTCCTCGTCGTCGTCGAACGCGGACAGGACGACTACGTGCTCGCGGTCGCCGAGTCGGGGGCCGATTCGGCCCGCGCTCTGGTGCACGTGAAAGAGGCGTACGCCGAGCAGGGAGCGCGACCCAACGTGCCCGCGGCCGACCTGGCTCGCATGATCGTGATGGAGTCGAGCGGAAAGCTCACCTCCACTCAGGCCAAGACCGTGCTCGCCGAACTGGTGGCCAATGGTGGAGGAAACGCCGAGGAGATCGCCGCACGCCACGGCTTCGAGGCCATGGACTCGTCGGCTCTCGAAGCGATGGTCGACGACGCGATCGCCGCACAACCCGAGGCGTGGGCGAAGTACTGCGCGGGCGAGGAGAAGGCGATGGGAGCCCTCGTCGGCGCGATCATGAAGGCGAGCAAGGGCAAGGCCGACGGCAAGGCCGTCACCGCACTGCTGCAGTCGAAGCGCGGTTAGAGACGACCCGCGACGATCGCATCGATCGCGCGTCGACACGTGCGGTCGAACGCGTCGGCGGCCATGTTCAGGTGATCGACGGGAGTGTCCTCTTCCTTGGTGTGACTCAAACCGTTCGTCGACGACGAGAAGATCATCACCGTCGGGACTCCGCGCGCCATCTCGCTCGCGTCATGGAGCGCGCCACTCGGAAGTTCGATGTCGTGACCCTCGACCTCGCGCACGCTCGTGCGAGCGGCATCGAGAAGCGTCGGGTGGAAGGGCATCGGTGGGATGCGGAAGATGTGTTCCCACTCGACGGTGCATCCCTCGGCCCGGGCGGCCTCGTCGGCGGCGGTACGACACTCGGCGAGCATGGCGGCCAGTTCGCCCGCGTCGATGTGGCGCATGTCGAGGGTGATGGTCGTTTCGCCCGCGACCGCGGTGACGACCCCCGGTTTGCAGGCCACCGCACCGACGGTGGTGACACCATCGTGACGTTCTCCGATGTCGGCCGCCGAGAGAGCGAATCGCGAAGCGGCTCGGAAACTGTCGCGACGCATGGGCATCGGCATGGTGCCGGCGTGCGCCGCTTGACCGCGGAAGATGAGGCGCTCGCGCTCGATGCCTTTCGTGCCGGTGACGGTGCAGATTCCCTTGCCCATCGATTCGAGGATCGGACCTTGCTCGATGTGCACCTCGACGTAGGCGCGCACGTCGTGCAGGCGGGTGCGGGCGCCATCGAGTCGGTCGATGTCGACGCCATGCGCGGGCAACACGTCGGTGAGTCGTGAGCCTTCCTTGTCGACGAGGCCCCGCAACACGTCGATGTCGAGGGTGCCCATCACGGCTGCTGATCCGAACAACGAGCGACCGAAGCGCGCACCCTCCTCGTCGGCCCAATCGACGAGAGCGATCGTGATCGGGGGAGTGCCGTCGTTGGCGATCGAGCGCAGCAACTCGAGTCCGGCCATCACCCCGAGTGCGCCATCGAGCCAACCACCCTTGGGGACGCTGTCGAGATGACTGCCAACGACCAAAGCTTCCGGGCGCTCTCCGCGCAGATACGCCCACAGATTTCCGGCCTCGTCGACCTCGACCTCGACGGGCAAGGTCGCCAGACTCTCACGCAGGAGCGCGCGGGCTTCGAGCCATTCGGGAGTCCAGCACAGTCGTCGAGAACCCTCGGCGCCTCCGGTTCGCGCCGCCAATTCGCGCAATGAGGCGACGACACGAGCGGGATCGAACGTTGAAGTGACGGTGTCGGAGGACATGAGTCAACGGTACCGTGAAGCACCGTGAGCGCGCGAACGACCGACCACATCCTGATCGACGATTTGCGGGTGACCTGCATCATCGGCGTGCTCGATCACGAACGTGTCACACCGCAACCGCTGCGCATCGACGTCGACATGGAGGTCGATCTGCACGATGCCGGCCAGAGCGACGATCTCACGCAGACGGTGCACTACGGCGAGGTCGCGATCGCGTTGGCGAATCTGGCCCGCGACACCAAATACCAGTTGCTCGAACGACTCGCTCAGCACATGACCGAAGTGGTGCTGTCGTTCCCGCTGGTGCGCGCCGTCGACTTGCGTCTCACCAAACTCGAACCGCCGATACCGGAGGAGATCGGTTCGACGGCGGTGCGCCTGCGTCGGGTGCGTTCCGACTTCTCGACCTCGACGCCGCACAAGGCCCTGCTCGCTCTCGGCAGCAACATCGGGGATCGCGCCGCGTACTTGCGCTTCGCCATCGATCGCTTGGGCGACCGCGTCACTGCTCAGTCGCAAGTGTTCGAGACCGATCCGGTCGGTGGGCCGGAGAATCAGGACGCGTACCTCAACATGGTCGTCGCGATCGACACCGAACTCGATCCGTACGCGTTGCTGCGCTGGTTGCATCGCATCGAAGCGGATGCTGGTCGCGAACGCGTCATCCATTGGGGGCCTCGCACGCTCGACATCGATCTGCTCTTCTTCGACGACGTGGTTATCGACGGTGGCAACCTCGCGGTGCCGCATCCGCGCTACGCCGAGCGGCGCTTCGTGCTGGCACCGCTCAGTGAAGTCGCACCCGAACGTTGTCCGGCCGACTGGGAGACGTCCTTGCCACCGGACGCCGTGTATCCGCGCGGTCCGCTCTCGGCGATCTGAACTGGATCGTCAGCCTCTGACGAGCCGTTCGACCCGACGAATCTTCTCGGGGTAGTGACCCCGTCCGAATTCGGGATTCTGCTTCAGGACGATCTCGAGCAGTTCGTCGTGTTGCGCCGTTTCCTTCCACGGCAGTGCGATGTAGAGCGGAAGCCCGAACACGCGCAACGCATCGAGATTCGAGTAGACGCGCTTTTGATAGACGTAGCGCTCCTCCCACGGCCAGTTCGACGGAGCGAACCCGGTTCCGGGGTCGAGGATGCAGAGATGACGCAGTCCGAAGGTGTCGGCGATCCGAAGTTGGGCCTCGAAGAAGTCGAGCATGACCTGCACCGGGTCGGCGCGCACCATTTCCATCTCGCGAGGATTCGGCCCGGAGAGAAACGGAAGAACGATCGGTGCCGAGAAATCGGCGGCGACCCGCCACATCTCGTCGGTCTGCATTCCATCGGCGGCGTTGATCACGGTTGCACCGTTCTCGAGCGCTCGGCGCGTGACCTCGGGCTTCCACGAGTCGATGCTGAGTGGCACGCCGAATGCGGCGAGAGCTTTCACGATCGACTCGAGGCGTTCCCATTCCTCCTGCCAGGGAACGACGGTCGCGTTGTCGGTGCTGCCTTGCCCACCGAGATCGATGCCGTCGCAACCGTTCGCGAGAAGGTATTCGGCCCGCCGTGTGGCGGCGGTAGCGTCGAGAGCGATCGAATCCGTGTTCAACGAATCGGGTGAGGCGTTGACCACGCCGTACAAGAACATGGCTGGCAGATTAGGCGAACGAAGCGGGACGACATGAGTGTGAAGACATTCGATCCGAGTGGGTGGACGCTCGAGACAGCCTTGCTCATGAAAGCCGGTCGCACCGTGTCGGTGTGCATCCCGTGTCGCAACGAAGCCGAGACCATCGGTGATCTGGTGCGCTTGATCGAGCCCGCGCTCGTCGGAACACTCGTCGATGAGCTCGTGGTGCTCGACGACGACTCCGTCGACGGTACGGGTGACATCGCGCTCGAGGCCGGCGCGACGGTCGTTCACGTCGACGAGGTGCACATGTTCCGTGGTTCGGCGAACGGCAAGGGCAACGCGTTGTGGGCGAGTTTGATCGCGAGTCGGGGTGACATCGTCGTGTGGATCGACGGTGACATCACGAGCTTCACCACCGACTGGATCGTGCGGCTCGTGATGCCGTTGTTGATCGACGAGTCGGTGGGTCTGGTGAAGGCCAGTTACGACCGTCCGTCGCACTTGGGCGGTGGAGGTCGCACCACCGAATTGGTCGCGCGTCCCCTGCTATCGCTCTTCTTCCCCGAACTAGCGCGACTCGAACAACCCCTTGCCGGCGAGTTCGCCGGGCGACGATCGATGCTCGAGCAGATTCCGTTCTCCACGGGGTGGGGTGTCGAGATCGGCATGGTCATCGACATGGCCGAGAGATTCGGTGTTGCGAGCCTCGCTCAGGTCGATCTCGGTGTTCGATTGCACCGACACCACAAACTCGAGACGCTCGCGATCCAGGCCGCCGAGGTGGCCGCCACGTTGTTGGCGCGCACACCGCAACCCCCGCGAACGGAGTCGACGCTCGTGCGCAAGAACGGCGATGTGGTCGAGTTGAATCTCGGTGAGCGGCCGCCCGTGGCGAGCCTGCCGCCGATCACACTCGGCTGAGATCAGTCGAGACGACGGAGATAGCGCAGGAACAAGAACCCGTCGTCGGTTCCGATGTGGGCGAGCGTCCAGGGCTCGCGCAATGCCAACGGCCCCGTGGCGATTCGCGGGCTCGTGCCGCTGACGAAGCGCGGTGCGATGGTGAGGCAGATCTCGTCGACGAGGTCGGCGGCGAGCATCTGTGCGTTGAGCATCGGTCCGCCCTCGAGCACGCACAATTTCCCGGGTAGGTCGCCCACGATGTCGCGCACATCGCCTGCGACAATCCGGGTGTTGCCCGACGCGGTGAGTGCCGACGCGTTGCGCCCGAGGTCGCCCGATTCCGAGACCACCACGAGAACCTGATGTGCCGGCAGGGGGCTGTAGCCGTCCTGACGCACGGTCTCGGCACCGACCAGCACGCTGTCTCCGTTGCGGTGGAGATGCAGGAAGATCTCGCGGTCGACGGGACCACCAAGTTGGGCCGAGTTGCCCTCGAGCGACACCGCGCCGTCGGCGGTGCTGATCATCGACATCACGATCCACGGACGCCCAGTGCGTTCGGGACGCCCCGAGAGGTCGTACGCGTCCTCGACGGACACCTCGACCGAGTGGGGGTGGATCAAACGCACCCCTCGTGTCTACCCGCTCGGCGACCCGCGGTCCGATACCCCGCCACGAACGTCACACCCGACCAGCAAAAACCCGCCGCTCCGTTTCTGATGGGCCGTCAGATCGTGCTGTAGGGTTCGCTTCATGTACCTCGCCGAAACACCCGATCAGCAGGCCCTGCGCAAGGAACTCCGCGAATACTTCGCCGCCATGCTCACCCCCGAAGTGCGCGCCGAACTCGGCGAGTCCGGTGAGGGCAAGCCGCTGTTCCGCGAGTTGGTTCGGCGCTTGGGAGCCGACGGCTGGCTCGGCCTCGGTTGGCCGAAGGAGTTCGGTGGTCAGGGTCGACCGGCGACCGATCAGTTCATCATGTTCGACGAGATTCAGCGCGCGCATGCCCCGTTCCCGTTCGTGACCGTCAACACCGTCGGACCAGCGATCATGGCGCACGGCACGCAGGCGCAGAAGGATCAGTACCTCACCGGCATTCTGAAGGGCGAGATCAACTTCGCGATCGGATACACCGAACCCGAAGCCGGCACCGACCTCGCCAGTTTGCGCACGTCGGCGGTGCTCGACGGCGACGAATGGGTGATCAACGGCAACAAGGTCTACACCTCGGGCGCGAACCAGAGTGATTACGTTTGGCTCGCTTGCCGCACCGACCCCGATGCGCCCAAGCATCAGGGCATCAGCATCATCATCGTTCCCACCAACGTGAAGGGCTTCGAGTGGACGCCGATCGTGACGGTTGGTGGCGTCGTCACCACCGCCACGTACTACACCGACGTGCGCGTTCCGAAAGAGAACGTGATCGGCCAGATCAACGGCGGCTGGAAGTTGATCACGATGCAGCTCAACCACGAGCGCGTCGGATTGGCCGCGCTGTCGGGGCTCACCGAGCGCCTTCTCGACGACGTCACCACGTGGTGTCGCGTCACTCCGTCCGGTGGCGCCGACGGCGAGAAGATGATCGATGTCGCTTGGGTTCAGCAAGACCTGGCCAAGTGCCACGCCTTGCTCGACGCCATTCGATTGATGACGTGGAAGCTCGCTCAGAGCGTCGCCGACAACACTCTCGGACCGGCCGAAGCCAGCGGCGTGAAGGTGTTCGGCACCGAGCGCGCCGTCGAGGTGTATCGCATCATGCAAGGAATCCTCGGACCGGTGTCGCACCTGCGCGATGGTTCCGCGGGAGCCGTGATTCATGGCGAGGTCGAGCGAGCCGCTCGCGCCGCACAGATCAACACCTTCGGCGGTGGCGTGAACGAGATTCAACGCGAATTGGTCGCGACGGCCGGCCTCGGCCTGGTGCGTTCAACGCGCTGATCGCGCGCGATCAGATGCGCTGAATGATCGTGCCGGTCGACACCGCGCCGCCACAGCACATCGTCACGAGCGCGAACTCCTTATCGGAGCGCTCGAGTTCGTGCAGCGCCGTCGTGATGAGGCGACTACCGGTCGAACCCACCGGGTGACCGAGGGCGATCGCACCGCCGTTGACGTTCACCTTGGTCATCAACTCGTCGCGGCTCACGCCATGCACCTTGGCCCACGACAGCACGACGCTGGCGAAGGCCTCGTTGATCTCGACGATGTCGATGTCGGACATCTTCATGCCGGCATCGGCCAGCACCTTCTCGGTCGCCTGCACCGGTCCGTCGAGGTGGTAGTACGGCTCGGCGCCGACGAGGCACTGAGCGACGATGCGGGCCCGCGGACGCAATCCTTCGGCCCGAGCACGGTCCTCGTCCATCCACAACACGGCGGCGGCGCCGTCGCTGATCTGGCTGCTGTTGCCGGCGGTGTGAATGCCATCGGGAAGCACCGGGTTGAGCGAGGCCAACTTCTCGGCCGTGGTCTCGCGCAGGCCACCGTCACGGGTGATGGTGCTGGTGTTGCCCTCGGCATCGGTCACGTCGACCGGAATGATCTCGCGCTCGAATCGACCTTCCTCGGTCGCGCGAAGAGCTTTCTGCTGTGAGATCAGTCCGAGATAATCGACGTCGGCGCGGGTGATGCCGCGACGCGACGCGATGCGCTCGGCGGCGCCGAACTGATCGGGCATGTCGAGCGAGAAGTCGGCCGGCTTGGAACTTCCGTTGAGGAACGTCACGTCGGTGCCCTCGCCGAGCCGAGGCACGTTCGCACCGAGCCACACCTTGCTCATGTGCTCGACACCGCACGCCATGCCGGCATCGATCACTCCGGCGGCGATCATGTTGTGGATCATGTGATTGGCCTGCTGGCTCGAGCCGCACTGGCAATCGATCGTGGTGGCGGCAACCTGCCACGGCAGTCCCTCGTTCAGCCACGCGGTGCGCGACACGTTGCTCGCTTGTTCGCCGGCTTGGGTGACGCAGCCACCAACGACCTGACCGACCGACATCGGGTCGACACCCGCGCGTTGCAGCACGCCGGCCTGAATGCGACCGAGCAAGGTGACGGCATGAACGTCGGCGAAGTATCCGTTGCGCTTTCCGATCGCCGAACGACCGGCTTCGATGATGACGGGTTTGCCCATGAGGTGCTCCTGACTGTGGGGGATTACTTGGCGGGGGTGAGACGAACCGGCAACGTCTTGATGCCGTGGATGAAGCTCGAGCGCAACTTGCGCACTTCGCCCGCGAGCTCGATCGTGTCGAGTCGCTTGGCCATCTCCTCGAAGAGGATGCGCATCTCGAGTCGAGCGAGATTGGCACCGAGGCAGAAATGCGGACCGCCTCCACCGAAGGTGACGTGCGGGTTCGGATTGCGCGTGATGTCGAAGGTGTTCGGGTTGGAGAAGACCGTCTCGTCGCGGTTGGCCGACGGATACAGCATGCTGACCGTCTCGCCCTCCTTGATGGTGACTCCGTGCAGTTCGACGTCGCACACCGCGGTGCGGGCGAAGTTGTTCACCGGCGTGCCCCAGCGCAGGATCTCCTCGACGGCGGTCGTGACGAGGGACGGATCGTTCTTCAACTTGGTCCACTGATCGGGGTGCTCGATCATCGCGAGGGTTCCGTGGCTGATGCCGTTGCGCGTGGTCTCGTTGCCGGCCACCGCGAGCAGGAGCATGAAGAGGTCGAACTCGTGCTCGGAGAGCACGTCCCCGTCGTGCTCGGAGATGAGGGTGGTGATGATGTCGTCCTTCGGCTCGGCCTTTCGTTGCAGAGCCAACTCGTTCGAGTAGGCGTACAACTCCATCGAGGCGATCATCGGCGCGTTGGGATCGGCGTTGAAGTCGGGATCGGTCGATCCGATCATCGTGTTCGACCAGTCGAACACCTTGCGCCGATCCTCGACCGGGATGCCGACCAATTCGGCGATCGCGATCAAGGGCAACTCGGCCGAGACTTTGTCGACGAAGTCGATCTCGCCGGCCTCGAGAGCCTCCTCGATGAGCGACACCGCGACGTCGCGGAAGTGGGCTTCGAGCATGCGCATCGCCTTGGGCGTGAATCCGCGGTTGACGAGGCTCTTGAGGCGCGTGTGATCCGGGGGATCGAGGTCGATCATCAACCGAGCCGCCTCGAGATCGGGGCGATCCTGGTTCATGAGCGAACCCTTCTTCGCCGACGAGTACACGTGGAACTTGCGGCTCACTTCGACGATGTCGGCGTGGCGGGTGAGAGCCCAGAACGATGCGGGATAGCCGGGTTCGATGCCGCGATGACGTGCGATCGGTGCCTCGCGGCGCAGTTCGGCGAAAATCTCGTGCGGGGGACCATTGCGGTACGCGTCGTTCGAGATGACGTCGAGGTTCTCGAAACTCAACGCGGCATTCGTGTCCTGACTCAACGGTCGACCCCCAGAATCAGCCCGCTCGTGGGCACCCCCGTCCCCGCCGTCACGAGAACATTCTCGACACTATCCACCTGGTTCACGCTCGTCCCACGAATCTGCCGCACCGCTTCGGCGATGCCGTTCATGCCGTGGATGTAGGCCTCGCCCAACTGTCCGCCGTGGGTGTTGATCGGCAGTCGTCCGCCGAGCTCGAGCGCACCATCGGCGATGAAGTCCTTGGCTTCACCCCGCGCGCAGAAGCCGAACTCCTCGAGTTGCATGAGAACGTACGGAGTGAAGTGGTCGTAGAGGATCGCGGTCTGGATGTCGGACGGGCGGAGTCCCGAGGAGGTCCAGAGTTCGTCGGCGACGACCTTCATCTCGGGCAACTGGGCGATGTCGTCGCGGAAGAACGACGTCATGGTCCACTGTTCCTCGCCCGCGCCTTGAGCGCCGGCGACGATGAGGGCCGGTTTGTTCGGCAAGTCGCGCGCACGTTCGGCACTGACGACGACCAGGGCTTGTCCACCGTCGCTCTCCTGACAGCAATCGAGCAGGTGCAACGGATCGACGATCCAACGACTCGCCTGATGCTCCTCGAGCGTGATCGGCTCGTTGTAGAACCACGCGGCCGGATTGTTGGCCGCGTGCTTGCGGCCCGCGACCGCGACGCGTCCGAAATCCTCCGAGGTGGCGCCGTAAAGGTGCATGTAACGGCGAGCCACCATGGCGACCCACGACGCAGGGGTGAGTTGCCCGAACGGGGTGGTCCACGAGAACTGCGCCCGCTCGGCGGTGGCGGCGAGTGGGAGATCCTGCACGCCCGCGCCGAATCGACGACCACTGCGCTCGTTGAACGCGCGATAGCACACCACGGCGTCGGCGACGCCGGTCGCGACGGCCATGGCGGCCATCACGATCGTTCCGCAGGCCGCACCTCCGCCGTAGTGGACGCGACTGAAGTGGCGGAGCGATCCGATTCCGACGTGGCGAGCGATCTCGACGTCGGGGTTGTTGTCGGTGCTGTAGGTGACCATGCCGTCGATGTCGGACGGCTTCAATCCGGCGTCGGCGATGGCCGCGGCGACGGCCTCGCTCGCGAGGCTCATCTCGCTGCGGCCCGAATCCTTGGAGAACTCGGTGGCGCCGATGCCGGTGATGGCGGCCTTTCCGCCCAAACGATTGCCCGGTCGGTTGATGCTCATGGCAGCACCACCTCGACCGTGACGTTCATGTGATCCCCGAGCGAGTTCGAACCTTTGACGGCGATCGTGACGGTACGAGTCGCATCGTCCTTGGCGGTGACGGTCCCGGAGATGGTCATGGTGTCACCGGGATAGTTCGGAGCGCCGAGGCGGACCTTGACCGACGAGATGAACGCGTTAGGTCCGGACCAGTCGGTGACGTAACGGCCGGCGAACGCGTTCGACGTCAGGATGTTCATGATGATGTCCTTCGATCCACGCTCGGCGGCGATGGTCGGATCGTGGTGCACCACCTGATAGTCGCGGGTGGCGATTGCGGTGCTGACGATCAACGTTCGAGTGAGAGGAAGTTCGAACGGGGCGATCTCATCGCCCACGTTCACGCTCGCGAACGTTCGGGTCTCGGGAAGAGTCGTCGCCATGATCAGGTCCTCGCGATCAGGTTGCCGAGTCGGGAGAGATGCGCACTGGCCGAACCGAGCACGCTCGCCAACTGGATGCCCCACAGGAAGTAGCGGTGCACGGGATAGTCGACGTCGGCCCCGATACCTCCGTGCAAATGTTGGGCGGCCGTCACGACCTGCTGGGCACCTTCACTCGCCCAGTACGCCGCCACCGCGACGTCGCGACGGGCATCGAAGCCCTCGGCGAGACGCCACGCCGCATTCAACGACGTCACTCGCATGGCCTCGGTGGTGATGTATCCATCGGCGGCGCGTTGTGTTGTGGCTTGGAAGGCCGACAGTGGCTTGCCGAACTGGGTGCGTCCCGACAGGTGCGAGGCGGTGAGAGCGAGCGATCCCTCGGCGACACCGACCTGAATGGCGGCGAGTGCGGCGAGAGAGTGTTCGAACAGCGAACGCAGGGCCTCGCGCCCATCGATACCGGCGCCGTGTCCGAGCACGGCATCGACCGACACTTCGGTGTCGATGTCGACGTGAGCGTGCGGCTCGTGATTGGTGGTCGTCACGGGCGTGCGAGTGACGCCGGACTGGTTGGGGTCGAGAAGAACTATCTGTTCGACCCCGTCGAGGAGCACCGGAACGATCAACAACGACGCGTGTTGGGCGAAGGGAACGGCCGGCTTGAAGCCGCGCACCGTCACCCGACCGTTCGCCGTTGTCGCCACCACCGCGGGCCGCATGACATCGTTCGCTCCGGACTCGGCGAGTGCGATGCCAACCACGGTGTCACCACTCGCGATTCCGGGCAGATGCGTGGCTTGCTGGGACTCGTTGCCGAAGTCCGACAGGGCGAGCGCGGCGACGCCACTCGCCCACAACGGGACCGGTGCCACGTGACGCCCCTGTCCCATGAGAGCGAGCGACAGTTCGACCGCACCGAAACCGCTACCTCCGAAACTCTCCGGCACGCACAGCGCCTGAATCCCGCTGTTGGCCAACTGGTTCCAGAGATCGCGATCGAATCCATCGGCCTTCTCGACCGCCTTCACGCGTTCGACGGTGGCTTGACCCGAGAAGATCTGGAGCGCGAGGTCCTTGATGACCTGCTGTTCCTCGGAGAGATCGAAGTTCATTGTGCGGCTCCGTTCGATTCGACGATGGCGAAGGGAAGTTTCATCTCGGCGTCGGTCGCGCGGATCTCGATGCGCACGCGAGCTCCGACGACGAGAGCCGATTCGGGTGTGTCGGCGGTGTTCATGATCATGCGCACCGATTCGTTGCCGGGTCGGCCCGCGTGCGAGGTGCTGGGATCGATGTCGACGAGAACGATCGGTAGCGGATAATCGAAGCTCGGCACCTGCGGGTAGTGGGCGACGACGTAACTGTGGATCGTTCCCGACATCGGCATGTCGACGCGCTCGTGTCCGAGTGCGTGGCACGACGGGCACATCGGGCCGGTGGGGAAGCGCACGCGACCGCATTCGGTGCACGCTTGGGCACACAGGCGTCCGGCGTTCAACTCGTCGAACCACCACTGATTGTCGTGCGTGGTCGCCGGTCGCGGTCGTGGCGGCTTCGGCTTGGCGGCCGGTGTTTTGGCCTTGGGTTGGAAGCGGAAGATGCGGAACAACATCGAGCCGACGAGTTCGTTGTCGGCGTCGTAGTAATCCTGTCGGGTGCTCACGAAGTGACCCGTTCCCAATCCCGTCGTCTTCTCGTCGCTGATGCTGTCGATGACGGTGCGCATCGTGAGGCGATCACCGGGGCGCAAATAACGCTTGTAGGTCTGCTCGCTATTGGTGCCGACCACGCTCGTGAAGCCGCGTGAGAAGAGCAGGTTGTTCATCTTCTCGTATGGTCCGTCACCGCCGCGTTGCGGTCCGTCGATGCCGTGCATCACCCATGCCTGCAACATGGTCGGGGGAGCGACGATGCCCCCGTGGATACTGCGTGCCGCGGCATCGGCGTCGGTGTAGATCGGGTTGCGATCGCCGACGGCCTCGACGAGATGCCGAATCATGGGAAGGTTCACTTCGTCGGGAGCCGGCATCGGATCGCCGATCTCGAGACCGACGAACGACTGCAACTCGGCGTAGAAAGCCGCCTTGGCTTCCGGAGTTGAATCGACGATCACATCACTGGAGTTCGACACGTTGTTCTCCTTCATCCGACCCGACTGAGCGACCGCCACGGCTGGTCCTTGTCGGGCTGGGGTTCACGGGGCAATCCGAGACCGCGTTCGGCGATGATGTTGTGCTGGATCTCGTCGGTGCCACCGCCAATGCGGATGGCGAATTGGCTCAAGAGATGCTGACCCCAACGGTTGTCCTCGGTGGCGTCGTCGCCCCACAACATGGCATCGGCGCCGAGGATCGCGACGGCGGTCTCGGCACTCGACTTCCAGTGATTGGCGAAGGCGAGTTTGAGGGTGAGCATCTCGGGTCCGGGCATGCGCCGTTGGCTCATCGCGGTGCGCATGCGAAACCCGAGGTACTTCAGCGTCTCCTGTCGACCGACCGCTTCGGCCAATCGTTGGCGCACATGGGGGTCGTGGGCGACACCGCGACGTTGCGCGAGGTCGATGAGATCCGTCGCACTCCACGATCCGCCCGACCCGATGAAGTTTCGCTCGTTCGCGAGCGTGGTCTGGGCGACCTTCCAACCCTCGTTCACATCACCGAGCACGTTGGCGTGCGGGATGCGGACGTCGGTGAGGAAGGTCTCGTTGAAGTGCTGAACTCCGGTGATCTGCGTGATGGGTCGCACCTCGATGCCCGGCGTGCGCATGTCGAGAATGAAGTACGTGATGCCCGCGTGCTTGGGCTGATCGGGATCGGTGCGCGCCAACAGGATCGCGTAATCGGCGAACTGTCCGAGGCTCGTCCAGACCTTCTGCCCGTTCACGATCCAATCGTCCCCGTCGCGCACGGCGCGCGTGCCGAGAGACGCGAGGTCGCTTCCCGAACCGGGCTCGCTGAACAACTGGCACCAGACCTCCTCGCCTTTCAGGATCGGGGCGAGGTGCTTCGATTGCTGCTCGGGAGTGCCGTGAGCGATGAGGGTCGGTCCCACCATGCCGATGCTCACCGCGAAGGTGCCGACGGCGACGTCGAACTGGGCCATCTCCTCGTTGAAGATCGCCGCTTGGATCGCACTGGCACCCTTGCCGCCGTACTGCGTCGGCCACGTGATGCCCGCCCATCCGTGATCGAAGAGCACGCGTTGCCAGTCGCGGCATGCCTGCACGTGAGCGGCGAGATCGCGGGTGTGATCGACGCTCGGGTCGCTCTTGCGTGAAGCGTGGGCCTCGAGCCACGTGCGAGCCTCGGCGCGGTACGCCGCCTCTTGTGGTGTGTCACCGATGTGCATGCATTCCCCGGGGGTGTTCGCGGGCGTTCCGCGGTTTCTGACAGTCTGTCAGAAACTCGGGGAACCCCACCTAGCCGGGGAAGGCGGCGTCGCCGGTGTAGAACCCGAGGTCATCGCGACTGTGGCGCATCCAGGTCGCGCCGGCCGGGTCGACCACGTCGGACCATCGCGCGAGGAGGGCCTCGGCGTCGGCCGTCGGACCGCCGCTCCAGCCCGGCGTCGTGATCGAACCGATCATCGCGGTGCGACCGGCCCCGGTGGGGAAGAAGTCGCCCGATGCCGGAGCCCGCTCGTGCAGGAGCACGATCGCCGCCACCGCGCAGAGGTGCGGTGGGAAGTTCTGTTCCATCCAGCGACGGGTGTCCTCGTTCGGGTTGAGAGCGGCGGACCGCGTGTATCCGATGGGCATGAGGGCGTTCACCTTGATGCCATGGTCGGCTCCCTCGATCGCGAGTGAACGAGTGAGACCGAGCAGACCCGACTTCGCCATCGAATACGCGGCCATGCCGCCGTTGCCGATCGCCGCGCTCGACGCGGTGATCAGCACCCGTCCGTAGCCCTGCGCCTTCAACGTCGGCCACGCGGCGCGGCACACGAGATACGTGCCCACCATGTGGGTCGCGACGATGGTGTCGACCAACTCGAGCGGAGCATCCTCGATCAATCCGCCGGGACCACCGCGACCGGCGTTGTTGAGCACGATGTGCAACGCGCCGAATGCGTCGAGGGCGCAGCGCACGATCGCCTCGGCACCGTGCGCCGTGGCCACGGTGTTCGTGTCGGCGACCGCTCGACCTCCACGCGAGACGATGTCGTCGGTCGTGCGATTCGCGTGCTCGGAGTTCACGTCGTTGACGACCACCATCGCGCCACGTTCGGCGAGGGCCAGTGCGTGTTCGCGTCCGAGTCCGCGACCCGCCCCGGTCACGATCGCGACCCGACCATCGAAACGCAGTTGCTTCTCGGAGTTCGCCGTGGACATGGGCTCACCGTACAGTCTCGATCGGGAGAGGTGGAGATGACGACATCGGTGCCGCGCGTCGTGATGGTGACCGGAGCCAGTCGTGGCATCGGTCGCGAAACGGCGATCGCTCTCGCCCGACGAGGACATCATCTTGTGCTGACGGCGCGCTCGATCGATGGTGTCGCTCGCTTCGACGGCACGACGGTCGGCGATCCACTCACCGGAGTCGAATTATCGGGAACACTCGCTGACGTGATCGACGAGTGTCGTCGGGAACTGGTTCGCAGTGGCTCATCGTCCCGGGTCGTCGGTGTGGCGTTGAACCTCGCCGATGCCGGTTCGGTCGAAGCAGCCGCTGCTCGCGCGCTCGCCGAGTTCGGGGTCGTCGACACCCTGGTGTCGAACGCGATCTATCAGGGTCCGGGCGTGAACGATCGATTCCGAGATCTGCCGATCGATCTGTTGCGCACGGTCGTCGAGGGCGACGCCGTAGCCCCGCTGATTCTGTTGAAGGCGTTCCTCCCCGGCATGTTGTCGACCGGACGAGGCGTGTACGTGCACCTCACCTCGGGTGCGGCCACGTTGACCCCGCGGCGTCCGGCGGGCGAGGGCGGTTGGGGCGTGGCCTACGCGATGGCCAAGGGTGCGGCGCATCGAGTGGCCGGTGTGCTGAACGCCGAACACGCGGGGGATGGCATGCGCGCGTACAGCCTGAATCCCGGGCACGTGACGACCGAAGTGATGCGCTTGCGCGCCGAACGCGAGGGGCGTGCTCCCACCGGCGACGGCCCGGGCGA
>JBJTIO010000138.1:0-17621 GCA_046095045.1 Actinomycetota bacterium
GCACGAAGACGGTCGCGCGCTGGCCGCCGCCCTCACGGGGTCCGACCTCGCCGCCGGTCAACGCAGTGTGCGTTCGGCGAAGCAGGCCGTCGCCGACGCGCTGCCGGCGCACGGATTCGCCGCGCACACCGAAAAGCGCAACACCCAACTGCGCATCTTCATCACTCACTGCCCGTTCGGTGACGTGGCGATCGAGCACCCGGTGATCTGTGCGGTCGATCGTGGAATGGTGAAAGGGATGCTCTCGGCGTTGTACGGCGACGCCGATGTGTCGACGATCGAGTCGCTGCCGCAGGGCAATACCTTCTGCGCGACTGCGGTCTGACATTCGTTCGGCGGTAGCGTTTCGTCGAGTTCGAGGAGGAACATCGTGGACATTCGAATCGGCGTGACCCAAGCGGCGCGGGAGATCACCCTCGAGCAGGCCGACGGCGAGCACGATGCGACCAAGGCCAAGATCGAAGCCGCCTTGTCCGGTGCGGTCGATGTGTTGTGGCTGGTCGACAAGAAGGGACGCACCATCGCCGTCCCCGCCGCCAAAATCGCCTACGTCGAGATCGGTTCGACCGACGGCGATCGTCGAATCGGCTTCGGAGGCTGAGCACCCTCGGGAATGACCCCTCGGCCGAGTCCGATGGGGCAGACTCGTAGTCATGGCGACCCTGGCCGAACTTCTCCGTCAGCACACGGAGACATCGAAGGACGACACCGCTCATCTGCAGCAGTTGATCGGCGAGTGGGGGATGTTGGCCGACCTGTGTTTCGCCGACCTGATTCTGTATCTGCCGACCAAGGACGGACGTTGGGTGATCGGAGCCCAAGTGCGGCCGGCGACCGGACAGACGATCTATCGCACCGATCTCGTCGACACCGAGGCCAGCCGCGACGAGGTGAGCCTGCTGGCTGACGCCTTCGCGTCGGGCGCGATACGCGAGGGAGAACTGCACAAGGCGGGCATGGGCGACTCGGTGCACGTGCTCGCGATTCCGGTGCGAGGCGCCGAGGCGCCGATCGCGGTCCTCACGCGCGAATGGAGCTCGAAGACCAGTCGACAGCCGGGCGAACTCGAACGCACGTACCTCTCGATCTTCCAACGTTTCGCCGAGATGATCTCGATCGGCGCGTTCCCCTTCGAGGGTCGCGCCGCCGATCTGTCGGCCGCACCGCGCGTGGGCGACGGCGCGATCGTGCTCGATGAGAACGCCGTGATCCGCTACGCGTCGCCGAACGCCGTGTCGGCGTTGCACCGCGTGGGTATCACGTCGAACGTGATCGGTCAGGCCCTCAGTGAGTTGGGATTCGCTGACAGCCCGGTACGTCAGGCGTACGAAAGATTCGAACCAGTGATCGAGGAGTTCGATCAGACCGCCGACGTCACGCTGTTGGTGCGCTGCATTCCGATCATCGCCGACGAAGTGGTGACCGGCGGGGTGCTCCTGATTCGCGACGTCACCGAGTTGCGTCGACGAGATCGCATGTTGCTGTCGAAGGACGCGACGATTCGCGAGATTCACCACCGCGTGAAGAACAACCTGCAGACGATCTCCTCGTTGCTCCGCCTGCAGGCTCGTCGTCTCGAGTCGCCCGAGGCCAAGGCCGCGGTGCAGGAGAGCGTGCGACGCATTCGCACCATCGCTCTCGTGCACGAGACGCTGTCGCGCGAACCCGGCGATGATGTGGCATTCATCGAAATCGTGCGCCCGTTGATGCGTCTGGCCGAGGAAGGTCTGCAATCACCCGATCGACCGGTTCGATTCCTGGTGCAGGGTGATGGCGGACGTCTTCCGGCGACGATCGCCACCCCGCTGTCGGTGGTGCTCACCGAGTTGTTGCAGAACGCTGTCGATCACGGCTTCCCCGAGGGAAGTGATGGCGGCACCGTGGTGGTCGATCTCGGTGGCGACGACGATGAGATCGAGATCCGGGTGGTGAACGATGGTCGTGGCCTCGACCCCGGCTTCGACCTCAATGGTGCGACCGGACTCGGGTTGTCGATCGTGCGCACTCTGGTGACGACCGAACTGAACGGAACGATCTCGATCCGTCCGGGCGCACCCGAGGATTTCGTGGCGGTCGGTATCGAGGCTCACCGCCGAGGCGACGGCACCGTGGTCGATCTGCGCTTGCCGCGCTGAGCGGTCAGGAAGCGGGGGAGACGGTGCGGTTCTGCTGAGCCGCGCGATTGCGCGCCGCAATCTGTCGACGAATGTCGCGTCGCTCCTCTTCCGAGGTGCCGCCCCAGATGCCCGAGTCCTGGTTGGTCTCGAGGGCGAATTCGAGGCAGCTCACGCGCACGTTGCATTCGTTGCACACTTGCTTGGCCCGATCGATCTGCAACAACGCCTGTCCGGTTGTGCCGATCGGGAAGAACAATTCCGGATCGGTGTCACGGCAGATGGCCTCCGTTCGCCACGAATAATCGGCGGATCCGAGGGCGAGGGCTGAAGCAAGAATCGACACGTTGAACTCCGTTGCTGGCTCGAGGGGCGAAGATCCCGCGGGGGATTCGGGGACGTGTCAAGGTTGGCAAACGCAAGGTGAACAGGCAAGAGGTTGGCCCGATTTTTTTGCCTCCGGACAAAGGAATGTTCGGGAAAAAATCGAGAGGATTGGGTCACATCTCATTGACAGGACGAAACTGTTGTGGCAGAGCGATGTCGGTCGAGCGTGTGTCGCATTGCGAGCAGGGAGGGTTCGGTGTCGGCTACTCAGGTGATCGCCCATCGCGGTGCGTCGAAAGCGGAGAACGAGAACACCGTCGCGGCTTTTCGACGAGCCGTCGCGATGGGTTCGCACGCGGCCGAGCTCGACGTGCG
The DNA here is from genome assembly GCA_046095045.1 of Actinomycetota bacterium. Classification (GTDB taxonomy): domain Bacteria; phylum Actinomycetota; class Acidimicrobiia; order Acidimicrobiales; family Ilumatobacteraceae; genus Casp-actino8. The sequence continues at coordinate 2,817 of JBJTIO010000138.1, forward strand.
CCGAACTCTGGATGGAGTGTTGGTCGTCCACCACAACCCGACGCTCGATGATGGTCGCGTGATCTCCGAATCGAACTTCGCCGATCTTCCCGAACACGTGTGCACGCTCGACGAGGCCCTCGACGCCTGTCGACCGATGTGGGTGAACGTCGAAATCAAGAACGATCCTAGCGAGCCCGACTTCGATCCGACCGAATCGATCGCTGACGACACGATCGCCTGCCTCGCCGACCGATCCGAAGGCGACGGTCAGTGGGTCATCTCATCTTTCCGTCGCGAGACGATCGATCGATGCCGTTCGTTGCGCCCGGCGATTCGGACCGCATGGCTCACCGTGCAGGTGACGGACCGTCCTGAATGCATCGGTTGGTTGCGTGAACGCGGTCATGTGGCGCTGCATCCGTGGTTCGGTTCCGTCGATCAATCGATGATCGACGATTTCCACGCCGCCGGTCTGAGTGTGAACGTCTGGACCTGCGACGATCCCGAGCGCATGCGCGATCTGGTGTCGTGGGGCGTCGATGGAATCTGCACGAACGTTCCCGATGTCGCACTGACGATCGTTCAGTGAGCGTCGACGGGGAACAGCAGTCGCACCGCGTCGGGCACGTGGCGAAAATGCAGTCGACCGGTTTCGCCGAGATAGTCGCCGTCGACCTGATACGGGAACGGCGAATGATGCTCGATGATCAATTCCTCGACGTTCTCGAATGACGCCACGTGCTCGCTGGGCTGAACGCCCCCACCCTTGAGTGCACCGAGAAGCGTTCCGATGATCGCCGACGCCGACATCGTGCGGAACGTGATCGCGACGAGAGGCTTGTCGAGTCCGGCGGCGGGTGAGAGATCGAGTGGTCGATTGCCGAGGAACGTGTAGGGATTCGTGTTCATCACGACGGTGAAGTAACCGTCGCTCACGGTGCGCGACGGATCGAATCGGCGAGCGATTCCATCGGAGGGATCGATCACCAGTCCGCCCGGCCCACCGATCGCACCGTCGGCGGTGACCGAGAAGTGTGGGTGGCGGCGGTCGTATCCGACGAGCCACGTCTTCAACGCGGCGTAAATGAAGAGTGGGTGACCGGCCCAACGCTTGAGCGAGGCCCGTGTTTCGACGGCGCGCACCACGGCCGCGTCGTAACCCACTCCGGTGTGGAAACAGAAGAAACGTCCGTTCACCCGACCGAGCCCGATCGGCCTGATGTTGGCGTCGGGATCGGTCAGACCGTCGACCAAACGTCCGACCGCGGTTGTCGGGTCGTTCGGTAGTCCGATGGTTCGGGCGAAAACGTTCGTGCTGCCGCCGGGCAGCACTCCGAGAGCAGTCTCGGTGCCGGCCACGCCGGTGGCGACCTCGTTGAGGGTGCCGTCGCCCCCGAAAGAGACGACCAAATCGACCCCTCGGTGGGCGGCGTCCTGGGCGAAACGGGTGGCGTGGCCGCGTCGATTGGTCTCGACCACCTGAACCTCGTGATCCCGGGACAACGCCCGGTGGACGATGACCGTGTTGCGGGCGGTGACCGACGAGGCGAAGGAGTTGACGACCAACAGGATGCGCACTGCGAACGACCGTACCAGCCGCGCTCTCGGGGCCCTGAGCCGTCCGTCACCAGGGTCGTTTTGGGGCCCGACGGGTTGTGTGAACGGACGCACAAGCGAGCAGAATGCAGGTTCTATGAACATCATCGTCTGTGTCAAGCAGATCCCCGACCCGGCCAATCCCGGCGCCCTCGACGGCAACAACGCCCTGAAGCGCGACGGCAAGCTCATCCTCGACGAGTCCGACAGTTACGGCGTCGAGATGGCGTTGCAATTGGTCGATGCCGCGGGTGGCGGAGAAGTGAGCCTTGTGTCGATGGCTCCCAATAGCGAGACCGCCGGTCTGCGCACCGCGTTGGCGATGGGTGCGGCCAAGGCCGTGCTCGTGAGCGACCCGGCGTTGCAGGGAAGCGACGCGTTGACGACCGCCAAGATTCTGGCTGCCGCCGTGCAGCGTCTCGGTGGCGCCGATCTGATCATCGCGGCGACCGAGTCGAGCGACGGTTACACCGGAACCGTGCCCGAGCAGATGGCCGAAGTTCTCGGACTTCCCTCGGTCACGTTCGCCAAGAAGGTGTCGATCGATGGTGGCGTGTTGAAGGCCGATCGTCAGACCGAAGCCGGATACGACGAAGTCAGCTGCCCGCTGCCGGCGCTCATCTCGGTGACGGCCGGCGTTGTCGAGCCGCGCTACACGAGCTTTAAGGGAATCATGGCGGCCAAGTCGAAGCCGGTCGACGAGGTGAAGGCCTCGGACCTCGGTGTCACTCCCGTCGGTTGGGAAGGCGCCGGACAGAAGATCACGAGCGTCGCTCAGGCCGAGGCTCGCGCGGCCGGTGAGGTCATCGAAGACGACGGCGAAGCATTCGGCAAGATCGTGGCCTTCCTCGAGGGCCTCAAGGTCATCTGAGTCAACGGACGAGAGAACGGAACAGAACAATGGCAATCAACAACCTTTGGGTCTTCGCTCAGGTTTCGAATGGTGCGCCCACTTCGGCGTCGCTCGAACTGGTTACCAAGGCGCGTTCGCTCAGTGGTTCGGTCAGCGTGTGGGTCGCCGGTGACGGCAACACCGTCGCGGGTGCGCTCGGAGCGCATGGCGCGAGCAAGGTGTTCGGCGTCGACTACGGCAGCAACCTCGCCGGTGCCGCGGTGGCCTCGGCCATGAAGTCGGTCATCGATGGCGGCGACTCGCCCGATCTCGTGATGTTCCCGCAGTCGTACGAGGGTCGTGACGTGATGGCTCGTCTCTCGGTGAAGCTCGATCGCACCGTGCTCACGAACAACATCGACGTCACCGCCGACGGCGATTCGGTCACGGTCACCACGCCGATCTTCGGAGGCAACACGTTGGTGTCGACCACCTTCACCGGTGGTGCGCCGTACCTCGCCGCGTTCCGTCCCAAGTCGTTCGCTCCCGAAGCGTCCGGCGGCGGTGCGGCTGCGGTGCAAGCGGTCAGCGTTCCAGAACTCGGTGCCACCGGCACCGCCAAGGTGACCGCGGTGCACGTCGAGGAGACCACCGGTCCCAAGCTCGACGAAGCCGACATCGTGGTGTCGGGTGGACGCGGACTCGGCGAGAGCGCCAAGTACGAGATGGTCGAGCAACTGGCCAAGTTGCTGAAGGGTGCTCCCGGTGCGTCGCGCGCGATCGTCGACGCGGGCTGGGTTCCCTACAGCTACCAAGTCGGCCAGACCGGCAAGGTCGTGAAGCCGAGCGTGTACATCGCGGCCGGCATCTCGGGTGCGACGCAGCACATGGTCGGCATGAAGGGCTCGAAGAACATCATCGCGATCAACAAGGACAAGGAGGCGCCGATCTTCGGTATCGCCGACCTTGGCATCGTGGGCGACGTCCACAAGGTGCTGCCCAAGTTGATCGAGGCCCTTCAGGGTCGCTGATCTCACACGCGTCGAGAGTGCGGCGTCAGGCCGTGTCTCGCGCCGACATCCCGATGGCCAAGCCATCGAGGGGGTCGACCGCGATCAGGCTCAATTCGTAGCCACTCGTCGTCGTGTCGTCGTAGCGGTACCAGCGCAGACTCTCGACCACTGCCCCGAGTTCGTCCGCGAGCCGATTCTACTCGACGAGATCGTCCCATTCGGACTGGATCCCACCGAGTGCGGCGAGCAACCACCAGGTGTCGAAACGCCCGAGGGCTCCACCGCGACGCCGTCCGTGCGCGCCGCCCGAAGCGCCGCACCACGCGAGCCAACCGAGCGCTGATCGACCGTCGATCTCGGTGACGCGCGCCGACGCCAGCCCGAGTGCGCGCAACACCTCGGCGACACCGCCGTCGACCGTCACCGACTCGGCGCGTCCGTTCGATGAGGCGGTCCACGGTTCGACGAGATTGCGCACGGCGAGTCCGATCTCTTCGGCCCCGACATCGTTGGCGATGTCGGCCGCGTCGACGACCGTCCAGTCGTGTCGCCAGTTGTCGATGGGGCAGTCGGCGCGCACGCCATCATCGGAATAGACCGGCAACGCGTAATCGGGTTCCCAATCGAGCACGATCATCGGCACGTCGATGCTCTCGTGCTCGCCGACGGGACGATCACCTCTCAGCACGCGCTCGTACGCGACGAACGAGCGACGGGGACCGTCGGGAAGGTGATCGACCAGATCGACCCAGGTGTGATTCTGAGCGATCACCTCGGTGAGCGGTCCGATGGTGAATCGACCCGAATCCTCCTCGAGCATCCGACACGCGTGCGCGGCGGGAGCGAGCAGTGCCGCGCGATATTCGGCGAGCGTCGCCGCCGGCCACACCTGTCGTCCGGTCGCTGTCGCGGCTCGACACGACGCGCGCACCCGCAAGAGACCGTCCCAATCGCGTGAGGCGCATCGCCCGTCGATGAGACGCACGAGTCCGTCGAGATCGGCGCGATCGACGAGTCGATCGAGTTCGTCGTCCGGCTCGAAGCGATCGTCGGACATGGTCAGACCATCGGCCAGGGGTAGCGGTGTCCGGTGGAGTCGATCGGGAAGGCCCCTCCGCGCGACAAGAGATCGGCCCGCTCGACCATCGCCGCGATCTCTTCATCGTCGAGGTATTCGTTCAGTTCGTCCTGGGGATCGGTGACGATCGTGCGCACTCGTTCGCGGAGGTCGTCGCCGAGAGGTTCTCCGCCGAATTCCCAGATGACCGTGCGCAGCTTGAATTCGACCGAGAAGCACAAGCCGTTGTCGATTGCCCACACCCGATCGTTCTCGTCGATCAGGCAATGACCACTCTTGCGATCGGTGTTGTTCGCCACGATGTCGAATGCGGCGATGTTGCGGAATTGATCGTGCAAGTCCTCGCGTTGTTCGAACAAGGTGAAGTAGTGCTCCTCGAAGCGGGCGACGATGAACCACTGCAACGATCCCTCGCCGAGCGGACCATCGCGCACGATCGTCGGCGGCACGACGTGCAAGCCCATCGCGTCGGAGAGCACGCGCGCCGCGACCTCGCGTCGATACAGGCCGGACGGGAAATCCCACAAAGGGCGCTCACCGCGCAGGGGTTTGTAGATCGCGCGACCCGAGCGGTCGGATGTTTCATCGCGCAGATTGACGAGGAACGTGGCGTTGCTGCTGTAGGGCATGCGACCCTCGACGTCGATGTCGCCGCGTCGCAGAAGGTCGTCGATGTCGGGAGTGTCCATTCAGTTCATCCGCGGGCAGAAGTGACCGTCGGGGTCGATGGGACGCTCGCAGTAGACGCAGTCGGGCCGACCGGCGGCCACCACGCGGTCGGTGTGCTCGCAGAACGCGACCGCCTGAGCGCGCGTGAGCGACACGCGCACGATCGCACCCTCCTCCTCGGATTCGTCGAAGGACAACTCTTCATCGTCCTCGTCGTCGGTGTCCTCCTCGTCGGGCGTGTCGAACTCGCGGAGGTGCAGCACGAAGCGGTCGCCCGAGCGGTCGAATTCGAGAGCCACGGCCCCGAGCACGAATTCCTCGGAGATCGGTTCGGCGAGGTGCATCACGGTTCGAGGAGGTTGGCCCTCGGGGACCGGAAGGTGGCGCAGCGCGCGCCGAAGGTATTGCGAGATCGCGGCGACCTGGTGCTTCTCGCAACGCACCGACACCGATCGTGCGCCGGCGCGGGCCTGCACATAGAACGTGCGTCGCCCCGGCGTTCCTATGGCTCCAGTGGTGAGCACATCGACGTGATCGAAATCGGCGTAGAAGGGCATCGCGTCCTCAGGAAGGCCTCAACTCGGCGAGAGATCCACCGGTGGAATTGACCGTCAACACGATCGGTCCCGAACCGGCGTACGCGATGGCCGACACCGAGCAGGTGCCGATCACGATGCGCTGAAAGAGATCGATGTGAGTGCCCATGGCGTGGGCCACGGCGGCCTTGATCGGATCGGCGTGGGACACGCACACGATCGTGCCGCCCGGATGACGCGCGCACAGGCGATCGAGGGTCGAGACCATGCGGGTCTGCATCTCGGTGAAACTCTCGCCGTTGGGGAATCGAAAGGTCGACGGTGAACGTTGCACGGTGTTCCACTGCGGCAACTTCATCAACTTCTTCAGTTCGGCTCCGGTCCAATCGCCGAAGTCGCATTCGAGCAATCCCTTGTCGATCGACACCTTCGTGCCCGTCGCTCGACCGATCGGTGCCGCGGTCTCGCGGGCGCGTTCGAGGGGAGACGCATAGATGGCGTCGATGCGAGCGAGAGCCGAGATGCGTTCCGCCACCTTTTTGGCTTGGGCGACGCCACTTTCGGCGAGATGAAGTCCGGGAGCTCGTCCGGGGAGAACCTTGCCCGTCGTCGGTGTCTGACCGTGACGAACCAACAACACCAACGTTGCCGCGGGCGGCGCTGGTTTCCTCGGGGCGGGTTTCCGGAGTGCCATGACTGATGCCAACCTAGTGGGGTCATGGTCACGTCGTCTCGTCCACCCCGCAACGTGCACGTGGGTTCACCGCGCCCGCGTGGTGCGGTGATGTCGACGTTGCACGGCGAGGTGTGCGATTGTCGACGATGCCCGCGACTCGTGGCGTGGCGCGAACGCATGGCGGTCGAGAAGCGAGCGTCGTACGCCGACGAAACCTATTGGGGACGCCCCGTGCCCGGGTTCGGCGATCCGCGCGCCACGGTCTTGGTTCTCGGTTTGGCTCCGGCCGCTCACGGCGCGAATCGAACCGGCCGCATGTTCACGGGTGATCGCAGCGGCGACTGGTTGTATCGCGCGATGCACAAGGCGGGATTCGCCAACCAGCCCACCTCGACGCACGGGGCCGATGGTCTGAAGTTGACCGGCGCGTGGGTGACATCGGCGGTGAAGTGCGCTCCTCCGGACAACAAACCCGAGACGAGCGAGCGCGATCAGTGCCGTCCATTCCTGCGTCGTGAGCTCGAGGCACTCGATCGTCTTCGGGTGGTGGTCTGTCTCGGTTCATTCGCCTACGAAGCGGCGTGCGTCGAGTTCGGAGTGAGGCCGCGTCCGAAATTCGGACACGGTGTCGAGGTCGAGACGCCGTCGGGAATCACGTTGATCTGCTCTTTCCACCCGAGTCAGCAGAACACGTTCACGGGACGACTGACCGAGCCGATGATCGATGCGGTCTTCGCTCAGGCCTCGAGCGCGCGCTTCACGTGATCGGCGGCTTGATCGATCGCGGCCATCCCGTGATCGATCATCTCGCTCATCGAGAAGAACCCGTGGATCATTCCGCTCCACCGCGTGAGAGCGCACGGCACACCTGCGGCCATAAGTCGCTCGGCGTAGGCCTCGCCCTCGTCGCGCAAGGGATCGAACTCGGCGGTGATGACGAATGCGGGTGGCGCACCGGCCAACACCTCGGCGGGGGCGTGCAGCGGTGACACCCGCGGGTCGGTTGCCGAACCCGATCCGATGTAGTGATCGCAGAACCACTTCATTCCGGCGGCCGTGAGTCGATAGCCGTTCGCGTTGTCGATGTAACTCTGCGATGACCGAGTCGCATCGGTGACCGGATAGATGAGCATCTGTGTGCGCAAAGTGATCGGCGAGTTGTTGGCCACGACCGCGGCGAGGTTTCCTCCGGCCGAGTCGCCTCCGACGGCGATGCGATCCGGTTCGATCCCGAGTTCGCTCGCGTGCGCGTGCGCCCAGCGCAACGCGCGCATCGAATCCTCGACGGCGGCCGGGAAGGGCGCCTCGGGGGCGAGTCGGTAATCGACACTCAGCACCGCGTGACCCATCGCGCGCGCCAGTTTGCGACACACGTCGTCGTGCGAATCGAGACCGCCGAGAACCCAACCGCCTCCGTGGTAGTAGACGAGCAATCCGAGTGGAGTCGCCGAGGACGGCCGGTACAGGCGAGCGGGCACTCCGTCGGCGTCGACCGCGCGGATCTCGGTCAATTCGACCTTCGACGGAACGATCATCGCGTTCATCCCCGCGCGGGCGTCGGACGGTGTCTGGGTTTCGAGCGGAGGTATGTCCAGTGCCGCGAGACCCTCGAGCAGGTTCGCCACCTGAGGATGCAACGACATGTCAGTGCGCGGCCGGTGCCGAACCGTCGGCCTTCTTCTTCGGCGGCGGAACACCGACGCTCGGCGCCTTGTCGGCCCACTCGGGCCAACGACGACGGCTGACGATGCTGAGCGTGCGCAACAACTTCATCGCGACCTCGTCCTCTTGCGCGGGGCGCGCTTCGATGACGCCGTCCTTGATCATGCGGTTGATCACTTCCTCACCGAGTTCGGTGCGCACGATCGTGAGGGTCCAGTCGTTGTCCTTGCCGATACCGCCCGTGGCGATATCGCTGTGTTCGGCGGCGAAGTCGGGACAGCTCTTGCATCCCTGGCGCGTCCACTGGTGGCATTCCTTCAGATCGATCTCGTGGTACGAGCCGTCCTTCATCCAGATCTGGAAGACGCCCTTGATGTTCATCTTCACCATGTCCTGCTTCTTCAGCCCGTACTTGGGCTCGAAGAGCTCGCTGAAGATGGCATCGTCGAAGGTCTTGCTGCACAGCAGGCCGATGTTGAACACGAACGGCTTGCCGACCTTGCCCGCCTTGCGGCTCCACATCGTGGGCGGCGACGACACCTGGCAACCCATGCCCACGAGAGCGAGCCGGGAGAGACCGGCCTTCTGGGCATCGCGGAGCGCGAGCGGGTTCGCACAGTACGTGTAGCGGGAGCCCGCCGTGGCGAGCACCTCGTCCTTCGTGCGCACGAGCACGGGCTTGGCCTTCCAGTGGTCGTCATCCTCGACACCCGACACGAGGGCACCCTCGATGTAGTCGTTGTCGAGCAACCACGACAGCATCGCGGTGACGAACCCGCCGTCCTGGCCCTTCTCGTGCTGGGTGCGGTCGGTCGCGCGGGTGAGGAGCAGCTGCTCCCAGATGCCCGCCATCTCGTTGTCCTCGCGGTCGCGGCCGAAGAGATGCTTGTTCGCGCTGGACTCCCAGGTACGGAACCGCGGGCATGCCCGGGTGCAGGTGGTGCAGCCCTTCTCGCCGTGGATGCAGTTGTCGAGACCGAGCTCCTCCTCGAGATGGAACGGCTTGTACTTGCCCTCCTCGTGCTCGTACCCGATCACGTCATGGGGACACGTGACCACGCACCCTGCACATCCGGTGCACAGACCCGTGTTGATGACCTCCTCGTAGAGCTCCTTCCACTGGGCGGTCCAGCGCTCGGACTTGGCGGGTGCGTCCGGTGTCATCGTCATGTTGTCGAGACTAGGCGCACCGACGGGAAGGGTCCCTGCCCGGGCCGGGGCCACACGTGCGAGGACCCGCGGCCTCCCCTCGTGGGGCTGCCGCTGGTCCCGCGCGGATGTGGCGAGGTCAGAACCTGCTGCCGCCGAACTCCGGGTAGGCGAGCACGCCCATCTCCGGGACGTCGAGACCCTGGATCTCGTCCTCCTCGGCGGAACGGATGCCGCCCTTGGTCAGCTTGTTCTGCACCGTGAAGAAGGTGAGCGCGATCGGGAAGATCACTCCGAGGATCACGACCACGCCGAGTGCCTGTGCGCCGAGCTGGCCCCAGTCACCCTTGATGATTCCCTCGACACCCTTCACCTCTGAGCCGTTCCATGCGGCTCCGTAGCTGCCGTTCGCGAAGATGCCGACGGCGAGCACACCGAACATGCCGTTCACGCCGTGCACCGCGATGGCACCCACGGGGTCATCCAGCTTCAGCCTGCGCTCCACGAAGAACACCGTCTCGATGACGAGCACCCCGGCGATGCACCCGATGACCGCCGCGGCCCACGGTGCGACGAACGCGCACGGTGCCGTGATGGCCACGAGGCCCGCCAGCATCCCGTTCGCCATCATGCCGGGGTCCGGCTTGCCGGTGCGCTTGGTGATCCACAGCATCCCGACGACGGCACCGAAAGCACCGGCGATCGCGGTGTTCGTGGCGACCGTCGCGAACTGCACGTCGGTTGCCGCGAAGGTGGATGCGGCATTGAAGCCGAACCAGCCGAACAGCAGGATGAACGTGCCGAGCATGGCCATCGGGATGTGGTGACCGGGAATGGCGCGCGGCTTGCCGTCGGCACCGAACTTGCCGATGCGCGGGCCGATCACCATCGCGCCGGCGAGTGCCGCGACACCCCCGACCATGTGCACCACGCCCGAGCCGGCGAAGTCGACGTAACCGGCACCGAGTCCCATGGTGTCCCAGGTCTTGGCGAGCCAGCCGCCGCCCCAGGTCCACGCAGCGAACAGCGGGTAGTAGATCGCACCGCAGAAGACACCCCACACCACGAAGCTGTTCCACTTCCACCGCTCGGCCATCGAACCTGTCGGGATCGTGGCCACGGTGTCCATGAACGCCACCATGTAGAGGAAGAAACCGAGGAGCGCGGGTGTGATTCCGCCACCGGAGAGAGCCCAGCCACCCTTGAACAGGAAGATCCAGTTGCCGCTGCCGAGCAGCGCGTCACCGATCGGCTTGTCGAGACCGAAGGCCGAGTAGCTGAAGCCACCGAAGGCGAGGGGGAACCCGATGAAGAAGAACCCCACGAACCCCAGTCCGAAGATGGCGAAGTTGGTGGACACCACGTGCGCCGCGTGCTTGGCCCTGCAGAACCCGGTCTCCACGAGCGCGAAGCCCGCCTGCATGAAGATGACGAGGATGGCACCGATGACCACCCACAGCAGGTTCAGTTGCGTGCCGAGAATTTGGACTTCAGATTGCATTGTTTCCTTCCTCTCCCGTCCTGATGCGGACGAGACGTGCGACGTCGGAGACCCAGATCGTCCCGTCGCCGATCTTCCCTGTTGCAGCCGACGTCCTGATGGCGTCGACCGTTGCATCGACTGACGAGTCGTCCACGACGATCTCCAGCCTCACCTTCGGCACGAAGTCGATGGCGTATTCGGACCCTCTGTAGGTCTCGCTGTGCCCGCCCTGGCGGCCGAATCCCCGGACCTCCGTGACGGTCATGCCCTGCACACCTGCCGACTTCAGTGCGTCTTTCACGTCGTCCAGCTTGTGCGGCTTGACGATGGCCGTGATCAACTTCACCTCTTCTCCTCTCGTGACGGGCCGTCCGGTACGGACGGCCATGCGGAGGCACGGTACGGAATCCAGGTTTCGCGGTTGTCGCCCGATTGTTTCGGGACTGTGGCGATTGCGTCAGTCGGCGGTCAGCCGAGCGCGGCGCGGATGCGCGACAGCGCGTGTTCGCTGATCTTTCGGCCGTGACGGTCACTCACCTCGAACCGGTCGGACACCCCGCCGTCGACGGTGCTGACACGTGCGTGGTGCACACTCACGTTCGCCCGCGCCATGGCGGCGGCAACCGTGCGCAGCAGACCCGGCTGGTCGGGCCCTGCGAGGGTGATGACGCTGTGCCACGGATGCGCGTTGTTGTCGAGTTCCAGGCGCAGCACACGCCCCGAACCGAGCCGTCGGGGCTCGGGCACGCCCGCGCGGAGGCTGCGCTCGAGATCGAACACCAGGACCTCGGGTGAGGGCCTGGCGTCGCTGCGCACCGTGAACGTGTCGAGCACTGCCCCGTCGGGCCATGTTGCGAGGTCCGCCGCGACGATCTCGAGGCCACGTTCGGCGAGAACACCCGCGATGCGGGCGAGCAGACCCTTGGTGTCGCGCGTGGCGCTGTCGACCGTCCAGACCGAACGGGTGGCGGTCTCGTTGACTGCCACACGTGCCCGACGCGGCTGGGGTGTGGGTTCCACGAGACGCGCGTGACGCACGAGCGTCGCGACGTCGCGCGAGAGCACGAAGCTCGCGGCGGCATGTTCGATGCGTTCGCGCACCGTGTCGTCGGGTGCGGCCTCCAGTGCCTCGGTGCGGCGCAACTGCTCGAGCGAGCCCTGTCTGCCCTCCAGCAGTTCGGGGTGGGCGAGCAACTGCTGCACGCCGCCGGTGAGCTCGAGCAGGGCCGAGTACTGCCAGTCGGCGAACTCGGTGCGCGCCTCGGCGAGCATCCGACACCGCTCGACCGCCGCCGGTGACCCCAGGTACTCGGCGATCTGGGACATCACCCGTCTGTCGTCAGCAACTGTGCCGGTGACCGCTGCTGCCGACATCAGTCGCGCGGCAAGAAGCAGGGCGGCAACGGAGGCTGTGGTGCCGCCGGGAAGCACGAATCGCCCGAGCACCCTGGATGCCGTTGCAGGTTCGGCGTCGATGTCGGAGAGGAACGCCGCGAGGAGCAGGTCATCCGCGCCCTCGGACGACCGTGCGATCCTGCCCCGCACGGCTTCGAGTGCCGGGAGCCCGGCGTCGTGTGCCGGGGTCACCTCGGTGGAGTCCGGTCGGCGTGCCGTCATCACGGCTGCGTACTCGGGTATCGCGCGTTCGATGATTCCAGACAGCTCGAGGAAACGCCACGAGCCCGGGCTTCCCGTCGCGAGCAGCTCAAGGAAGCGCTCGGTGGTGTCACCGTCGAAGGCGAGGGGAGTGGCGCGACGTGCGTCCATCCACGCGAGAAGACCCGGCCCCGGTTCGCGCGTGCCCGCAGGCAACGAGGCAGCCAGCGCGACACGCAGGGTGTCCGCCTCGGCCGGCACGCCGGCAAGTTCCACGGTGTCGTCATCGACAACGAGCCAGCCGCCCTCGGGTTCGGCGGTGGACTCACCGACAGTCGGCACCGGGGCGTTGCCCAGTCGCCACCGCAGCAACGGCGGTGCAACCAAGGTCGTGGCCAGCACCACGAGCAGCACGACGGCGTACAGGTCATCGTCGAACACGCCGACGTTCACGCCGATCGTGGCGAAGATCAGGCCCACCTCGCCGCGCGGCACCATGCCGAGACCGATCAGCAGGCGGTCGGTGCCGCGACCTGCCATCCATCCGGCCACGACCTTCCCGCCGATGGCGATGAGGGTGAGCACGAGCGCCACCCACAGCACGTGCGCCCGCGCGAAGCGGTCGATCTCGGTGTCGATGCCGATCTGCAGGAAGAACACGGGGATGAAGACACTGCCGAGCGCGTTCAGGTCACGGGCGATCCTCTCGTGGTGTTCGCTGCGTCCGAGAGCAGTGCCGGCCACGAACGCGCCGATGATCGGCGCCAGCCTGGCCCCGCGTGCGGCGGCCGAGAACCCGAACGTGAGCGCGGCGGCGACCACCCCGATGGTGGCAGACGAGTTCGCCCGGGCGCCGATGATGCGCAGGACCCGTGGCACCACCAGCACGCCGACGGCCCCGGCTACGACGAGGAAGCCGAGGGCGAGCCCCACCGTTCCCGCGATGCCGACGGCGTCGACCGACCCGTTCTCCACCACGCGGGTGACGACCGTGAGGATGATGAGCCCGAGCACGTCATCAGCCACTGCGGCTCCGAGAACGATGCGGGCCTCGCGCGAGGCGAGGGCATGCAGGTCGCCGAACACCCGGGCTGTGATGCCCACGCTCGTGGCCGCGAGTGCGGCGCCCAGGAACAACGAGGCGTTCGTGGTCTCACCGAGAACCTCACCGGCCCCGATGCCCACCGTCATCGGCACGATCACCCCCGCGAGCGCGACCATCATCGAGGCACGACCCACACGGCGCAGTTCGTCGAGGTCGGTCTCCATGCCGACGGTGGCGAGCAGGATCACCACCCCGACCTCGGCGAGCACCTTCACGGCGTCTGTGGACCCGACGAGCCCTAGCAACGAGGGGCCGATCAGGATGCCCGCCGTGATCTCCCCGATGACCGCAGGGATCCGGATGCGCTCGGCAACCTCGGCCGCCAGCTTCGCGACGATGAGAATCACCGCGAGGTCCCTCAGGATGACGCCGTAGTCGAGTGCGCCGCCGGCGGCGACGAGTGCGGCCATGGGCCCTACTCTGCCACCAGCCCGTTGGCCGCAAGCAGGTCTTTCGCCTCCCCGGCGGACTCATCGGCGAGGCGCCAGCCCCTGCCCCTCACGGTGATGACCGACTGTGTCCCGAGCCGTCTGCGGATGGCGACGATGCAGGTGTCGCACCGGCGCTCGGCAAGGTGTCGCAGGTTCGCCAGGCGCAGGATCGCGGCCCGGCTGAGCACGCGCCCCTGGGCGCGCACGAGGACGGCCAGCACCGCGAGGTCGGTGGCCGAGAGTTCGTTCGGCGGCGGGATGTCCACAGGCGGAAAACTAGGGAGCCGCCTTTTCGGGTCGGTCAGCAACGCGTGAACGGAGTGTGAACGGTCACACCTGTCGGTCGAGGTGGAAACGGCCCCTCTTGCGACAGACTCTGCCCCCATGGAACTTGACTACTCCCCAGAAGACGAGGCCTTCCGCGCCGAGATCCGCGGCTGGCTGCAGGAGAACCTTCCGGCCGGTTGGTTCGACCGCGGCTTCGAGATGACCAACGATCAGCGCAAGAAGTTCAACGACGAGTGGCCGACCAAGTTGTTCGAGGGTGGCTGGATCTGTGCGACATGGCCCAAGGAGTACGGCGGCAAGGGCCTCACCACCATGCAGGGCGTCGTGCTCTCCGAGGAGTTCGCCGCCGCGAAGGCACCGATGCGCGCCGACTTCTTCGGCGACACCCTCGTGGGGCCGACCATCCTCCAGTGGGGAACCGAGGAGCAGAAGAAGGAGTTCCTGCCGAAGATCCTCTCCGGCCAGATGCGGTGGTGCCAGGGGTTCAGCGAGCCGAACAGCGGTTCCGACCTCGCGTCGCTGAAGACCGAGGCCGTGCTGGACGGTGACGAGTGGGTCATCAACGGCCAGAAGGTGTGGACCACGCAGGGTCACCACGCCGACTACTGCTTCCTTCTCACACGCACCGACAAGGACTCACCGAAGCACAAGGGAATCTCGTACCTGCTCGTGCCGATGCGCCAGCCCGGCGTCGAGGTGCGCGGGATCG
>JBJTIO010000139.1:0-34495 GCA_046095045.1 Actinomycetota bacterium
CGGTCGGCTACCTCGTAGTCGAGTTCTTCTTCGTCATCAGCGGATACCTCATAACACTGTTGTTGGTCGCCGAGTCGGAGGGCTCGGGTTAGTTCGAGTTGCGACTGTTCTGGATTCGTCGGGCCCGACGACTGTTGCCGGCACTCTTCACGATGCTCGTTCTGCTGATCTTCTGGACGACTTTCTTCGAGCGTGATGCCCTCGGAAAACTGCGCGGTGACGTCATCGCCGGTGTTCTCTACGGTTCGAACTGGTTCCAAGTCTGGATCGGAGCGGGGTACACCGCGGTCAACGACTTCGCTCCATTGCGGCACCTGTGGTCGCTCGCGGTCGAAGAGCAGTTCTACCTCGTGTGGCCTCTCGTGATGCTCTTCGTCCTACGCCGGGGACACGATCGGTTGCCGCGGGTCGCGATGTGGTTCGTCGGCGTGGCGGCGACGATCGGTGTGGCGATGGCCGTTCTCATGCCGACCTCCCGTATCGGTCAGGATTGCGTGTCGACTCCGGGTGCGTATTGGGAAGTTGCCGGTCGATGCGTGAGCAAGGTCGACGCGCTCTATTTGTCGACACCGACGCGCGCCATGGGGTTGTTGCTCGGCGCGGCCCTCGCCCTCGTCTGGCGCCCCTACGCCTTGTTGCGCGGTCCGATGAAGCACAAGGGACCGATGCTCGATCCGATTGCCATCATCGGCATCGGCATCGTGGCGTTGCTCGCATGGAAGGTTCACATCGTCCAACTCGTCGGCGAGGATGGGCTGCACGCCGATCCGTGGTTGTTCCGCGGCGGACTCTTTCTCGTCGGTGTCGCCACCCTGATGGCGATCGCCGCGGTGGCACACAAGAAGGCGTTCGCCGGGCGGGTGATCGGCAATCCGGTCTTGCGCGTCATCGGTGAACGCAGTTACGGCCTGTATCTGTTCCACTGGCCGGTTTTCCAGTGTCTGCGCCATGAGACCGGAATCCCGCTGAAGTTGCACGAGTTCGTGGCCGCGATGATCGTCACTGCCGTCATCACCGAAGTGTCGTACCGCTGGATCGAGTTGCCCATTCGTGAACGTCGACTTCGTGAATCGATGAGTGCTCTTCTGCGTGGTGGTCCCGGGGCACTCCGGCGCCGCGGTGGATTCGGCGTCATCGTGTCAGCGGCGGTTCTGCTGCCCGTGTTCGCGGGCATCAGCCTCGTCACCGCCGACGTGAAGCCCAACGCGGTGCAGGCCAGTCTGGACGAGGGCGAGGGGTCGGTGACCAACGTTCTCGAGGACCTCACGACCACGACGATTCCGTCCGGGACCACGACTCCCACCAACTCGGTCGTTCCGGTCACGACGGCGGCTCCGCCGCACTACGACGTGTTCGCCATCGGTGACTCGGTGATGAAGGGGGCCGCTCCGGCTTTGGCCGACCTCGGAATCGTGGTCGATGCCCAACAGGATCGTCAGGCGCGCATGGGTGCGGAGATCTTCAAGCAACTCGAGGATCTGAAGGTCACGATCGATGTCGCGGTTGTGCACCTGGGCACCAACGGACCGGTCAGCCAGGAGACCTTCGATCTCCTCATGGATTCGACCGACCAGATTCCGAAGGTCATCATTCTCACTCTCACGGCCAATCGCGACTGGACGGCGCAGAACAACGCCCGAATTCGGGCCCTACCCGAGACTCACCCGAATGTCATCGTGCTCGATTGGCAATTGGTCTCGGAACTATGCACCGGAGACTGCTTCACGGCCGACGGCATTCACCTCGACCGGGACGGAATGCGTTTCTACGCCGAGGAAATCTGGAAGGCGATGGGTCGCGAACTGCCGTCGGATTGGTGATTTGACCTAGCCTGTCGCCCATGACTTCCCCCGTACGCGTTGCAGTGACCGGTGCCGCCGGTCAGATCGGTTACAGCTTGTTGTTCAGAATCGCGAGTGGCGCGATGCTCGGTCCCGACACTCCGGTGATCCTGCAACTCCTCGAGATCACTCCGGCCCTGAAGGCACTCGAGGGCGTGAAAATGGAACTCGACGACTGTGCGTTTCCGTTGCTCGCCGGCGTCGTCGGAACTGACGATGCGAACGTCGCATTCGGCGACGCGGACGTTGCCCTCCTGGTTGGCGCGATGCCGCGCAAGCAGGGAATGGAGCGCGCCGATCTCTTGAGCGCCAACGGTGGCATCTTCAAGCCGCAGGGCGAGGCTCTGGCACGTAGCGCGAAGAAGAACGTGAAGGTTCTCGTCGTCGGCAATCCGGCCAACACCAACGCACTCATTGCCCAGCAGAACGCCAAGGGTCTCGATCCGAAGTGTTTCACCGCAATGACACGTCTCGATCACAACCGCGCCGTCTCGCAGATCGCGCAGAAATTGAACCAGCCCGTGTCGGCGGTCAAGAGGATGACGATCTGGGGCAACCACTCCACGACTCAGTACCCCGATCTGTTCCATTGCGAGGTGGGGGGCAAGAACGCGTACCAGGCCGTGAACGATCACGCGTGGGTTGATGGCACGTTCATCCCGACCGTGGCCAAGCGCGGTGCGGCCATCATCGAGGCACGCGGTGCGTCATCAGCGGCGTCGGCAGCCAACGCCGCGGTCGATCATGTGCGTAGTTGGGCTCTCGGCACCGCACCCGGTGACTGGGTGTCGATGGCGATCCCGAGCGACGGCAGCTACGGCGTGCCCGAAGGGCTCATCTCGTCGTTCCCGTGCGTCTGCAAGGACGGCAAGTACGAGATCGTTCAGGGGCTCGACATCGACGCGTACAGCCGCGGCAAGATCGATGCTTCGACGGCCGAACTCGCCGACGAACGACAGGCCGTGCGCGATCTCGGCTTGATCTGATTCGTCTCGCCGCGAATCTCAGGAGATCGCGACGTCACACGCGATGCGCATCATCTGATCGACGCCTCGCTTCAGTTCGTCGTCACTGATGCGTTCGACGTTGCCAGCCTCGGCGTCGATCACGTCACTCACCGTCATCATCGCGAGGGCTTCTATTCCCTTCACGGCGGCCACCGTGTACATCATCGCGGCTTCCATCTCGACACCGAGATGACCGAGGTCGCGCCATTTGCCGAAGGTGTTGGGATCCGGGTCGTAGAAGAGTCCGCTGGTGACGATCGAACCCACGAACACGCGCTCACTCACCGCCTTGCTCATGGTTGCAGCACGTTCGACCAATGCGTATGTGGCCGATGGAGCAAAACCCTCCATGCCGGCGTAACGCGTCGGCGTTCTGTCGTCGGCCGAAGCCGCCGTGGCAATCACGGTGTCGGCCATGCGCAAATGACGCTGCAGTCCGCCACACGTGCCCACGCGCACAAGTCGCTTCGCTCCGAGCATCACGAGTTCCTCGAACACGATGCCCGCACTCGGCGCACCCATTCCTGTGGTCTGCACGCTGATCGGACGACCCTTGTAGGTGCCGGTGTAGCCGAGCATGCCGCGCTCCTCGTTGACGGTTCGAAAACCGGGATCGAAGAAGGTGTTGGCGATGTAGGTCGCACGCCGCGGGTCTCCGGGACACAGAACGGCGGGGGCGTAATCGCCGGTTTCGGCGCGCAAGTGGATGGGCATGTTCCGAGCGTAGGCGAGACCGTTACGCTGATCGTGTGCTCCTGGACAGCCTGATCGACAGCGGTCGGTACGACCTGACCGATGACGCGTTGACTGATGAGTGCCATCGGCAGTTCGCGCGCGACGGGGTCTGCGTGTTGCCCGGTTTCATCTCCGGTGACGCGATCGCCGAGCTGGTGGCCGAGTGCGATCGCCTGAGTCCGCTCGCTCACCGATCGTCGACGACCGCCTCTGCGTACCTCGCCCCGATCGACGACACCTTCCCCGAGGGGCATCCTCGGCGCACCGTTTCGGCCAGTTCCGTCGAGGTGGTTGCCTACGACCTGTTTCCTCCCGAGAGCAAGTTGCGTCGTCTGTACGAGTCGGACGTGTTGCTCGACTTCGTTCGCCGTTGTCTCGGCCTCGACGTGTTGCATCGATACGCCGATCCCTTTGGTGCGCTGAACCTCGCCGTGATGCGCGACGGCGATCGTCTCGGTTGGCATTTCGACATGACCGACTTCGTGGTGTCGATCGCTCTGCAATCGTCGGACCACGGCGGTGACTTCGAGAACGCCAAGCAGATCCGCTCGGCGAACGACGAGAACCACGAAGGTGTCGCCGAGATCCTGCGAGGAGATTTCGGCGATCGCGTGCGCACCGAGCCGATGACGCCCGGAACACTGATGCTCTTCAACGGTCGCTGGAGTCTGCATCGCGTCACGCGGATCGAAGGTGTGACTCCGCGCTACGTCGCCTTGCTCGCTTTCGACACCAAGCCCGGCACTGATTCGTCGGACACGCTGAAGATGTCGCGTTACGGACGTTTGCCCGCGACGAAGGTCGAGCCGGCGTGAGCTTCGAGAATCCCGCGTATGAGGTCGGTGAAGCGTTCGTCGGTTCCGGTGCCGAAGCGGCCCACATCAATACCGTGTTTGGTCATCGACTCGGACCAGTTGGTTCGGCGTTCGCCACCGCCCTTGCGACTCCGACGACCGGTCATGTTCCGTTCCTCGTCGTCTGGAAGCCCGATGTTCCGGTCGCTCCGGCCACGTTGTTCGTCAACAAGGCGGCGATCGCGAGTGAACGTCATGGCGAAATCACGTGGGGTGCCGCCCAGGCCGGGGTCGCCCACGGGGTGACCGAATACATGTCGCGTCGCTTCCCCAACGAGGATGAAACAACCGCATTTGTCCTGCTCACAGCGGTGTGGGTCGATCCCCAGGCGTCCGACTTCGACCTCGTTCAGGCCAACAATCGCGAGGCGACGCGGCGGGCACTGGAGCGCGGAGAGTCCGGCATTCGACCCGGCATCGGTCGCCAGGAACTGCTCGACGGCTCAGTGCCGTGGAACCCGTACCTGTAGCGACTCCTCGACCTCGCCGATGCCACCATGCCCTCTCGCAGGGCTTTCGTGAAAATCCGTCTTGCGCATCAGGGGTTTTGTGAGTGAGAATGACAGCCGTGTAGTTACACGGGTGTCCGAGGTCACCAACCGACCGCGACATCCGACCTGCGATAAGGCCCATGGGCCGGAACGGCGAGGCAGCCAAATGGACGAAATGACGAACGACGCGAACTGGCAGGACCAGGCCAACTGTTTGGGGGTCGACCCCGATCTGTTCTTCCCCGAGCGGGGCGCGTCCACACGCGAGGCCAAGGAAGTCTGCCGTGGTTGCGTCGTGCGCATGGATTGTCTCGAGTACGCGCTCGTCAACGGCGAGAAGTTCGGCATCTGGGGCGGTCTCTCCGAGCGCGAGCGTCGTCGCTTGCGTCGTCAGCGCGCTCAGGCGTCGCGCCGCACAGTCACTGCCTGATCTCCACTCGGTACTCGATTGTTCGATCATCGGCGACGTTGAGTCGTCGTCGCGATTCTGTCGGGATGCGTGACAACACGTCGCGGCTCAGTAGTCCGACGAGTTCATTGCGTTCCACCATCACTCCGCGTCGCTCGGCTACTTCGGTGACGAGACGTTCAGCTTCCAATGGCCCGACGACCATCGGCGACACGAGGTTCATGCTCACTTGCACGCGATCTCCGACCATGAGTCCGAGTGCTCGGATCTCGGTCGAACGAATCGCGCGCGCGATGTGTCGCGCGTCGTCGATGTCAGCCCGCTCGTCGAGCCAGCAGTTGTACGCGACGAGTTGATCGCGCGCGCCGACACAAATCGCTCCGGCGGTCGGGTGCGGGGATGAAGGACCGACGTCGGGGGAGAGTCTCGTCCATGCGTCGCGCCGAATGTCGGGCAACGAGCGTTCGGTGCCGTAGAGAAAACATGGAACGGAGAACGTGTCGGCGATCCATGTCGCGAACTCGTCGCGCGCCGACACGGCGTCGGCGAATGTCGAACCCGACAGCGGAACGAATGGCACGACATCGACGACACCGAGTCGCGGATGAGCACCCTCGTGGCGATCGATTCGCAACAACTCGATCGCTCGCGCGGCCAGCCGGCGGGGTGCGGCGACGTCGATCAACGTGAAGACGCTGCGGTGGTGATCGGCATCGGAGTGACGGTCGAGCAGATCGTTGCCGCACACAAGGTCGAGTTCGGCGAGGACATTGGAGTCGCGGCCCTCACTCACGTTGACGACGCATTCGATCACATCCCAACTCTGACACAGGCGCTGGTAGTTTCGCCCCATGAACGGTGGTGGGGACGCGTATGCAACTTGATCATCCGCATCCGTTCGACAACCAGTGGCGAGCAAAGTGGATCTGGAACGGACGTTCGAAGATCACGATGCGAACCTCGACGCGCTCCGCCCTCGCCGATCCCCGAGACCGGATCGTTCTGTTCCGTCGCGAACTGACGCTCTCCGTAGTTCCATCGACGGTGCCGACCCGATTGTGGGTCGATGGTCGTTACGTGTTGTCGGTGAACGGCGTCGAGATCGCTCGTGGTCCGGTGCGCAGCGAACCACGCAGTGCGCGGTACGACGTCGTCGATCTCGCGCCGCATCTCGTCGTCGGTGACAACGTGATCGCGATCGTTGCTCGACACTTCGGTGAGGCGACGTCGTGGTGGGTTCCGGTGCCACCGACCTACTCGCTCGGCGCAGGTTCTCTGGTGTTCGAGGCTCTCGTCGGGAACGAATGGTTGGTGAGTGATCGCTCCTGGAGCACCATCGATGGCCCCGCCTGGACTCCGGTGCCGATGCCGGGCGATGTGGCCTGTTTACCCCTGGAATCATTCGATTCTCGGGCTCATTGCGATGGTTGGGATCGGGTCGGATTCGACGATTCCACGTGGCGTCGTGCGTTCGAGATCACGCCGCTGCACACCGGTGCCGATGGGCGGACCTCGCCACCCAGTTCACCCTTCGGAGCTCTGCGCCCACCGGTGCGCCGACACTTTCCATCGGGTGCGACGCACGTGGCGCGCGAGGTGTCGGCGCGATTGGTCGCCGGAGGCGATGCGAGTGCCGATCCGGTGCGTCAAGTTCTCGACGATCAGAACTCCGAGATCGGTGGACGGGTGGACCTTCGTTTGTTCGATCTGGGTCGTATCGCCGCCGGTTCGGTGACGTTGCGCGTGTCGGGTGCATCAGCGGGAACCATCATCGATGTCGCCGCATCCGAACATGTCGACTCAGAAAGTCGATTGGTCATGCTCGGGCAACACTCGGGCTTTCGTTACGTCTGTCGGGGGTACGACGATTCATTCACGACGTTCGACACCATCGGCACCCGTTATCTGATGGCGTCGATTCGCGGTGGTGATTCCGCGGCGATCGAACTGTCGATCACCGACCGTCATCGCCCGCGCGGCAACGAAGCGTCCTTCGAATGCTCGGACGAGCGCATGAACGTCATTCACGCCATCGGACTCCGAACCGTCGATCTGTGCGCGCTCGATGCCTACGTCGATTGTCCGACGCGCGAACAGCGAGCGTGGACCGGCGACTCGGTGGTGCACCAGATGGTCGACTTCGTGTCGAATGCCGATTGGTCGATGCCCGTGTGGCATCCGCAGTTGGCGACGCACGTTCGTCCGGACGGAATGCTCGCGATGGCCGCGGCGTCCGACTTCGCGTCCGACGATCAGATGTACCTGCCCGATTGGGCCTTGCACTGGATTCATTCGGTACTCATCATTCAGCGATACACGGGTGATCGTGAATTGGTGGCCGAACTCCTGCCGATCGCCGAGCGGGTGTTGCGATGGTTCGAGGGTTTCATCGGCGCCGACGATCTTCTTCACGATGTCACGGGTTGGGCACTCAGCGACTGGGCGAGCGTGTACATGAACGGCTGTTCATCGTTGACCAACGCTCTGTGGGCCCGCGGCCTCGACGAGTTCGCCGAGATGAGTGAATGGTTGGGCAACGCGGGCAGCGCGCGTTGGGCGCGCGAACGGCATGCGCGCGTCCGAGCGGCCTTCGATGTTTTCTGGGATGAGTCGCGCGGGGTGTACATCGATCACATCGTCGACGGCGTGCCGCGGCGCGAGGCGGCGCAACATCCGGGAGCGATGGCCATCGTCGCCAAGCTCGTTCCCGACGATCGTGTCTCGCGCGTGATCGAGAACATCACCGATCGTTCGAGGTTGATCAGACATTCGTTCGTCATGGATCGACTCACCGTCGACGGGGATCGACAGGGTTTCGTGTATCTCATGAACGGCTTTCCCTCCGATCCTCCGTGGGACGTCGAGAATCAAATGGTCGAGGCCGAGCCGTTCTTTCAGTACGTCGTGCACGACGCGATGGTTGCCGCGGGTCGCGCCGATCTCGTCGTGCAGTCGTGTCGTTCGTGGCAGGTGTTCGTCGACGCCGGTGAGACGACGTGGCCGGAGTGTTGGGTCGGCGGCACGCGGTGTCATGGTTGGTCATCCACACCGACCGCTGATCTCGTGCGCCATGTGGTCGGCATCACGCCGGCCGAGCCGGGGTACGCCTCGGTGCGGGTCGCGCCGTCGCTCGGAGATCTCGAGTGGGCCCGGGCGACCGTTCCCACTCCCTTCGGGCCGATCACGGTCGAAGCCCATGCCGACGGTCGGGTGCTGATCGACAGCCCGGTACCGGTGCGACGCGACTGACGGGGCCACGATCAACGGTGCTACCCTGACCGCATGATCGCTGGCTTCTTCGATGGTCCTGAGGTGCTCGTCGTCCTCGTCGTCATTCTCGTTCTCTTCGGCGGTGCGCGCATTCCGAAGTTGGCGCGCAACTTGGGTCAGGCCCAAAAAGAGTTCAAGAAGGGACTCTCCGAGGGCGCCAAGGACGACGACGCACCCAAGGAGTGAGTCGGTCGCCTTTTGGCGACACCTCGGTCAGGCGACGTTGACGCTGATACGGCGACGCTTGCTGATGCGGCGGCGCTCACGCTCGCTGCAACCGCCCCACACGCCGTGGTCGATGTGGTTCGACAGGGCGTATTCCAGGCACTCGGCCGTCACGGTGCAGGTCGCGCAGATCTTGCGCGCTCGGTCGACCCCCACCCCGTCGCTCGGGAAGAACGTGTTCGGGGGGTAGGCGCGGCAGGCGCCTTCGGCCATCCACGATTCGGTGGTTTCGTCATTCATGTTGTGATCTCCTTGTGCGAAGTTGGTTTCCGCCCGCTTCGCCCGCTGAGAAGCTGATCCCGGTTCCGACACCAGCCGCTCTTAGTCAAGCACGGTCACGGCGACCGCTCTAGTCAGGTTTGGGTCGACGGGCGAGCCCAACCGGCCGGAATCGCCGATAGGGTGGGTCTGACCAGCGGTTTTGCCCGTCGTCCCCGTCTTCGGACGGATCGTAAGAATCGGGAAATAACCTCTGACCAGCACCTCGACCACCCAGAATCGCCCCGAAAAGCGAAGAATCACGGAGCCGCCATGTCGGATACCCAGATCTCAAACGAGCCCGCCCGAGCCCACGTTCGCATCATTTTCCTCGGACCGGTGGCACCGCACTGGGACGTGGTGGGTGACTTCGGCGATCGCACACTGATCGAGGAGTTCCGCACCCGGGCTCTCGCACGTCTCGTGCTGTTGCCCTACACCGACCCGCAGTTCAAGCGCAACCGCGAGCGCATCATGCGCGACGGCGAGCGCGAGCGCGTCACGGTCGAGTGGGATCTCGGTTTCGACGAATCCTTGATCGAGTCCAACGGTCGTTGAGCGTGATGCTCCTCGTGGCCTGACATCGGTCCCGAGGTGGTGAATTCTCGGTGAATGACCGTCAGTCGACCCGTACCGACCTGTCTACTGGTCGCACCGTGAGTGACGCGACGCCGAGCGGACTTCCGCGCAACATCATCAATCGCGAGTTGAGTTGGCTCGACTTCAACGAGCGCGTGCTGCGCATGGCGACCGAGCCGGGTATCCCGTTGCTCGAGCGCGTGAAGTTCTGTTCGATCTTCTCGTCGAACCTCGACGAGTTCTTTCAAGTGCGCGTCGCCGCCATGACCGACCAGGAGGCGGCGGGCATCACGACACTTCTGCCCGACGGCATCTCGCCGGCCCGTCAGTTGAAGTTGGCTCTCGAACGGGTGCGCGACCTCTGTGTTCGACAGCAACGTCTGACCATCGACGTGCTGTTGCCGCAATTGGCTCGTGAAGGGATCTCGGTGTGCTCGTGGGATGAGCTGACGCCTGACGAAAGAACTCAGTGCGAACGCTTCTACGAGGAGCGCGTGTTCCCGGTGCTCACACCTCTGGCGGTCGACCCCGCACATCCCTTTCCGTACGTCTCGAATCTGGCGTTCAGCATCGCTGCAATCATCCGTGACGAATCGACGGGCGAGGAGCGCTTCGCCCGGGTGAAGGTTCCCACGCTCTTCCCACGTCTCTACGAGATACCGGGAACGACGCGATTCATTCCGGTCGAGCAGGTGATCATCGCGCAATTGCCCACGTTGTTCCCGGGCATGGTCGTCAGTCGGGCGACCACGTTCCGCATCACGCGAAACGCCGACCTCACGCTCGAGGACGAGGAAGCCGACGATTTGCTGCAGGCCGTCGAACTCGAATTGCGCCGACGTCGTTTCGGTCGCGCCGTGCGTCTCGAGATCGATCGTTCGGCCGACGACGAGATGAGACGTCTGTTGATCGAGGAACACGATCTCACCGAGCGTGACGTGATCGATGTCGACGGACTGCTCGATCTCACCTGTCTGATGCAGATCCACTCGATCGACCGCGCCGATCTGAAGGACGATCCGTGGCAACCGGTCACGGCGGGTCGACTGGCCGCGGCCGAGGAAACCGATCGTTCGATCTTCGCCGTCGTGCGCGAACGAGCTCTGCTCGTGCATCACCCTTACGAGAGTTTCGCGAGTTCGGTCGAGGAGTTTCTGTCGCAGGCGGCCGACGATCCGCGAGTGCAGAGCATCAAGATGACCCTGTACCGCACGAGCGGCGACAGTCCGATCGCTCGGCACTTGATTCGTGCCGCCGAGCGCGGTGTGCAGGTGGCGGTGCTCGTCGAGTTGAAGGCGCGCTTCGACGAGGCCACGAACGTCACGTGGGCGAAGGCGTTCGAACGCGCCGGTGTGCACGTGGTGTATGGAGTCGTCGGTTTGAAGACTCACGCCAAGTGCGTGATGGTCGTGCGCGAGGACGCCGACGGCTTGCGCCGATATGTGCACCTCGGCACGGGCAACTACAACTCGCGTACCGCGCGCTTGTACGAGGACATGGGCTACATCACGTGCGAGCCCGACATCACGGCCGATGCGGCGCAATTGTTCAATCACCTCACCGGATACAGCCGAAACATCGGTTACCGCCGTCTGTTGGTGGCACCCGACCATTTGCGTCGCGAGTTGACGTCGCTGATCGATCGCGAGACGTCATACGGTCCTCGGGGGCACATCACCCTCAAACTGAATTCACTCGCCGACCCCGAGATGATCGAACGCCTCTACGCCGCCTCGGCCGCCGGCACTCGGGTCGAATTGGTGGTGCGCGGCATTTGTTGCTTGCGCGCCGGTGTGCCGGGATTGAGCGAGAACATCAGAGTGCGTTCGGTGCTCGGGCGATATCTCGAGCACTCGCGCATCTTCCGATTCGCCAACGGACAAGGCGAGGGTCAGCCCCTGCATCTCATCGGTTCGGCCGATCTGATGGGTCGCAATCTCGATCGTCGCGTCGAGGTCTTGACTCCGCTCACTCATCCTCGACATCAGGACTGGCTCGATCACACGCTCGATGTGCTGCTCGATCCGGAATCCCCGGCCTTCGAGATGAACGCCGAGGGCGATTGGGTCCGGGTCGGACCGGCATCGTTCGAACCCAATCCTCAGCGCCGACTGTACGAATGGGCGTCCGACCAGCAAACTCGCCGCGCCGCCGCCCGCCGCGCCGAGTGACCGTCACCGAAACATCTCTCATCGTTCACCTGTCGTTCACCTGACCACAAGATGCTGGTCACATGGGCTTTCTATGGTTCGGTCACACGGACGTGAACCCGTGCCTCAACCAAGGAGAATGAATGAACATCAAGCGTTGGTCCGTGCTGGCGGCAGTCGCCGTGGCACTCCCGCTCGCCGCCTGTGGTGGCGACGACTCGTCCACCGATGCTCCCGCGTCGTCGGACGCCCCCGCTTCATCCGACGCCCCGTCGGACGGTGGCCTGTCCGGCTCGATCTTCGTATCGGGGTCCTCGACCGTCGAACCCATCACCACCGCCGTGGCCAAGCTCTTCAGCGACGCCAACCCCAATCTTGCGATTCAGGTCGAAGGGCCGGGCACCGGTGACGGCTTCGCCAAGTTCTGCGCGGGGGAGACCGACATCTCGGATGCGTCGCGCGCCATCAAGGATGAAGAGGCTGCCACGTGCGCCGATAACGGTGTCGAGTACATCGAACTCAAGGTGGCGATCGACGGACTTTCGGTGATCACCTCGGCGAAGAACACCGCGGTCGATTGCGTGAGTTTCGCCGATCTCTGGGTGTTGCTCGGACCGGATGCAACGGGTCGCGACAACTGGAGTGACGCGAACGATGCGGCCGCCGAGTTGAGCGCCGCGGTTGGCACCGACTTCGGCACCCTGCACACGCCGTATCCTGATGCTTCGCTCACCGTCACCGCACCAGGTGAGGAGTCGGGCACCTTCGACTCGTTCGTCGAAATCGTTCTCGCCAAGGTCGCCAAGGCTCTCGGAGTCGAGGATGACGCCCCGCGTCCCGACTACACCGCGAGCCCGAACGACAACGTGATCATCGAGGGCATCGCCGCGAATGACACCTCTCTCGGCTGGGTCGGCTTCGCTTTCGTCGAGGAGAACCTCGATGTGGTCAAGCCGTTGCAGGTCGACAAGGGTGCGGGCTGCGTCGAGCCGACCAGCGAGACCATCGCCTCGGGCGACTATCCGATCGCGCGTTCGCTCTACATCTACGTGAGCAAGAACAAGCTGGCGGAGAATCCGGCCCTCGAAGCCTTCGTCGACTTCTACCTGAGCGATGAGGGAATGGCCGTGATCGGTACCGGCGAGGGACAGGTTCCCTACGTGCCGATGTCGGCGGCCGATCTCGACGCCAGCCGTTCGACGTGGGCGGCTCGCTGAGAGAAATTCAGATCATCGGGATCGACTCCCTGATCCCGAATCTCGGGAAGAGTGCCGCCCTTCGGGGCGGCACTTTCTCGTGGTCGGAACGACCCGTGTTCCGGAGGTCGGATCGTCGTGACGTCGTTTGGGAATGGTGAAGAATGTCGGCAAGACTCGGAGAGTCCGAGGAACGGGAGAACATGAGCGGATCCGGTAACAAGGCTTGGACGGTGGACGACTTGCGTCTCGCCGGAGGGCGCAGGCGATCCGACGTTCGGATGCGGCGCGTCTTTCTCGCCGCGGGATTCACCACTCTCGGGATCACCGCTCTCATCGTCTACACCCTGTTCAAGGACGCCCTGTCATTCTTCATCGACGTCCCAAAGGGTGATCTCTGGTCGATCGGATGGTTCCCGCGTCGTGGAATGTTCGACATCAAGACTCTCGTCGTCGGAACCCTCATGGTCACGGGTGTGGCGATGCTGATCGCCGTTCCGTTGGGGCTCGGGGTCGCGGTCTATCTGTCGGAGTTCGCGCACCCGCGAGTTCGTCGCGTCCTCAAACCGATCGTCGAGGTTCTGGCCGGCATCCCCAGTGTGGTTCTCGGCTATTTCGCGATCTCGTTCATCAATCCGAACATCATCCTGCACATCGCTGGCGGCGCGAACAAGGCCTTCAACATCGCAGCCGCGGGTGTGGCCGTTGGCATTCTGACGATCCCGATCATCGCCTCGGTCGCCGAGGACGCGTTACGAGCGGTGCCCCTCGCTCTTCGCGAAGCTTCGTACGGCTTGGGTGCTCGACGAGTGAGCACGACGTTCAAGGTCGTCCTTCCGGCGTCGATCTCCGGTGTGGTGGCCGCGTTGATCCTCGGTATCTCACGCGCGGTTGGTGAGACGATGGTCGTTGCGATCGCGGCGGGTGCCGTCGGTGGTGGTTTGTACTCGACCGATGTTTTCCAACCCGGCCAGACGATGACTGCTGCCATGGCCGCGCTCGGGTTCGGCAGCGATCAGGTTGCCGGCAATGGACTGGCGTTCCAGAGTCTCTTCTTCATCGGCTTCCTGCTCTTCGTGATGACGTTCTTCCTCAACTTGCTCGGCGACCGCCTCGTGCGGAGAGTGCGGGAGGAGTACTGAGATGAGCATTGCGAACCCATCGCGATTCGGTGCCGACAGTGCCGCGAACATCACGGCGAGCATCACTGGGGGCAAGCGCGATGTGCGCGGACGTGTGGTCGAGTGGGTGTTGCTCACGACCCTCGGCCTCACCTTGTTGATCCTGATCGCGCTCATCGTCAGCCTTCTCGACCGCGCATGGCCGGTGCTCGACGGTCGCCTCGGTGACTTCTTGTCGTCGGGTCTCGACGCTTCGAACGCGAAAGAGGCTGGAGTGTGGCAAGCGATTCGCGGAACGATCACCTTGGCCGTCATCGTGATGGTCGTGTCGTTCCCCCTCGGCATCGCGTGCGCGGTGTACCTCGAGGAATACGCCCGCAGGTCGCGCCTCGCGCGAATCATTCGTATCAACGTGCGCAATCTCGCCGGGGTCCCATCGATCGTGTACGGAATCCTCGGATTGACGATCTTCGTGAAGTTCGCTGGAGACATCACGGGTGGTCGCACGGTCATCGCGGGAGGACTGACACTCTCGGTGCTCGTGCTACCAGTCGTGGTGATCACCGCATCCGAGGCATTGCGCGCGGTGCCGCAATCGATTCGCGAGGGAGCGATGGGGGTCGGCGCCACCCAATGGGAGACGGTTCGCTCGCACGTCCTGCCGTCGGCGGCGCCCGGCATTCTCACCGGAACCATGCTCGCTTTGTCGCGCGCGGCCGGCGAAGCGGCTCCTCTCTTGCTCGTCGGTGGAATCACCGGTTTGTTGCGCACCGGCAATCAGGGGTTGTGGGAACAGATCACCAAGGGTGGATTCACCTCGATGCCGGTGGCGATCTTCTCGTACGCCCGCCAGACGGGCGTCGACTTTCAGGCGGTGACCGCCGCGGCGTCCTTGATCCTTTTGCTGCTGGTGATCGTGATCAATGGTCTCGCTATCTGGCTGCGCAATCGATTCGAACGGAATTGGTGAGAACATGAACGAAGTCGCGAAGAGCGTCGAACAGGAGAGTGTCGTGGAAGCCACTGAATTGACGGACGTCGAGTCGAAGACCGTCGACGATGTTCCGGTCTTCCGTACCCGTGACCTCTCGGTGTACTACGGAGACTTCCGCGCGGTGCGCGACGTCAACCTGTACATCAAGGCGCGCGAGATCACGGCCTTCATCGGTCCATCCGGTTGTGGCAAGTCGACGGTGCTGCGCTGTTTCGATCGCATGAACGACCTCATCCCGACCGCTCGTGTCGAGGGAACCGTCGAATACCACGGTGTCGATCTCTACGACAAGAACGTCGATGCCGTGGAGGTTCGTCGTCGCATCGGCATGGTGTTCCAAAAGCCGAACCCATTCCCGAAGAGCATTTACGACAACCTCGCGTTCGGCCCCCGACTGAACGGAATCAAGAAGAAGGCGGATCTCGATGTGATCGTCGAGTCGTCGCTGAAGCGGGCCGCCCTGTGGGACGAGGTGAAGGATCGATTGAAGGCGTCGGCGATGGGCTTGTCCGGTGGACAACAGCAACGGCTGTGCATCGCTCGATGCATCGCCGTCGAACCCGACGTCATCTTGATGGACGAACCCTGCTCGGCACTCGACCCGATCGCGACCGCGCGCATCGAGGATCTGATGCAGGAGATCAAGCGCGACTTCACGATCATCATCGTCACCCACAACATGCAACAGGCCGCCCGTGTGAGCGATCAGACGGCGTTCTTCACCACCGAGATCAACACCGAGAGCGATCGTCGAACGGGAGTTCTGGTCGAGTTCGACAAGACCCAGAAGATGTTCTCGAATCCGGCGGATTCGCGCACCGAGGCCTACGTCACCGGAAGATTCGGCTGAGAGGAATCACATGGAAGAATCACGAAAGTCTTTCCACAAGGAACTCAACGACATCCAGCAGGAGTTGGTGCGAGTTTGCGCCGGCGTCGTGGAGAGCATTCCGAAGTGCACCACCGTGTTGCTCGAGCAGGACTTAGCCACTGCCGAGGCGATGATCATGGCCGATGACGAGGTCGACGCGCGCACCATCGATCTCGAGGACCGTTGCATCCAGATTCTCGCGTTGCAGGCTCCGGTGGCCGGAGATCTTCGACAGGTGATTTCGGCGCTCAAGATCTGCGCCGAGATCGAACGATCGGCCGATCTCGTGGTCAACATCTGCAAGGCGGCGCGGCGCATTTATGGGCACGAGTTCGATCCCAAACTGCGGGGTCTCGTTCTGAAGATGTCCGAACAGGCGCGACACCTGTTCAGCGAGGCGACGAGCGCGTACCACGATGCGGACGCCTCGCGTGCGGCCGCGATCGATGACATGGATGCTTTCCTCGACGATCTTCAACGGCAGTTCATCCAGGCGATCTTCGAGTCGCACGCCGCCGGTCGCATCGATCTCCAGGTGGCGATCCAGCTGGCGGTCGTCGCTCGGTTCTATGAGCGCATCGGTGATCATGCGGTGAACATGGGAGAAAAGGTGCGGTTCCAAGTGACCGGTTGGTTGCCCGAACATTCCGGTGCCGCTCGACATCGCGAACGCAGCTTGCAGGACCCCACGCCGGCGGGGGAGTTGCGTAAGCCGGCTGGTGGTTCCGTGCCGGACGCATGATCACGATCGCCCTTGCCCTCGTAGCACTGGTGGTGGGAATCGTCATCGGTGTTCGTCGTGAGCGAGCGAAGCCGTCCGTAGATCGTCCGGTCGTTCCGACGGTCGACGAGCAACCCGTGATTCCCGAAGTGCGCGAGGCTCTCGATTCGTTGAGTGTCGGCGTCGTCGTCGCGTCCCCGTCGGGCGACATCGTCTTTCGCAACGGCATGGCCCGCGGTCTCACCGGTGCGGTGCACTCCGACGTTCTCGTCGAGGAAGCGATCGACGTCCACCTTCGTGGTGCTCTCGACGGTCAGACCCGTCGCCAAGTGCTCGATCTCTTCGGTCCACCTCGCAAGGTGGTGGCGGTCTCGG
Organism: Actinomycetota bacterium; assembly: GCA_046095045.1. Taxonomy (GTDB): domain Bacteria; phylum Actinomycetota; class Acidimicrobiia; order Acidimicrobiales; family Ilumatobacteraceae; genus Casp-actino8. Next base: position 17,098 of record JBJTIO010000139.1, read on the forward strand.
CGACTCCGTTGGCTGCGGGCGGTGCCGTGGCGATGGTGGAGGACATCACCGAACGGCATCTGCTCGATGCGGTCCGCACCGACTTCGTGGCGAACATCAGCCATGAACTGAAGACTCCGGTCGGTGCGCTCGCGGTGCTGGCCGAAGCACTGTCTGCCGAGGACGACATCGAGGTGATTCATCGCCTGTCCGGCAAGATGGTGGACGAGGCTCTGCGCGTCGGTCGAACGATCGACGACCTGCTCGAGTTGTCGCGCATCGAACTCGGTGGCGAGGCGGTGAAGGAAGCGGTGAGCGTCGGCTTGGTGATCGCCGAAGCAGTCGATCGCGCTCGACCACTCTCCGAGAGACGAGCCATCGAGGTGGTGACCGTCGAAGCGAGCGAGAGAATGAAGGTTCTCGGCGATCGGCGGCAGTTGGTATCGGCCATCGGCAACCTCGTCGAGAACGCCGCCAAATACTCCGAGCGAGGGTCGAAGGTCGAAGTGTCGGCACGTAGCGATGGGTCGTGGGTCGAGTTCAAGGTGCGTGACTACGGACTCGGAATTCCGGCTCGCGATCTCGATCGGATCTTCGAACGCTTTTACCGCGTCGATCGCGCTCGTTCGCGCGAGACCGGAGGAACGGGACTCGGATTGGCAATCGTTCGTCACGTCGCCACCAATCACGGTGGTGAGGTGTCGGTCACGAGCATCGAAGGCGAGGGATCGACCTTCGTGTTCAAGGTGCCCGCGGCCCCCGGTTTGGTGATGACCACGTTGTCGGAAGCGGGATGAGGAGCTGATCATGGGTATGCCGACGGTTCTCTTGGTCGAGGACGAGGAGTCGTTCGTCGACGCGTTGACGGTCGGGTTGAAGAAGGAGGGCTTTCGCGTCGAGGTTGCTCGCGACGGGCTCGAGGCGCTCAACAAGTTCGATGTGACCCGACCCGACGTTGTTCTTCTCGACGTCATGTTGCCGAAGATCTCCGGAATCGACGTGTGCCGTCAGTTGCGCAAGCGCACCCAAGTGCCGATCATCATGGTCACCGCCAAGGGTGCCGAGATCGACACCGTGGTCGGACTCGAAGTCGGAGCCGATGACTACATCACGAAGCCCTATCGCATGCGCGAGTTGGTGGCTCGCATGCGCGCGGTTCTCCGTCGCGCACCGGGTGAATCGACCGGAGCTCTCGACGACCTCGATGCGAGCACGCTGATCGTCGGTGATGTCGTGCTCGATCCCGAACAACACAAGGTGCTCGTTCGAGGAGCCGAGGTTGCGATGCCATTGAAGGAGTTCGAGTTGCTGCACCTTCTCTTGGCCAATGCCGGTCGGGTACTCCCTCGCGAGACTCTGATCGACCGCGTGTGGGGGACCGACTATGTCGGTGACACCAAGACCCTCGACGTGCACATCAAGCGGCTCCGCACGAAGATCGAGGACGAGCCGGCGAACCCGACGCGCATCGTCACCATCCGCGGTCTCGGCTACAAATTCGAGCGCGCCAAGGGCTGACGCTTCACCCGACACCACGAACCGCCTCACCTAGTGTGGGGTCGTGAACGACCCCGCCTCTTCGAAACTTCCCGGACGGGGACGGGGCAAGGATTACGTACCACCGCGTCACCAGCACGGCTTTGGGGTCTCGCCGTTCACTCGACTGGTTCGGCTGCACGCATTGATGGCGGCCGGCGAGGCCAGCATGGCGGTGGCGTTGGCCGACTCGCTCTTTCTGTCGATCACACCGGGTGAAGCCCGCGGTCGAGTGCTGCTGTTTCTCGCGGTCAGTTTCGCTCCGTTTCTCGTCCTCGCCCGATTCATCGGTCCCGTGATCGACCGGATGCCGGGTGGTCGCCGACTACTGATCCTGCTCATCGCTCTGTTGCGGGCCGTGGTGATGTTGCTGATGGTCTCCCAATTGGATTCGTTGTTGCTTTTCCCCTTGGCGTTCCTCGCCATGGTGTTGAGCAAGACGTACGGCGTGTCGAAATCAGCGGTGCTGCCGTCGTTGTTGCGGGGCGACAAGGACTTCGTCGTGTCGAACGCCCGACTCGGAGTCACCGGAAGTGTCGTGGGGTTCCTGGCGGCGATCCCCGCCGGAATTCTGAGCACGATCTCGGCCGAGGTCACGCTGGTTTTCGGAGCGCTGATTTTCCTCGTGGCCGCGTTCAATGCCGCCCGACTCCCTCGACAATCGGTGACCACGGGAGAGACGCCGCAATTGGAGAAGGAGGAATTGCGACAACCGAACGTGCTGATCGCGGTGTCGGCGATGAGCCTGATTCGAGCCTCGGTCGGGTTCACGTTCTTCCATCTCGCGTTTTTCTTCGCCGATCACCCCCGCGTCGAACGCATGGACCTGGCGCCGAACGGCATGTGGTATCAGGTGAAGTATCACTTCGGTCCGCAATTCGGAACGATGTGGTTCGGCATCGCCGTGAGCCTCGCCGCGGCCGGTTCGTTGCTCGGCAACCTCAGCGCCAAGCAATTGAAGAAGTTGAACCGGGTGGAGAATCTGCTCATCGCCGGATTGTTCATCGTCGGTGTCGCCGGTCTGTTGACCGCGTTACTGTCGACGACGCTGATGGCCCTGTTGTTGATGGCGTCGGTGAACTACGCCGCGGCTGTTGGCAACATGGCCTTCGAGTCGATCGTGCAACGCGACGCACCCGACGCCAACCGCGGACGTGCTCTGGCGAGTTACTACACCAAGTTCCAATTGATGTGGGTCGTGGCGGGCATCATCCCGGTGCTGTTGAAACTTCCGGGAGTGATCGGTTTCGCGGTGGTGTCGGCGATCGGTTTCACCGGCGGAATCGGCTACTGGTTGAGTAATCGACAGGTGAGCAAGGGCCTCGAACCGACGTCGATCGTCGCCCAACTACGCGAGCGTTTCAGTCGCCGTTGACGTACTCGATGCGGGCGAGCCACAGACCCGGCGCCTCGAGCTCGGCGGGTGTGGGGAGATCGTCCGCCGAGCGATAAAGCGGTGACAACGCGTCCTCGCCTCCACGTTCGATCACACCCGAAACGAAGGCGCGACCGGCGTCGACCTGACTGCGCTTCACGTGCACTCCGAGCAATCGTTCGACGAACGATGTTTCGTCGCCCCCGTCGACTCGGCGTCGACGGGCGGCCTCGGCGATACGGGAAGGCGATCCGAGAATGCGCGCACCAATGACGTCGGTCATGTGGTCGCTCCAACCGATCACGACCGACAAGATGGTGTCGAGTCGTGGGCGCAGACGATCCTGTGCGGGCGAACGCACGGCTCCGAGCAACAATTCGGGGTCGCCGAGGATGCGCTGCAATGACTCCATCATGTCGCTCGGGTCGGTCGATTCGAGACCGGCGAGACGATCGGACAAAGCCGTCGGGTTCGGCTCGAATGCCGCGACATGCGCCCGGACCAACGAGTTGACGGTGTCGGAGATGTGGGTGAGCCCATGAATCTGATGCGTGACGAGTTCGCGAACGAGCGTCCACATGCGCACGTCATCGACGGCGAGTTCCCATTCGCGTGCGAAGGCGTCGATGTTGTCGCCGAGCAACAACAGTCGCGAGCCCGACGGTCTCGGCAATGGAAGGTCGTACATACCCAGAGATCGTTTGGCAATGAGTCCGACCATCGATCCGACGGTCATACCCATCGTCATCGGGGCCAACATCGACGTGAGGTTCGCGAACATGGCACCCATCGGGTCGGAATCTCCGTCGACATCGGAGGGCTTCGCACCCAACGCGGTCGCGAGGTCCGTGAAGAGTGGTCGGTAATCGTCGAGGGTGCGTTGCGCCCATTGACCGGGTGTCACCAACTCCGGGCGCACCTCTCCGACGTCGACGCGATCACCGATACCGGTTCCCGCCTGCACGTGCATCGCAGCGATTCGCGCCAGATTCTCGAAGTCGATCCGAGTTCGAGGGTCGACGTTCGACTCGGGTGTGCCGCCGGTGGACGTCATCATCGCGATTTGACGGGCCGTGTCCCAGTGGATCGGCCCGTGACCACCGAACATCCTCATCATGTCGCCGAACATTCCACCGAACATCGACGAGAACGGATCGGGTCGTTCGTCGGGGTTCTCAGGAGTGTCGGCCACGTCGCCGAGCCTACGACCTCGTCGGCGAACATGGCCGTCGTGGCGTCGGTGCGGACCGAGGCAGTCGACCAAGTAGGGTCTCGCACATGACCGCGATGGAGACTTCGGTCGACGGGGGAGACGTCACCACGCTGTCGGTCGTTGTCACCGGTGCGTTGTGGCCCCTCGGTCGACGGGTTGTCGAGCGACTCTCATCCAGTGACCGCTACTCCGTGACGGCAATGAAGCGCGGCGAGAACAACATCGACGGTGCGGTCGACATCCTCGTGCATCTGGCTCCGGGCGATCACGACGCTCTCGCCGCTCGTGGTCGCAGTGCGGCTGTCGGCACCCCCGAACTGTTGGCGGTGGCGTCGGAACACGGTGTGAAGCACGTCGTGCTTTTGTCGTCGGCGATGGTGTACGGAGCATGGCCGAACAATCCGGTTCCGATCACCGAAGATGCCGCCCTGCGACCCGACTTCGGGTTCGCGTTCGCTCGGCAACTGGCGACCGTCGAGCAGATGGTCGACGATTGGCGGGACGCAGTTCCCGGTCGCACCACGTGCGTTTTGCGTCCGGTGCCCGCCATGGCCGCCGACGGAACGAGCAGCCTCGTGCGCGCCCTCGCCGCGGGCATGGGTGGTCGTCTGGGTGAGGACGATGTGCCGGCCCAGTTCCTGCATCTCGACGATCTGGCTTCGGCGGTCGAATTGGTCGTGAACCGCCGACTCGACGGCGTTTTCAACGTGGCGCCCGATGGTCACGTTCCCGGTGCTCGCGTGCGATCACTGTGGGGACTGGCTCCCCGGGTGCGGCTCCCCGATCGCGTGGCCGAGATGGTGGCCGATGTCCGCTGGCGATTCCAGCGCGGTCCGATCCCCCCGGGCTTGCGTCCCTACGTGCGTTCCCCGTGGTTGGTATCGAACGGTCGCCTTCGCGCCGAGGGATGGTCGCCCACGGTGACGAACGAGCAAGCCTTCGTCGAGGGCACGGACACCAAGTGGTGGACCATGCTCACCCCCAAGCGACGTCAAGAGATCGCACTGGGCGCGATGGCGGTGTCCGCATTCGGTGCGGTCGCAACCTTGGTGATCTGGCTCCGTCGTCGCGCGCGTTAGTTCGCTTCCTCGCCGACGAGTTCGGCGAGCAAAGCGTCGATTGCTTCGAGCAGTACCACACAGGGAACCGAGTTCTCGTTGGTGACGAGCCCGATGAGCCGACCCCATTGATCGAGAACCGGCGCGCCCTCGGTCACTTCGATCGCCGTCGCGTTGGCGAGCGTCACGAGTCCGTCGGCAGTGAACTTGCCCAAGGCGACTTCGCGACCTCCACGATCGACGACGATCGCGCCAAGTCCTTCGTCATAGGCGACAACATCGGGAACCGTGCCATCGCCGGACGCCTCGACGTCGGTGATGCGTAGCACCGCGAGATGCAGTTCGGGATCGATACCGACGAGTTTCGCGTCGTGCTCTTCGCCCGAGCGCGGATCACGGGTGCGAAAAGTGTCGGCCTCCGCACCCGCGACAGCGGCGACGGTGGTGAGGAGGAATTGTTCGCGGACGACCATCGCCATCGGTGCTTCCGCTTGCGCGGAGTCGATCTGGACGACCTCGACCGCGTCGCTCGAGAGTTCGAGGATGCCCGAGGTGTCCGGTTCGTTTGTTTGGGGTTGCACGATCACGATGAGTCCGAGCAACAAGATGCTCCCCGCGACGACCGAGAACATCAAAAGGCGCCGACCGTTGGTGCCGATGTCGCGTCGTTGTTCGACGCGCAACGTGTGGGCCGCCGAGCCGAGTTCGGAGGGATGGCGCCACGTTCGCTCATGGGGTGGCTGCGGTCCCGCGGGGAAGTCATCCTCGTTGGGGTGGTTCGACGGGCCGCTCACGAAAGCGTGAGGTTAGTGAACCTCCGGCCGTGAGTGTCGTCGGGCGAACCGGTCCGCGAGGGTCAACCGCTACCATCACATCGTGATCTCGGAGCAGACGGCCGACGATTGGTTCGCCATCGGGGACGAGCCGTTGGACGTGGGGCGGCTGTACGACTGGGCCGTTCGTCCTGATTGCGGAGCGGTCGTGGTGTTCTCCGGAACCGTGCGCGACCATTCGGTCGAGGGAGATCTGTCGCGCAACGGTGTCACCCATCTCGATTACGAGGCCTACGCGAGCGAGGTCGTGCCTTCCTTTCGGGAGATCGCGGTCGAGGCCCGTCGGCGGTGGCCCGACCTCGGTCGTATCGCGCTTCACCATCGGACCGGTCGTATCGAACTGGCCGAGAGCTCGGTGATCGCGGTGGTCTCGGCTCCGCATCGCCCCGAAGCTTTCGCCGCCGCTCGATTCGCGATCGACGCGTTGAAGGCCGGTTCACCGATCTGGAAACACGAGACGTGGGACGGCGGCAGCGATTGGGGAACCGGTTCGACGATCGTGACCGAACCCAAGGACGTCTCGTCGGTCGATGGAGCGGGGGTCTGAGTGGTCACCGTCCTGATCGTGATTCTGATCATCTGTCTGGTCGCGGTGATCGCCGTCGCCGCGACACGACGCACGCCCGCCAGTGACGATCGCGTCGACGACTTCCGTCGACATCTCGACGCACTGTCGCCCGACTCCCGTCGTCCCGTGGTCGAGTCGTCGCCGAACATTCCCGGAATCGACGACGATGCGACGGCGTCGAACGACGAGGACGGTGACTGACGATGGCGCGCGACCTTGCGATCGACCTCGGCACGGCGAACACCCTCGTGTACATGAAGGGCCGCGGCATCGTTCTGAATGAGCCGTCGGTGATCGCTCTCAATCGACAGACGGGCGAGGTGTTGGCGACCGGCCACGAGGCGTGGCACATGATCGGTCGAACACCCGGATACATCGTGGCCGTGCGACCCCTTCGCGGAGGCGCCATCACCGACTTCGACGTGACCGAGCGCATGATCCGCCTGCTTCTGCAACGCGTTGGTGTGAGCCGCTTCACTCGGCCCAAGGTGGTCATCTGCGTTCCCTCGGCCATCACCGAGGTCGAGCGACGCGCCGTCACCGATGCCGCTCGTCGCGCGGGAGCGGCCGATGCTCAGTTGATCGAACAACCGATGGCCGCCGCCATCGGAGCCCAACTTCCGATCGACGAACCCGTGGGCAACATGGTGATCGACATCGGCGGAGGCACGAGCGAGACGGCAGTCATCAGTCTCGGTGGCATCGTCGCTCTCGAAGCGGTGCGCGTCGGAAGTTTCGACATCGATGCGGCGATTCAGAACTACGTTCGTCGCGAGCCCGGCATCGCCATCGGTGAGCGAACCGCCGAAGAGATCAAGAAGGCGATCGGCTCGGCCGATCCGACCCCCGATGAGGTCGAGGCCGAGGTGAGTGGTCGCGATCTCATGATGGGATTGCCCAAGACCGTCGTGCTCACACCGGAGGAGATTCGCTACGCGATTGACGACGTCGTCACGCAGATCGTGCAATCCGTCGTGCGTTGTCTCGCCAAGGCTCCGGCCGAGTTGGCCCAGGACTTCCTGGTGCGCGGGATGTATCTCGTCGGTGGCGGTGGTCTGTTGCGTGGGCTGGCTGACCGCATTCAACGTGAGACGCAGGTTCCGGTTCTCATGTCGAACATGCCTCTCGAAGCGGTCGTGCTCGGAGCCGGACACTGCATCGAGAACTATGACGCGCTGAAGCGCATGTTCATGGGTCAGCGTCGCTGAGCGTCAGGCGGCGATGATCGGCACGATGTTGCCGCCCTGATTGAGCACCCACAGTTCCCCGGCGCCATCGGTCAACACACCCACTGGATTCTTCGTCGTTCCGAGCGCGATCTCGCCGCACACAGGGCCGTCGCGGAAGCAGGTGGCGATCACCTCTCCCGTGCACCAGTCGGCCCACACGTACCAAGTCCCCTCGGCCGGAATGCCGGCACCGCGATACACCGCACCGCCCGAGATCGAGCAACGTCCGTTCGCGTGCTGGTATTCGAACACTGGAGCGACGTTCGTCGTCCGATCGTTGGCAGCCTTCTGATCGTCGTTGAACACCGTCGTCGCTTCGAGGTAGCTCCAACCAAACGACGATCCCTCGAGCGTGCCGAGGTTGACGGCGTTGATCTCCTCGAATGTGTCCTGTCCGACATCGGCGATCCAGAGCGTCGCGGTGACGGGATCGACCGAGGCTCGCCACGGATTGCGAAGTCCCGAAGCGATCACCTCTCCCGTACTCCACTTCCCATCCGTCTCGATGAGGCGAATGATCTTGCCGAGTTGACTATCTGGATCGAGGGCCACGCGGTCGGGATCGTTCGCCGAACCACCGTCACCGGTGAACACGTACAGCGAATCGTCGATCATCAAGATCTCGCCGCCGTTGTGGTTCGGATAGGGCTGTGCGAGAAAGAAGATTCGCGTGCGGGACGCCTTGTCGAATGTTCCATCGGCATTCAGAAAATATTGATCGACGTTCGTGTTGCCGTCGAGGTCGGTGTAATCGACGAACGCCCGTCCGTCGAGAGAAAACGTCACACCAAGCAGTCCGCGCTCGCCATCGGCCCGAGTGAGATCGCTCATGTCGAGAACGACGTCTCCTCGCGTGCCATCCGAATTCAGAATCGAGATCACTCCGGTGCGCTCGACGAGGTGGGTTACTGGCCCGTTGCCGGGGGTGTTGCGCACGGCGATGTCGACCGGTTCTTGCCAACCGTCGACCGGATCGCCGAGTGTCGCCTCGAAGCGGGTTTCGGTTTCGCCGACGGTGTCGTCGGTGCGCCCGGGTTCCGTCGATGCGACGGTCGCAGTCGAATCAGGCGATGTTTCGGCACCGTCGGACGAACCACACCCGATGAGGAGCCATCCGCTGAGGGCGAGAACGACGGCCCGCTTCATGAGCGTTCGCGACGAATGAGTCCCTCTTGAACGACCGTGATCGCGAGGTGACCATCGTGAGTGAAGATCGAACCAGTCGCCAAACCGCGTGCGCTCGACGTGCTGGGAGTCATCTGGTCGTAGAGCAGCCATTCATCGGCTCGGAACGGTCGATGGAACCACATCGCATGGTCGAGGCTGGCCATCTGCAAACCGCTGTCCGACCAATTGAGTCCGTGCGGGAGCACGGTGGTGTCGAGCAACGTCATGTCGCTCGCGTACGTGACGATGCACGCGTGCAAGGTGGGATCGTCGGGAAGTCGACCGTCGGCGCGCAACCAGACCGATTGGTGCATGGTGGGAACCCGAGAGCGCGACATCGGGTCACCTTGCACGTAACGAATGTCGATGGGGCGGGGCCGTTCGTACCATTCACCCAACAGGTGCTTGTGCGGTGCCATGCGCGTCTTGAAGTCGGGCAACGTGTCGGCGGCCGGAACCTCGGGCATGTCGACTTGGTGTGAGAGACCCTCCTCGGGGGCATGGAAGCTGGCTTGGAGGTTGAAGATGGCTTGGCCGTGTTGGATGGCGACGACACGACGGGTGGTGAAACTCTTTCCGTCTCGGATGCGGTCGACGTCGTACAGGATGGGTGCGGTGGGATCGCCCGGACGGAGGAAATAGGCGTGCAGCGAATGCACCCGGCGGTCGCGGTCGTCGACCGTTCGTGAAGCGGCAACCAGCGCCTGGCCGGCCACCTGCCCACCGAAGACGCGCTGCCGGTTCTCCTGCGGGGAGCGTCCGCGGAAGATGTTCACCTCGATGGGCTCGAGGTCGAGCAACGAGATGAGGTCGGCCAGGGCGTCGAAGTCGGGGGCACCGGGGGCAGCCATGACGACATCTTGGCACGAACTCGGCTGGTAGGCGCCTCCATCGGTCGGGGTAGGGTTCGCGACGTGGCACTCCTTCCCTTGAACCCCGATGAACTCCTGTCCACCACGCGCGCGGTGCGCAAGCGCCTCGACTTCGACAAGGCCGTCCCCGACGAGTTGATTCGAGAGTGCGTGTCACTCGCGATGCAGTCGCCGTCCGGATCGAACAACATGACCATGCAGTTCGTGGTCGTGAAGGACCAAGCGAAGCGCAAGGCCATCGGTGAGGTGTACCGCGAGTGCTTCTCGATCTACCAACAGATGGACGGCGTGTACATCCGCACGATCGACAAGGGCGACGCGCTCATGAACCAGCAGCAACAGCGTTCGGCCGATTCGGCTGATTACCTCGCCGATCACATGGGTGACGCGCCGGTTCTCGTGATTCCTTGCAGCGTTGGTGGTCGTACCGACGCCACCGGTGGTCTCGGCATGATGGTTTCGTCGGTGATGGCGAACATCCTTCCGGCGATGTGGAGTTTCATGCTCGGTGCGCGAGCCCGCGGTCTGGGCACCGCATGGACCACGGTTCACCTGATGCAAGAACAGCGCGTGGCCGACATCCTCGGAATTCCCTTCGACACCGTGCAGCAAGTGTGTCTGTCACCGGTCGCATTCACGAAGGGCACCGATTTCAAGGCGGCTGCTCGACCGGCGCCCGAGTCGATCATTCACTGGGATCAGTGGTGATCTCGGGGCGGCTGCGCGAAGCCGCCCTGGCCGCGAACGGATTCATGCCGCCCGACGAGGGCGACGCTCTCCATGACGCGGCCGTGCGTGCGGCCCAAGCCGTACCGGGTCGTCCGTTTCTGGAGGTCGGTTCGTATTGCGGTCGCTCGACCATCTGGCTCGGTGATGCAGCTCGCACGAGCGGCACCGTGTTGTTCGCGGTCGACCATCACCGCGGTTCGGAGGAGAACCAGGCCGGTTGGGAATGGCACGACGACTCCCTCGTCGATCCTCACACCGGGAAGATGGACACGCTCCCGTTCTTTCGTCGCGCGATTCACGATGCCGGTCTCGAGGAGTTCGTGATCGCGGTGGTGGGTCAGTCGCCGACCGTGGCACGGGCGTGGACGACACCGCTCGCGTTCTTGTTCATCGACGGCGGTCACGGCGACGAACCCGCACGCCTCGATCACGATCTGTGGACGCCGCATGTCGCACCCGGTGGCGTGCTCGCGATCCACGACGTTTTCCCCGATCCCGCCGATGGTGGACGACCGCCCTACGAGCGGATTTATCGGCCCGCGCTCGCGTCGGGTCGGTTCGTCGAGGTGTCGGCGACGGGAAGCTTGCGCGTGTTACAACGCGTGGCCGACTGAAGTCGCTTCAGCGCGGACGCTGGACGTCGCTTCAGCGCGGACGTTGGGCCGCGCGCCGGCCGGCCCAAGCCAAATCACTTACCTGTCGCGCCACGATCTCGGGATCGAAGTCACCGCCCATGCGGATGAGCCGACGCGACACACCTTCGGCGAGTCCGACGATCGCATGTGCGAGCGTGCGACGGTGCTCGGCGTCGATGTCGGCGGTGATCAATGGTTCGATCACGTCGGCGATCATCGAGGTGAATTTTCCGGCGGCCTCACTGAATTCGGCGTCGCGGCGCGAGCCACCGCCGAACAAAAGCTGGAACGCGTCGTTGTCGTCGTGCACCCATCGGAAGTAGGCGACGAATCCGAGCTCGGTGCGTCGGCGACCTGACGTCGCGGCAATGTGCGGATCGGTGACCGCGGTGAGGAGCCGAGCTCCCGCCTCCTCGATGAGGGCGAGATACAACTCGCGCTTCGACGCGAAGTGTTGGTAGAGGACCGGCTTGGTGATGCCCGCGGCCTCGGCGACGTCGTTCATCGACGTTTGGTGATAGCCCTCGCGTGCGAACACGTCCATGGCGACGGTGATCAACTGCTCTCGTCGTTCGGCGGCCGGCAAACGGATGGACATCACCCAACACGGTATCGCTCGACGGTCGGGGATCAGAGGCCGCGGGCTTGGTCGTCCTTCTCCGCGGCCTTCACCGCGTAACCGAGAACGATGGCGGGAGCGAGAAGAATCGAACCGATCACCATCGAGATCGTGATGGCGGTGACGATCGGCCCCTTGAATCCGAGAACGAACGCCATCACGAAGAGCGCGATGGCGAGAGCGAAGAACAAGTAACCGACACGGTTGGCCAACAACGTCCATTTGGCGATTCGGGCACGTCGCTCACGAACTGGATCAGATGCCGGCACGACAGAACATTGGTGCATGAACCCCCGTGCGCGCCAATCCGACGGGGTACGGTTCGAGGGTGACCCTGCTCGTCGAATGGTCCGATGCGGTGTGCTCGATCCGTATCGATCGACCCCACAAACGCAACGCGGTCGATCTGGCCACGTTGACGGCGATGCGCGCGGCGTTGAACGAGGCGCACGAGGGCTCGGCTCGCGTGTTGGTTCTGTCCGGTGCACCACCGGCGTTTTGCAGTGGGGCCGATCTCACCGGTGTCGAACTGGGGGAGTTCACCGACACCTTGCTCGCCGTTCTGCGCGGTTTCGGTGCGCTCGGCTGCATCACCATCGCCGCCGTCGACGGTGCGGCGCTCGGTGCCGGATCACAACTCGCCGCGGCCTGCGATCTGCGTATCGCCACGCCGGACTCTCGTTTCGGTGTTCCGGCCGCCAAACTCGGTTTGGCCGTCGACACCTGGACGGTCGCACGGCTGGAGAAAGAAGCCGGTGCGAGCATCGCCCGTCGCATGCTTCTGACCGGAGAGTCGATGGCCGCGAACGAACTCGTCGGTGGATTCGTGCACCGTCTCGGATCGTTCGACGATGCGATGGCGTGGGCGCACGAATTGACCGCCCTCGCACCACTCACGGTGAAAGCTCACAAGTTGGCCCTCGAGAGTCTTTTCGAGGCGAGCCTGACCGTTCAGTCTCCCGACGTGGTCGAAGCGGCGCGTCTGCGCGCGTGGGCGAGTCGCGACGCCGACGAGGGACGAAACGCCTTTCTGGAGAAGCGCGCCCCTCGATTCGCGGGTGAGTGATCACCCGCCAGGATTCACGTCGACGAACGATCGCGCGAGCGCACCGAGAAATACACCCGCGTGAAGATCACGGCCATGCCACCGAGCATGATGCCGAAGAGAAGCAACTGTTGCCATCCACCTCGGTCACCAGGACTCGTGGGTTCGCGCCCGCAACCCGGGAGCGGATTCGAACTGATGCAGGTGGTGACGTCACGTTCGAGGTCCATGAAATCGTTCACGGTGTCGACAGGGGCCGTGTCATTCGGCGCGGTGGTGTCGTCGACGGTCGTGTCGGGCGGTGTCGAAGCGCGCACGCCGTCGACACCGAGCGACGCGGGAGCCACGACCGAGACCGTCAGCGCGACCGACATGATCATGGTGGCGGAGGAGCGCTTCATTCCTCCATCGTCGCACCCGGCCCAGCCCGACCCCCAGTCGGCACCCCCGACTACGATGTGACGGTGATTTCGCGCCGCACGGTTCTCGTCGTCGACTTCGGTGCGCAGTACGCCCAACTCATCGCCCGACGGGTGCGCGAGCATCGGGTCTACTCCGAGATCGTCCCGCACTCCATCTCTGCATCCGATCTGGCGGCCATGCAGCCAGCGGCGATCATCCTGTCGGGCGGTCCGAAGAGCGTGCACGTCGACGGGGCACCCAGCCTCGATCCGGCGATCTACGACCTCGGACTGCCGATCCTCGGTATTTGCTACGGCGCCCAACTGATCGCCCACCAGTTGGGTGGCGAAGTTGGTCGTGGGTCGCGGGGCGAATACGGACGCACCCGCATGAACCGCATCGCGGGCACCGAGAGCTCGTTGCTCGTCGGTGATGTGCCCGACGAGCAGGACGTGTGGATGAGCCACTTCGACGCGATCTCGCGCGTGCCCGCCGGTTTCGTCGCGACCGCGTCGACCCCCGATGCTCCGGTCGCGGTGCTCGAGAATCCGCAACGACGCATCTGGGGCGTGCAGTATCACCCCGAGGTGGTGCACTCGCCCTTCGGTGCCGAGGTGTTGCGTCGGTTCCTGCACGATCTCGCCGCGTGCGACGCGACCTGGACGATGGGTTCTATCATCGACGAGCAGGTCGCCAAGGTTCGGGCCCAAGTCGGAACGAAACGCGTCATCTGTGGTTTGTCGGGAGGCGTCGACTCGAGCGTCGCCGCGGCACTGGTACACAAGGCGATCGGATCACAACTGACGTGCGTTTACGTCGACACCGGTTTGATGCGCAAGAACGAGAGCGACCAAGTGGTCGAGACGTTCAAGCGCAATCTCGGCATCGAGCTCATCCACGTCGATGCCGGTGAGCGTTTCTTCGAACGTTTGCGTGGGGTCACCGAACCCGAGACGAAGCGCAAGATCATCGGTGAACTCTTCGTGCGGGTGTTCGAACAGCACACGGGAGGCGTCACCGACGCCGAGTTCCTCGTGCAGGGCACGTTGTATCCCGATGTGATCGAGAGTGGCGGCAGCGACGGTACCGCCGCGGTGATCAAGAGCCATCACAACGTCGGCGGACTCCCTGAAGACATGACGCTGCAACTCGTCGAGCCTCTACGCGCCTTGTTCAAGGACGAGGTGCGTCGCCTTGGCCACGAATTGGGACTGCCCGACGAGATCGTGTGGCGACAACCGTTCCCCGGACCAGGGCTCGGCGTGCGCATCATCGGCGAGGTGACCCCCGACAAGGTGGCGATCCTGCAGGACGCCGATTTCATCGTGCGCGAGGAGATCCGCTTGGCCGGCCTCGAACGCGACATCTGGCAGGCGTTCGCCGTTCTGCCCGACATTCGTTCGGTCGGGGTGATGGGGGACGAGCGCACCTACGCCCATCCGATCATCATCCGTGCGGTCACGAGCGACGATGCCATGACCGCCGACTGGGCCCGTTTGCCCTATGACCTGCTCGAACGCATGGCCAGCCGCATCATCAACGAGGTCCCGGGGGCCAATCGGGTGGCCTACGACATCACGTCGAAGCCGCCCGGAACCATCGAATGGGAGTGAGCGACCCCCGCTCGCAACGCTTTCGTAACACTGACTAACCTGCCGTGGGTCATGGACGACCGCTTGGTGCTCCCTCGGCGCATCACCGCCGGACTGCTCGCGTGCGTTCTGCTGGGCGGGATCTTCTTCGTGGCTCGACCGGTTCGAGCCGATTCGGTCGACGATGCTCGTCGCAAGGTGAACGAGATGGCCGACCGTCTCGAAGCCGCCGAGGAAGAGGTCGACCGACTCAGCGAGGAACTGCGCGTCGCCGAGGACGACAAGGCCCGCCTCGACGAGGAGATCGCCGCCACCACCGCCGACATCGCCCTGAAGGAAGTCGAGGTGAGTGGTCTGCAAGCCGAGATGTCTGATCTGGCCGTGCAAGCTTTCGTGGGCGGGGGTCGCTCGGGAAGTCTCACCGGGCTGCTGACGCCGGGCTCGGGTCCGAACGAGGCGGTGCAGCGCCAGTACCTCACCGAGATGGCACTCAACGTCGGATCGATGAACTCCGACGCACTTGACGCACTGATCATTGATCTTGCCGAACAAAAGGTCCGCCTCGAACGCGATCGGCGAAACGCCGAAGAATTGGCGTCAAACATCGCGTCAAATCAGAAAGAGGCCAACGACAAGATCGCCGCCTACACCGCGTTGAAGGCCAAAGCCGAGCGTGAACTCGGAGACGCGCTCGCCAAGGAGCGTGCTCGCCGGGCTGCGGCCGCCGCCGCCGCGGCCCAGGCTCAAGCAGCTCAAATAGAAGCGAACCGTCCGTCGGGCAACGCACCGTCAACGCCAGTGGGGCGACCACGCTTCGACCCTTCGACCATCCCAGCGAGCAGTTCTCGCGGAGCGATAGCTGTCGCGGCAGCTCGCAGTCAGATTGGTGTGAAGTATGTGAAATACGCCGCCGTCGAGGGCGAGGGCTTCGACTGTTCCGGACTCACGATGTGGGCTTGGAAGAAGGCGGGCGTGTCGCTACCACATCAATCGCGTCGTCAGTTTGCCTCGTCCCCGCAGATTCCCGTTGAGTACGTCGAACCGGGCGATCTCATCTTTTTTTATAGCCCGATCACCCACGTCGGTATTTATGTGGGCGACGGCATGATGGTCGACGCACCGGGTGTCGGACGCACCGTGCGACTCACGGCGGTCAGTTGGAACAAGGTCGTCGGCGTCACCCGACCGGGCTGAGCCGAGCGCCACGTAGCGAACTACCGTTTCACCGGGGGATCACATGGCCGACGACGCAGTTCAAGGAGTCGATGTCGATCGAGTCAGCCAATGGTTGACGATCAACGTCGACGACGTCACGGCTCCCTTCACATTCGATCTGATCGCGGGTGGACGTTCGAACCTCTCGTACAAGGTCACTGACGCGAAGGGTCGGCGGTTCGTTCTGCTTCGACCCCCGATCGGCCACGTTCTGGCGTCGGGTCACGACCTGGCCCGCGCACATCGGATCGTAGCAGCCGTCGGTCGCACCGACGTCCCGGTGCCTGAGGCACTCGGGTTGTGCACCGACGAATCGGTGAACGGTGCGAACTTCTACGTCATGAGCTGGGTCGACGGCGTGGTACTCGACAGTGCCGACAAGGCCGTGCATCTGTCGAACGAATTGCGCCATCCGGCGGCCTTCCATCTGATCGACGTGCTGGCCGAACTTCACGCGGTCGATGTCGATGCGGTCGGCCTCGGTGATCTGGCGCGTCGCGACGGATACATCGAGCGCCAACTCAAGCGATGGAGCACGCAATGGGAGAACTCCAAGACCCGAGAGTTGCCCGAGATCGACGAGGTGGTGCGTCGACTGTCGGCGCACGTGCCCTCGCAACAAGGGGTCGTCATCGCGCACGGAGACTTCCGATTCGGCAATTGCCTCACCGATGTCTCGGTCGGGCGCATCGCCGCCGTGCTCGATTGGGAACTGTGCACGCTCGGTGATTCACTCGCCGATCTCGGCTATCTCGGCGTCTACTGGAGCGACGGTTCGGCGAACGCTTTGCGAGCGAACGACCCGACACCCGCGGGAGGATTCCCGACCTATCGCGAGTTGGTCGATCGATACGCCACGACGACCGGACGCGACGTGAGCGGGGTCGATTACTACGTGGCCTTCTCGTGCTGGCGCCTCGCGGTGATCAGCGAAGGCGTCTACGCCCGTTATCTTCATGGCGCGATGGGTCGACAAGAGGGAATCGATCTCGCCACGATGAAACTCGGTCCCGAAGGTCTGGCTCAACGAGCCCTCGAAGCAGCAAGGAGTCTTCTGTGAGTAGCGACGTTCTGAACGGTTGGGAGAAGGGAAGCTTCGCAGCCGCCGGCATCACCCGCGACACCTATCGCAAGGGATCCGGCCCCTTGGTCATCGTGGTGCACGAGGTTCCCGGAATCACGCCCAAGGTCACTGCCTTCGCCAACGAGGTCGTGGCGCAGGGTTTCACCGTCGTGATGCCCGATCTCGTCGGCACTCCCGGCAAGGAGGTCTCGGGCGGGTACGCGTTGGCATCGCTCACGAAAGTGTGCGTGTCGAAGGAGTTCTCGGC
>JBJTIO010000140.1:0-14942 GCA_046095045.1 Actinomycetota bacterium
GACAGCCTGATCACGATCGATCTCGCCGGAGTTCGCACCAGTCTCTTCGTCTGTTACGACCTGAGATTCGCCGACGAGTTCTGGCAACTCGCACGTGACACCGATCTCTACCTCGTGCCGGCCAATTGGCCGGTCTCACGCCGCGAGCACTGGATGGCGTTGTTGCGCGCCCGAGCCATCGAGAATCAGGCCTACGTCGTCGGATGCAATCGCGTCGGCACCGGAGGTTCGCTCGAATACGTGGGTGACAGCAAGATCTTCGGACCGAACGGAGATCTGCTCGCCGACGGCACCGACAAGGGCGAGACGATCCTGTATGCCGACATCGATCCGGCCGAAGTGGCCGCGGTGCGGGCTCGGTTCCCGTTTCTCCAGGACCGCCGCTGATCAGCGCAAGCGTTTGATCATCAGGCTGACGATCTTGCCCGGCCGGGTTTCCTGCTGGGCCACTTCGTGGAATCCCTCGCGGTGATGGAAACGCATCGAACCTTCGTTGGGGGGCTTCACGTTCACCTCGAGGGCGAACCACTCGCTGTCGGCGCGGCGCTCGACCTCGCGATAGAGCATCGGACCGATGCCTCGAGCCTGATGACTCGCGGTGATGGCAACGCGATCGAGATACACGAAGTCGTCGTACCGTTCGCAGAAGAAGAGATAGTTCGGACTCAGATACGTGGTGCCCGGCGGCATCACCATGCAGAAGCCCCGCACCGCTCCATCGACTTCGGCGACGATGTTCATGTGGCACAGGTCGAAGATCGCGCGCATATCCTCGAACGTCTCCTGTCCCACCGCCGGAACGTTCTCCTCGTTGATGCCGTGAACGATCGGAAGATCCTCGAGCGTCATGTCACGAATGATCACGCCCGTCATGCCCGCAAACTATCGGTTGGTGTGCGAGGCGTCGGAACTAGGGTGATCGGGTGACCGATTCACCGGTGATTCTCGCTCGATCTCTCGTCAAGAGGTTCGGTGACTTCGAAGCCGTGAAGGGCATCGACATCGAAGTGAGCCCCGGTGAATCCTTCGGCTTTCTCGGTCCGAACGGTGCGGGCAAATCGAGCACCATGCGCATGATCGCCGGCGTCTCTCCCGTGACGTCGGGGACGTTGCGCATCCTCGGTCTCGATCCGGCCTCACATGGCAGCGAGATCCGTAATCGGCTCGGTGTCGTGCCCCAGGCCGACAACCTCGACGGAGAACTCAGCCCGCTCGACAACCTCATCATCTACGGGCGCTACTTCGACATCCCGCGGGCCGAGTGTCGCGAACGCGCGCGCGAGTTGCTCGAGTTCGTCCAACTGTCCGATCGGGCGACCGGCAAGGTCGACGCCCTCAGCGGTGGAATGAAACGACGACTCACCATCGCCCGAGGACTGATGAACCGCCCGGAGATGTTGTTGCTCGACGAACCCACCACGGGCCTCGACCCTCAGGCCCGTCACATCCTCTGGGATCGTCTGTATCGACTCAAGCAACAAGGCGTGACTCTCGTGCTCACGACGCACTACATGGACGAAGCCGAGCAGTTGTGCGACCGCCTCGTCGTGATGGACGCAGGTCGCATCGTCGCCGAGGGATCACCACGCGATCTCATCGCGCGCTACTCGACGAAAGAAGTCCTCGAGGTGCGCTTCGGAGCCGGCCGCAATGCCGAACACGAACCGTTGCTCGCCGGTGTGGGCGATCGCATCGAGGTTCTCGCCGATCGTGTTCTGGTGTACGCCGACGATGGTGAAGCGGCGTTGCACGAGGTTCACACCCGTGGCATGCAGCCGGAGAGTTCGTTGGTGCGCCGTAGTTCGCTCGAGGACGTGTTCCTGCGTCTCACCGGTCGTTCGCTGGAGGAGTGACGATGTCGACTCCCGCATCGATGCGTGTGCTCGAGATGCAGATGCTCCTCCTGAAGCGCATCTGGAAGACGAACCTCACCCTCAGCTTTCTGCAACCGTTGCTGTTCTTCCTCGGCATGGGGCTCGGTGTCGGTTCATTGGTGAACGGCCGACCCTCCTCGGCCGAGGCCCTCGGCGATGTTCCCTACGCCGCGTTTCTTGGTCCGGGTTTGTTGGCCACCACAGCGATGCTCACCGCGGCCGGTGAATCGCTGTGGCCGGTTCTCGGTGGTTTCAAGTGGGACGGCACCTACGAGGCCATGGCGGCCACTCGTCTCACCGCGTCGCAAGTGGTGCGAGGTCAATTCCTGTGGCTGGGCGTGCGCATGGGCATCGCGGTCGGTGGCGTGGCGCTCGTGCTCGCGGTGCATCCCGACACTCGTTCGTGGGGCATCCTGCCCGCGGTGCCGGCGGCGCTGCTGTGCGGTCTGGTCTTCACGGCCTGGATCACCACGTGGGCCGCTAGCCGCGAATACGACTCGTCGTTCTCGAACGTGCAACGACTGGTGATCACACCGCTGTTCCTGTTCGGTGGAGCGTTCTATCCGGTCGACTCGCTCCCGACCGCGCTTCGACCGATCGCTTGGGTGACGCCGTTGTGGCACGGCGTCGAACTGTGTCGAGGTTTCATGTTGCACACGCTCGGTCTGACCGATGCATTGATGCACCTCGGTGTTCTCGTGGTGTGGCTCATCCCCGGCTGGATCTTGTGCGCACGCTTCTTCACCCGAAGGTTGTACCGATGAGTCGCGAAACCTTGATCTGGCGCGTGGCTCCGCCGATTCTTCGCACGGCACGACGTCCGCAGCGCGTGGTCGAGCGCAACTCGATCATCTATCTGCGCACGCCGATGGTTCTGATCTCCGGCTTCTTCGAGCCGCTCTTCTACTTGTTGTCGATTCGTATCGGCTTCGGTGCTCTCATCGGCGACGTGCAATTTGCCGGACGCACGATCGACTACGCCGAGTTCGTCGCTCCTGCACTTCTGGCCAGCTCGGCCATGAATGGAGCCGTCTACGACAGCACGATGAACATCTTCTTCAAGCTCCGATATTCCAAGGCGTACGACGCCATGCTCGCTTCTCCGCTCGGTGCGCCCGATGTGGCACTCGGTGAGATCGTCTGGGCGATGTTGCGGGGTCTCATGTATTCGGCGTCGTTCCTCGTGTGTCTCGCGGTGCTCGGCATGGCCGGATCGTGGTGGGTGATCGCCGCGCTTCCCGTGTGCCTCCTCATCGGTTTGGCGTTCGCCTCGGTCGGAATGGCTCTCACGACCTACATGCGTTCGTGGGCCGACTTCGACTGGGTTCCGGCGGTGATGTTGCCGCTCTTTTTGTTCTCGGCCACCTTCTATCCGCTCTCGTCCTACGGTGACTTCGGCTGGGTGGTGCAATTGAGTCCGCTCTATCACGGGGCGGCACTCGTGCGTGGTGCGAGCCTCGGCATCGCCACTTGGGGCATGTTCGCCCACGTGGCGGTGCTCGTCGCGATGGCCGTGGTCGGATTGTCGGTCGCGGCCCGACGCATCGAGACCCTGTTGCTGAAGTAACGCGGTCCGAAATGCCGATGCCTCGAACGCACGCCTATCCTTCGCTCATGCTGTTCGCCAAGAAGAACACCGCCATGGTCAGCCGCGAAGACGCACTCCCGGGGCGCACCGATCAGACGATGCCGGTTCCCGACAAGCACGTCGTGCTGGGTACACCCTTGCGCGGTCCGTGGCCCGTGGGCACCGAAGTCGCCGTGTTCGGCATGGGGTGTTTCTGGGGTGCCGAGCGCTTGTTCTGGCAGTTGCCGGGTGTGCACTCCACCGCGGTGGGTTACGCGGGCGGTTTCACGCCCAATTGCACCTACGAGGAAAACTGCACCGGTCTCACCGGACACGCCGAGGTGTTCTTCGTGGTCTTCGATCCCACCGTCGTCACGTATCTCGATCTGTTGAAGGTCTTCTGGGAGAACCACGATCCGACGCAAGGCATGCGCCAGGGCAATGACCTCGGCTCGCAATATCGAAGCGCGATCTACACCAACTCCACCGAGCAGATGCAGGCCGCACTCACGTCGCGCGATCTCTTCCAGGAACGCCTCACCGCCGCTGGTCGTGGCACGATCACCACCGAGATCGCCGAGATGGGCGAGTGGTATTACGCCGAGCCCTATCACCAGCAATATCTGGCCAAGAACCCGAACGGTTATTGCGGCATCGCGGGCACGGGCGTGACGTGTCCGATCGGCACCGGCGCCTGATTCAGCGCTTCGCCAGCCACGCGTCGAGTGCCGCTCCCAACTCGTCGAGCGAACGCACGAGCACGTCCATCGAGCACTGCATCATCAGGTTCACGACCTCATCGGGGGCGGGGAAGCGCGCTCGCCAGTCGGTGAACAGTCCGATGATGTGCTTGCCGTTCGCGTAGGCGTAGCCCATCTCCCACGCGGTTCCGTCGTCGGTCATGATGCCGTTGAGGTTGGCCACCACCACGTCGCAGCGATCGATGCCACCCTTGTCGTTGAGAAAGATCTCGCGCACGTTGTCGGCGGTCTTGGGCGGATTGTCGCGGTGTGGAAGAAAGGTGTCGAATCCCCGCGCCGCGACCAAGGCATCGACTTTCTCGATGAACCATCTCTCACCCTCGTCGAAGAGGGGCCCGGCGATGTATGCGTACGGCGCTTTGCTCATGACAATGTCTCCCATCCCGATCGACGAATCGATTCACCGTCGGCGTCGAGGGCGCGTCCCTCGTGTTCGAGTCGGCCCGGTGTGGCCGACAAGCGCGCGATCAGATTCTGCATCGGCGTGTCGCCGACCTTCACGATCGTCTCGCGCGAGAGGAAGTGCGGATCGCTGGCGATATCGGCCATGTCGAGCACCGGGCCGATGGCGGCCTCGGCGCGTTCGAACTCGGCGATCACCTCGTCGCGAGTGCGCGTCGCGCAGTAATCGCGCATCAACGATTCGATCTCGTCACGATTCGACGTACGCCCATCGAAAGTGGTGAAGCGCGGATCGTCGCCGACTCCGAGAAGAGTCATCACCCGTTGAGCGACGGTGTCCGATGATGCCGACACCCCTACCCAACGACCGTCGGCGCATCGGTATGTTCCGCGCGGCACCGTGTAAGGAAGGCCCGAGCCCAGTCGCGGTTGCAATTCGCCGGTCAGAGCGAAGAGCGATGCCACCGGTCCCATCACATGGAACACGCTCTCGAGAAGATTGGTGTCGACGACCTGTCCGATACCCGAGTGCAGAGCGACCATCGTGGCGAAAGCCCCCACCAGTCCGGTGATCTCGTCGGTGAGAGCGATCGCCGGCAACATCGGCGGGCCGTCAGCCTCGCCGTTGACCGCGGCGAAACCCGACATCGATTCGGCGATCGATGCGAAGCCCGGTCGTTGCGCGTACGGTCCGGTTTGCCCGAATCCACTGACGCGCGTGATCACGAGCGTCGGATTGATGGCGTGCAGTTCGTCGGGACCGAGCCCGAGGCGTTCGAGCGCTCCGGGCCGGAAGTTCTCGACCACAACATGGGCGTCGCGCGCGAGCCGAAGGAACACGTCTCGATCATCGGCCGCCTTCAGATCGAGAGCGATCGTGCGCTTGTTGCGGTTGGCGAGTTTCCACCACAGGCCGACTCCGTCGCGTGGATCCTTCCACGCCATGTTGCGCAGACTGTCGCCCGTGTCGGGGCGCTCGACCTTGATCACTTCGGCACCGAAGTCGGCGAGATAGCGAGAGCAATTAGGACCGGCGATGACCGTCGAGATGTCGAGCACCCGCAATCCGTGCAGGGGAGTGGTCATCACGTGCGATCCGGGAAAACGAAACAACGTTCGGCGAGTGTGCCGAGCGCATAGGTCTCGTAGTCGATGCCGAAGTCGTGGTAGAGGTGGCGACAGCGTTCACTCCAGTCGAGTGCGGCCGGATCGGAGATGCGGTGCACGACCTGCATCACGCCACCTTCGTACACGCGGTACTCGGCCCATGTGCCCGGGAAATCCTTCACGCAACCGATTTCGATGGTTGGTGCGCCACACGCCATCGACCGCACTCGATGACGATGCGTGTGACCGGCGGTGTAACCGAGAATGTTGCGACGGCGCGCGACGACGTCGTTCAGACCATCGCTCGCGTCGGGGTTGATGCCGAAGTAACCCTCGCTGCGGTGTCCATCCGATTGAGCTCCGGGGGTCCACTGCTGGTGATGCCCCATCACGAGCACCGGTGCCGTGGTCGCTGCGGCACGCTCGTCGAGCCACCGCAACTGGAATTCGCCGATGTCCCCGGTGGTCTCGGTGGGAATCGCGGTGTCGATGAGCGCGATCGCGATGCCGGGAAGATCGACCCACTGGTCGTGGTCGTACAGGTGTTGTCCGAGATACGAATCATGGTTGCCGCGCACCACATGAAGTCGGTCGCCGAACACGGGGCGATAGCACGCCTCGAACGCGGCGAACTCGGGCTCGGTGCCCGTGCACGTGAGGTCGCCCTTCACGAACACCGCGACCGGATCGATCTCTGTGATCTCGCGCACTGCGGCGCGGTTCATCGTCTCGGGATACGGAGGTTCGCCGGGGCCGGACCGTTGGATCGGTCCGCGCGGGTCGTCATCGATGCGACCGCACTCGAGTTCTCCGAAGTGCACGTCGTTCACCGTCGCGAATCGACAGAGCAATTCTCCGGATGGACGAGGCAGGGTGCGAACGCGATGACCGAGGAACTCGTGATCGCTGTCGGGCGACAGACCATCGAAGCGGTGCACTCGCTCTCCGTCGTGCATCACCACCAGATCGTCGGCGACCGTCGTGATGTCCATCGCGGTCGCCGGTCAGTCGATCACCACGGACGCGAGCGTCGGGCGATCTGCGGACGCGACCACCAACGGCCGCTGAACTTCCAAGCGTTCTCGCGGGCC
The DNA here is from genome assembly GCA_046095045.1 of Actinomycetota bacterium. Classification (GTDB taxonomy): domain Bacteria; phylum Actinomycetota; class Acidimicrobiia; order Acidimicrobiales; family Ilumatobacteraceae; genus Casp-actino8. The sequence goes on from JBJTIO010000140.1 coordinate 6,803, forward strand.
TTCACCGGGTCGGCTCCGATGACGGGTCGGGGCCACAAGGCCTCGATCGCCGCGGCGATGGCCACCGCTTCCTCGTCGGTCGGTGCGGGCGAGATCTGCGTGCTCATAGCGGCATGTTGCCGTGCTTGCGGCGCGGCAATTCCTCGCGCTTGGTGCGCAACATGCGAAAGCCGTCGACCACTTTCTTGCGCGTCTCGGCCGGATCGATCACGTCGTCGATGTAGCCACGCTCGGCCGCCGCGTAGGGGTTCGCGTATTTCTCGGTGTATTCGGCGATCAACTAGGCGCGTCGAGCCACCGGATCGGCGGCTTGCTGCAACTCGCGTCGGTACACGATCTCGACCGCACCGTTCGGACCCATCACGGCCAACTCGGCGGTGGGCCAGGCGTACGCCAGATCGGATCCGATCGACTTCGAGTCCATCACCACGTACGCGCCGCCGTAGGCCTTGCGCGTGATGATCTGGATGCGCGGAACCGTCGCTTCGCAGTAGGCGTACAGCAACTTCGCACCGTGACGAATGATTCCGCCGTATTCCTGGTCGACACCGGGCAGGAAGCCGGGCACGTCGACGAAGGTGAGCAACGGAATGTTGAAGGCGTCGCAGGTGCGCACGAATCGCGCGGCCTTCTCGGCGCTCTCGATGTCGAGCACGCCCGCGAGGATCATCGGCTGGTTGCCCACCACACCGACGGCGTGTCCGTCGACGCGAGCGAATCCGCAGGTGATGCTCTTGGCCCAGTGCGGGAAGTACTCGAAGAACTCACCGTCGTCGACGACCGAGGCGATCACCTTCTTCATGTCGTACGGCTGGTTGGGCGAAGGCGGCAGGATGTCGCGCAATTCGGGGCACTCGCGCTCGGGATCGTCGCCACCGTCGAGAACCGGAGCCTCCTCCATGTTGTTCTGCGGCATGAACGACAGCAGGAAGCGCACGTCGTCGAGGCACGACTTCTCGTCGGCCGACACGAACGTCGCCACACCGCTCTTGCTGGCGTGGCTCATGGCTCCGCCGAGTTCTTCGAGCGTGACTTCTTCTCCGGTCACCGTCTTCACGACGTCGGGTCCGGTGATGAACATGTGACTGCTCTCGCGCACCATGAAGATGAAGTCGGTCATGGCCGGCGAATAGACGGCACCACCGGCACACGGTCCGAGGATCACGGAGATCTGCGGAATGACTCCGCTCGACTGCACGTTGCGATAGAAGATGCCGCCGTAGCTGGCGAGCGACACGACGCCCTCTTGAATACGAGCACCCGCGCCGTCGTTGAGACCGATGACGGGCGCGCCCACCTTGAGAGCGAGGTCCATCAACTTGTGGATCTTCTCGGCGAACACTTCACCCAGCGCACCACCGAACACGGTGAAGTCCTGCGAGAACACGAACACCTTGCGACCCTCGACCGTTCCCCAGCCGGTGATGACACCGTCGGTGTAGGGATGCTCCTCGAGACCCGCGGCATGGGCGCGATGGCGGGCGAGCATGTCGAGTTCTTGGAACGAGCCCGGATCGAGCAGATACTCGAGACGCTCGCGAGCGAGCATCTTGCCTTTCTCGTGCTGGCGTTCGACGGCTCGGGGTGAGCCGGCCTGCAATGCCTGCTCCTTGCGACCACGAAGGTCGTCGAGTTTGTCCTGCATGGGGTTGCTGCTGGTCACGGGCGAAACGCTACTCGCCGGCGTGAACACCTACGGGATCGTGGTGACGCCGAGAGGAACCACCACCGTGCCGCCGGTTTGGGCGGGCAACGTGGTCGACGATCCGGTGACGAGGCCCGACGGCACCGTCGTGTCGGTCGGTTCGCCCGAGCCGCTCATGACCGACACCGAATAGGTGACCGAAGGCAGTGGTCCCTCCGGTCCGTTCGCGGTGACGACCACAGTCCACAAACCGGGGGCGCCGAACGGCACGCCTTCCTTCATCGGTAGTCGGGCCGCACCGACGCCGTCGAGCGGAACGTTCAACGTGACGCTCGCCGTGGTGTTGGTCGGGGGATTGAACTGAACGGTGAGATCGGTGAGTCCCTCTTGCGGCGAGTAGACGTCGATGCGCACCGCGTTGGCACCGACGACCGCGGGTGTGATCTTCACTTGCACGTCGAAGGCTCCACCCGATCGCTCGCCGATGAAGGCGTACTTCGTCTTGTCGGTGCCGGGAGGATCGACGTTCGGAGGCAATGTCGCCACCGCCCACGAGGTGATCACGAGCACGAACACTCCGATGCCGGCTTCGGTCAGAACTGCGCGACGCAATTTCGCCGCCACGCGCGCGGTGACCTCGCGACGATTGCCGACGTTGCGCGCGATGTACTGACGCATCGCGGCTCCGAGATACACCATGGCCGCGACACCGAGTGCTTTGAACACCACGAGTCGTCCGTGTCGACTCGACAACACCGCACCACCATCGAGGTTGTAGAGATGCAACAGTCCGGACACGACGGCAGCGGTGACGAACACACGAATCCATCGCACGTAACCGCGAACCGCTTGGGCCACGTCGTCATCGCCGGGACCGACGAGCACGGTCTGACCGAGCACCATCAGACCGCCGAACCACAAACCGATCGACAAGTTGTGCACGATGCCCGACGCCACACCGAGCAACGAGAAGCCGTCGACCGAACGGGTGAAGGCGAACGTCGCCATCGCCGCCGCGGGTAGTCCGACGGCGAGCGGTTGTGATTGCGGGTCGAGCAGTCGATCCGGTCGAGCGATGATGATGAATGTTCCGCCGATTAGGAGCACCCGCGCGAACGCCGAGATACCACTGGCGTTGTCGAACAGATCACCCCATGCGAAGGGACTGATCGCCGCCGTGACGCTCTTGCCACTCATCAGGCAGGTGCGCAACACCGCGACGAAGTAGTTGCTCACGAACGCGAGGATCCAGACGGTGCGCAAGTAGCGCCGCACGTTGATGTAATCGACGCCCTCGGGCCAAGCCATCACCATGAACGCGGCCGCGCCGAAGAGTGCGGCGAGCGAGGCGTAAGCGACGACGCGGGCCAGACCGAGTGGTCCGCTCACCGGCGGCGGATCGACGGCCAACATGCCTCCGTCGGTCTCGTCACCACCGACGTCGCCGACATCGGCCGTGGCCGGGTCGAGCACCTCGAACGAGAAACCGCCCGTGGCCACCTTGCCGTCGGCTTGGGGCACCGAATACGTCACGTTGCACGTTCCGACCGGCAACGCGGCCGTGACCGGGGCGATGAGCGAGATGCCGTCGGCTCCGACCGTCACGGTTCCGAGCGGTGCCGGGTTGCCCTCGCACACCGCGGTGAGAACGGCGTTGTTCGGAACGGCGGCGCTGAAGGTGGCGGTGATTTGGGTCGGGGAGGTGACCAGCTTTTCCCCGTTCGCCGGGCTCGACGTGACGAGGGTGGTCTCGGCACTCGCGGGTGACGCCGACAAGAAGAGCGTCGCTCCCACGGCCAAGCCGACCGCGAGGAGACGACGCCGAACACGACGACGGCGCTCGGCCAACGGATGCTCGGTCACCTTCACCATGATCGCCTTCCACGGTAGTTTCCCGACCCCGCGGAACGGGGGCAAGCAGGGCTTCCACCCCACCACTACAGTCGGAGCCGATGGCCGCTCAATCCCTCTATCGCCGATATCGGCCGCAGCGCTTCAGCGAATTGAAGGGCCAGGAACACATCGTTCGCGCGCTCAAGAATTCGATCGTCAACTCGCGCGAGGGTCACGCCTACTTGTTCTCCGGACCGCGCGGCACGGGCAAAACCACCACCGCGCGCATCCTGGCCAAGGTGCTCAACTGCGACAATCCGGTCGACGGCGAGCCGTGTTGCACCTGTCCGTCGTGCGTGGCGGTTCAAGCGGGCAACAGTTTCGACGTCATCTAGCTCGATGCGGCGAGCAACCGCGGCATCGCAGAGATCAAAGACGTGATCGAGAGCACCCTCGTTGGCTCTCCGGGTCGTCACAAGGTGTTCATCCTCGACGAGGTGCATCAGTTGACCGACCCCGCCTCGGTGGCTCTCCTGAAGACGCTCGAGGAACCTCCGTCGGGTGTGGTCTTCGTGCTGGCCACCACCGACCCGCAGAAGGTCAAAGAAACCATCCGCAGTCGCACCCAGCACCTGCAGTTCCATCTGCTGTCCGAAGCCGAACTCGAGGAACACGTGCGTTGGGTGGTCGCCGACGCCGGGCTCGACGTGTCGCCCGAGACCATCACCGCCGTGGTGCGTCAGGGTGCCGGTTCGGTGCGTGACACCTTGTCGGCCCTCGAATTGGCCGTCGCAGTTGGTGGTATCGCCGAAGAAGCGACGCCGGTCGACGAGTTCGTCGAGGCACTCGTCGACTACGACGCCGGTCGTGTGCTGGCCGCCGTGGCCCGATCGATCTCGGTGGGTCGAGAACCGCGCACGATCGTCGACGAACTGGTGGCGCACCTGCGCAATTGCTTCTTGTCGCAGATGGCACCCGAATTGGTGAACCTCACCGAGCGGCGCGTTGGTGAGGTCACCGATCAAGCCAAACGCCTCGGCACGCCGCGCATCGTGAAGACGATCGAAACACTCGGACAAGCGATCAACGACATGAAGGGCGCGCCCGACACACGGGTGATTCTCGAAGTAGCGCTCGTGAAGCTGGTTCATCGCGAATTGCAGATGGGTGTCGAAGCTCTGATGACGCGCCTCGAACGCCTCGAACGCGAACTCGAGAACCGACCGCTCATCGCGCCCGCTCCGGTGAATCCCACGACGGGTCGCGCGGTGCTCGGTGGTCGGGTCAAGGATCCGAGCGCACCCACGCCCCGCGTCGAAACACCAATGAATTCGCCCGAATCGAAGCCCGTCGCTCCCGATGCGAGCGCGACTCCCGCCCCGGCGGCATCGACATCGCGTTCGGTCGCCGACGTGGTGGCCGAATGGCCGACCCTCGTGATCGAACCGTTGAAGGGCATGAAGCGAGCCGTCGCTCAGATGGCCAAACCGTCGCATCGCGATGGCACGGTGGTGCTCGTGGTCGACAACGAACATTCGGCCAAGCGCGTGAAGGATTATCTGGCCGAGATCACCGCCGTCGTGCACGCCGCGGGTGCCGGTAACTGTCCGGTCGAGATCGAAGTGCGACCGAGCGAGCCGAAGGCGAAGAAAGCCGCGCCGCGGGTCGAGGATGACGTTCTCGATCACGATGAGATCGCCGAGTTGAAGACCGTCACCGTCGACGACGTGACCGACTCGCTCGCCGAGGCATTTCCCGGGTCGAGTCTCGAGAAAGAAAACGACTGAGTCGTGGCCGGTACGTACACGCTCCCGGTGCAGACGTTGATCGATCAACTCGGTCGGTTGCCGGGCGTCGGACCAAAATCGGCCCAGCGCATCGCGTTCCATCTACTGAAGCTTCCCGACGAGGATGTCAATCGTTTGGCGATCGCGATCACCGACGCGAAGGCGCGCGTGCAATTCTGCTCGCGCTGTTTCAACTTCGCCGAGGGAGAGTTGTGTCCGGTGTGCGCCGATCCCAAACGCGACGGCTCCGTCATCTGCGTGGTCGAGGAGAGTCGCGACATCATCGCGCTCGAACGCACGGGTGAGTTCCGTGGTCGCTATCACGTGTTGCTCGGCGTCATGAATCCGATCGAGGGCATCGGGCCCGATCAGTTGAAGATGCGCGAGTTGGTGATGCGGATCGGCAAGGAGGACATCTCCGAGGTGATCGTGTGCACCAACCCAAACACCGAAGGTGAGGTGACCGCGCAGTACCTGGCGCGTTTGCTCGAGCCATTCGCGATTCGGGTCACGCGTCCGGCGTCGGGTCTGCCGGTCGGTGGCGATCTCGAATACGCCGACGAACTCACGCTCGGCCGCGCCCTGAATGGTCGTCGCGCGATCAACGAGTGACCGACCCCGGACAACGACCGAGGCACCAGCTCTGCGTCAGGTGCGGGCGGAAAAAGACCTGCTGCAGTACCGGTGCCTCGATGTGACGGTTAGGTTACGAAACTGAGCGCTCCGGATCAAGTTTTAGCCCGTATGCAGGGCTGATGTGGGGCGCAGTCGCTACGGTTGGCCCATGGCCAAGGTGACGATCTACCACAACCCCCATTGAAACAGCAGCAGCAATGCCGTGAGCATTGCCCAGGAACTCGGCGTCGAGGCCGACGTGGTGCTGTACATCAAGACCCCGCCCGACGAGGCGACCCTGCGCGCGATCATCGCCAAACTCGAGGATCCGGTGACCGATCTGGTGCGGCGCGACAGCCTCTGGAAGAAGTTGGGTCTCACCGACGCCGACGTGCGGACCGCCGATCAGGTGGTGAAGGTGCTCGTGAAGCACAAGCAACTCTTGCAACGTCCGATCGTGGTGACGCCCAAACGCGCCATCATCGGACGACCCAAAGAGAGGGTGCGCGACCTGTTGTCGTGAATGCGTGCGTGAGTGCGTGCGCGAACGTCAGACGGTGCGCACGATGATGGCGTCACCCTGACCGCCGCCACCGCAGAGTGCCGCCGCACCGACGCCACCACCGCGTCGCCGCAACTCGTGCAGCACGGTGAGAGCCACGCGGTTGCCGCTCATGCCGATGGGGTGTCCGAGCGCGATCGCTCCGCCGTTCACGTTCACGATGTCGTCGCTGATCCCGAGATCGGCCATTGCGGCGATGCCAACGGCAGCGAACGCTTCGTTCAGTTCGAACAGATCGACATCGCTCACCTTCATGCCCACCTTGTCGAGTGCCTTCAAAATGGCGCGACTGGGCTGGGTGAGCAACGACGCGTTGTCGGGTCCGGCGACCATGCCGTAGCTCACGATCTGTCCGAGCGGCTTCACGCCCCGCGCCTTCACCGCGCGCTCGCTCATGATCACCATCGCCGATCCACCATCGCTGATCTGCGACGCGTTCGCGGCCGTGATCGTTCCTTCCTTGTCGAACGCGGGTTTCAGACCGGCGAGCGATTCCATCGTCGTCTCGGCGCGCACGCCTTCGTCGGTGTCGATGATCTTGGGGTCACCCTTGCGCTGCGGAATCGAGATCGGCACGATCTCCTCGGCCAGACGACCGGCGGCGATGGCGGCCGCGGCGCGCTGGTTCGACTTCATGGCCAGATCGTCCTGTTGTTCACGCGTGATGTTGCCCGCCGAGTAGCGCTCGGTTCCGAGGCCCATGAGACACGCATCGAACGCGCACCACAAACCGTCGGCGATGATCGCATCCTTCAGCTCGGTGTTGCCGTAGCGGAAACCTCCGCGAGCACCGGCCGCGATGTACGGAGCATTGGTCATGCTCTCCATGCCACCCGCGATCACGATGTCGGCGTCACCAGCCTGGATCATCTGGTCGGCGAGGTAGATCGCATTGATGCCCGACAGACACACCTTGTTGATGTTCACTGCGGGCACGTTCATCGGGATGCCAGCCTTCACTGCCGCCTGACGGCTGGGCACTTGACCCTGACCCGCCATCAACACCTGACCCATGATCACGTGCTCGACTTCGTTCGGTGCGACACCCGCGCGCGAGAGGGCAGCGGCGATCGCGAAGCCTCCGAGGTCGGCGGCACTGAACGACGACAGGACTCCGCTCATCTTGCCGATCGGCGTGCGGGCTCCGGCGACGATGTATGAACCGGCCATGTTGATCTCTCCTTCGAGTCGTGTCGGGTGGTCCACCCGGGGCGTCACCATTGTGGCCCCGAAGTGACCCCCGAACCTACTCCTCAGTAACATCGGCGAATGGAAAAAATCCGCGACGCCATCCTTGCCGGGGCCGACGGCCCGACGATCGCCGCACTCGGTGTGCCGTCCTCGTATCGGGCGGCCCACGTGCTCGCCAGCGAGCAGACCATGTGGGAGGGCACACCCTCGGCGCAGAAAGACCCACGCAAGAGCATCCACGTGGGCGAGGTGCCGACGCCCGAACTCGCGCCCGACGAGGTGTACATCGCGGTGATGGCAAGCAGCATCAACTTCAACACGGTGTGGTCTTCGATCTTCGAACCGGTGAGCACCTTCGGTCCGATGAAGCGACTAGCGCGCGAGAGCGAATGGGCGAAGCGACACGATCAGCCGTTCCAGGTGATCGGCAGCGATGCGTCCGGAGTGGTGTTGAAGGTCGGCACGGCGGTGCGTCAGTGGAAGCCCGGTGATCACGTGACCGTGCAC
>JBJTIO010000141.1:0-3393 GCA_046095045.1 Actinomycetota bacterium
ACATGATTCGATCAAGGCACTCGTCACCGTGTCGGGTAACCCCGTGCTCTCGACACCGCATTCACAGCGCCTCGACGAAGCGCTCGACAATCTCGAGCTGATGATCAGTGTCGACATCTACTTGAACGAGACCACTCGGCACGCCGACATCGTGTTGCCGCCTCCGTCGCAATTGCAGCGTGATCACTACGACGTGTTCTTGTTGCAGTACGCGGTGCGCAACGTCGCGAACTACAGCGAAGCAGTTCTGCCGCTCGACGATGGCCAGCCCGACGAGTGGGAGATTCTTTCCAAGCTCGGCTTGATCGCTCTCGGCATGGGACCCGACGCCGATCCGGCCGTGGCCGACGATCAAGGCATCGATTCGCTCATTCGCTCCGCGGTGAAGGATGCATCTTCGCCGGTGCACGGACGCGACCCCGACGAGATTCGCGCGATGCTTGATGGCTCGGGGCGACGTGGTCCGGCACGCATGCTCGATTTGATGTTGCAGACCGGGCCGTACGGCGCGGGATTCGGTGCGAACCCGAATGGTGCGAGCCTCGACTTGTTGTTGGCCAATCCGCACGGAGTCGACTTCGGAGCGTTGGATGAGCGCATCCCCGAGGCTTTGCGCACGCGCAGCGGAAAGGTCGAGTTGGCGGCTGATCCATTGATCGACGATGTTTCGCGTTTGTTCGCATCGATCTCCGAATTGCAATCGCGCGACGTCGTGCTCGTCGGACGTCGTCATCTGAAGTCGAACAACTCGTGGATGCACAACATCGGTGTGCTGATGAAGGGCTCGATGAACTGTTCACTTCACGTTCATCCGATCGACGCCGATCGTTTTGGTTTGCGAGATGGTGCATATGCAACGATCTCGTCGCGCGTCGGCACCGTGACGGCACCCGTCGAGATCACCGAAGGAATTCGTCCGGGTGTCGTGAGCCTCCCGCACGGTTGGGGTCACGATGCGCCGGGAACGCGCATGGCGGTGGCCGCCGAGAAGGCCGGCGTGAATTCGAACGTCCTGAGCGACGATCGGGCCATGGACCCGTTGTCGGGCACTTCGGTGCTCAACGGCATCCCCGTGAGCATCGCCCCTGCTCAGTGAGGTGGCCCGCTCGGGGTCGCCGAGATGGGGGTTTCCCACAGGGTTCTGCACACCCCATCAACAGGGTTTTCCCCTGATAAAAGGCACAAATTCACAGGGTTATCCTCTCGTTCCCCACAGCCATGGCGACCTACATTTATCCCGAAGTTGGAGGCGGTACGGCGGTGTGGCGAGTGGCTCGCAAACGGTGTGTGCGGGGCAGCTTGGGAACCTCACAGCTCCTGGACCTGCGCGGCCGTGCCGCCTCCGCTGACCATCGACCGACCAATTTCACGCCCCCAAGCAGGTACAACACGACAATCGTTGACACGGACGTAACTACACTGCTGTAATCTCACTACAACTTGTGGTGTTCGTAGCGGTGGGGGACCGAAAACACCACATCTTGTGCCCATAGCAGACTCTCCGGCCCGCTCCGGCGACCCCTCCCACGGGGCCACCGGCACGGGTCGGAAGTGTCTAGAAGCCCGAATACAACTCATCGAACCAGCCAGTCCGACGCCGTCGGAGAATCAGGAGAAGACATGTCACTCGCACCGGACCGCCTCGCCATCGGCATCCGTCGCCATTTCACCACCCCGGGCGTGCACCCGTACGACCAGGTGGTGTGGGAGAAGCGTGACGCGCGGATCTCCAACTGGAAGGACGGTTCGGTCGCCTTCGAGCAGCTCGGGGTCGAGTTCCCCGTGACCTGGTCGTTGAACGCCACCAACATCGTGGCTCAGAAGTACTTCCGCGGCACGCCCGGCACCGAAGAGCGCGAGTCGTCGTTGCGTCAGGTGATCGACCGCGTGGCCGACACCATCACCACGTGGGGTCGCGAGGGTGGCTACTTCGTCGACGAGACCGAGGCCGAGAGCTTCCGCGACGAGTTGAAGTTCATCCTCGTCACCCAGCGCGCCGCCTTCAACAGCCCGGTGTGGTTCAACATCGGCGTGAAGGGCGTGCCGCAGCAGGCGAGCGCCTGCTTCATCCTCGCCGTCGAGGACAAGATGGACGCGATCCTCAACTGGTACCGCGAGGAGGGTGTGATCTTCAAGGGTGGCTCGGGTTCGGGCATCAACTTGTCGAAGATTCGTTCGAGCGTCGAGATCCTGCAGGGCGGCGGAACCGCCTCGGGTCCGGTGTCGTTCATGCGTGGCGCCGACGCTTCGGCCGGCACCATCAAGTCGGGTGGCAAGAACCGTCGCGCCGCCAAGATGGTGATCCTCAACGTCGATCACCCGGACATCGAAGAGTTCATCTGGTGCAAGGCCAAGGAAGAGCGCAAGGCGCGCGTGCTGCGCGACAACGGCTTCGACATGGATCTCGACGGCGCCGACGCCTTCAGCATCCAGTACCAGAACGCGAACAACTCGGTGCGCGTCACCGACGACTTCATGCAGGCGGTCAAGGACGACGCCGACTGGTCGTTCCGCGCGGTCACCACGGGCGAGCCCGTGCGCACCGTGAAGGCGCGCGATCTGTGGCGTCAGATCGCCACCGCGTCGTGGGAATGCGCCGACCCTGGTCTGCAGTTCGACACCACGATCAACAAGTGGCACACCGCGCACGCGACCGGTCGCATCAACGGCTCGAACCCGTGCTCGGAATACATGCACATCGACAACTCGGCCTGCAACCTGGCGTCGATCAACCTACTCAAGTACCTCGACGAAGAAGGCAACTTCGACATCGACGCCTACAAGCACACGATCGAGACCATGTTCACCGCTCAGGAGATCCTCGTTGGTCGCGCCGATTACCCGACCGAGAAGATCGGTGAGAACAGCCGCAAGTTCCGTCAGCTCGGACTTGGCTACGCCAACCTCGGTGCGTTGCTGATGGCGCTCGGTTTGCCGTACGACTCGACCGAGGGTCGCGCTTGGGCCGCCGCGCTCACCAGCTTGATGACTGGTCATGCCTACGCCACCAGCGCCCGCACCTCGAGCCGCATGGGACCTTTCGCCGGCTTCGCCGAGAACGAGCGCCACATGCTGAACGTTCTGCGCATGCATCGTGACGCCAGCTACCAGATCGCCGATGAGGCCATCGTGCCGGCGGCGTTGTTGCGCGCGGGCCAGGAGTCATGGGAGTCGGCGGTGCGCGACGGCGAGGAGTACGGCGTGCGCAACGCGCAGGCCACCGTGCTCGCGCCCACCGGCACCATCGGCTTGATGATGGACTGCGACACCACCGGCATCGAGCCCGACCTCGGTCTGGTGAAGATGAAGAAGCTCGTCGGTGGCGGGAACATGGTCATCGTCAACGAGACCATTCCGCGCGCCCTGCGCAAGGTGGGCTACAACCCCCAGCAG
>JBJTIO010000142.1:0-4779 GCA_046095045.1 Actinomycetota bacterium
GTCGTGGTCGGCGCTTTCGTGGTGGTTGGCGCGATCGATGGGGTGGTCGATCCGGATGCCGGAGAAACGATGGGACCGATCGTCGTCGCCGGCGCACCGCTCGTCGGAGTGTCGGGCCGATTCGTGGTGGGTGGCGTGGAACTCGGAGATGCCGTCGTGGGGGTCGTGTCGTCCACGGTGGTCTCGCTCGCTGCGGTCGAACTCACTGTCGGTTCGCTGTCGATGGTCGACGGGGCGACGATGGCCGAGGGTGTGTCGTCGTACGTCGTGTCGTTCGTGCCGCCTCCCACCGTGAACACCGCGACCGAACCGGCGGCCACGAGTGTGACGACTCCCGTCGTCCACCACAAACCTCGGCGAACGACACGACCAGGAAATCCATCGCTCGTGCGCAAGCGAATGGGGCGCGCGGTCCCCGTGCCGGCACCGCTGCCGGGAATCGGGATGTGCGATGTGGCCTCGAGCACGCGATCGCGCAGGCCGAGCGGGGCGGCCAACACGGGAGCCGCGCCGAACAGAGCCAGCGGAGCAACCTTGCCCTTGGTCTCCTCGCAGGTCCGACACGTTTCGACGTGGCGCGCGACGCGTTTACGAATGAGAACGCTGAACTGACCGTCCCAGTCACGAAGAATCTCGTCGAGCGTCGGGCAATCCTTGCGACCGGCCTTGGTCACGACGAAAGCACCCAGACTCTTGTCTACGCGTTCACGCATGCGATGAACGAGCGAGTAGGTCTGTTCGGGACTCACGCCGAGCGCGTCGGCGAGGTCACCTCCGCTCAGACCTTGTCGGATCGAGAGTTCGAGGATCAACCGGTCGCGCTCGTCGAGCCCGGCCGCGGCCGATCGAACGAGCGCCGCCAATTCGGTGTAAGCGACCGAGGCCCCCTCGGCGCCGGGATCACTCGGCGCAACCACGACGGGCACCGTGTCGGATTGAAAGTCGGTGGGTGTCGCGCGTCGACGCTTCTTGGTGCGTCGGTAGACCTCGTTGCGTAGGACCGCGTACAGCCACGGCTTCAAGCGTTCGGGTTCGCGCAGTTGGTCGAGTCGTTCGGCCGCGATGCAGAACACGTCCTGCACCATGTCGGCGGCATCGTGACGATCCGACAGCATGGCCGCGGCCGTGTCGTACAGACCCGACGCGTAACGATCGTAGATCGCCGCGAGCGCACCCCGATCTCCGCCCAGAAAGGACGAGACGAGTTGGGCATCGGTGAGCGTCGTGGTCATCGTGATCGGGGTTTCGCACGACGTACGAGAGTCGGGTCGGTGGCGAACCTCGCGAAAAGTCTGCCCGAAAAGGGAGTGCCCTCGCTCACAGTGTCGACACTTCGATCCTGAACCATCGACTGACCGATTCGCCGGCGCGCAGGGTGCGAGGTGAATCGTTCACTTCGTTCGGTGGCCCGGATTGTGGCTCCACGCAGGTTGCATGCGTCGGCTCGTCGTAGATCACCCATCGCTCGCAGTCGCTCGCGAGTGTCATCTTCACCCTGTCGAAACGCATCGTCAAGACTCCGTCTCGAGCGATGAAGCAATCGTCGACCACGCCAGCGGGACGTGGCACGAGTTCGTCGGTCGCGATGCCCGCCTCGTCGCGACGGTGCATCAGTATGAGTTCGTCGGGTCCGTGTATTGGTTTCACGAACCATGGATGCCAACCGATCATCCATGGCATGTCGTCGACAGCAGCGATCATCAGTTGCAGATGCAACGAATGGTCGCGAATTTCGATGCGCTGCTCGACCCTTCCACGGCGGGGCCAAAGTTCCCCCAGATCGATCGACATTGAAAGCAGATCCCGATGCGAGTCCGTGACGTCCCAAGAGCGGTCGAAGACGGTGCCATGTATCGCGTGAGGTGGAGCGACCATCGCAAGCGGGTGTCGTTCCCCGTCGAGGTGAAGGATCGCATCGCGCACCCGTCCGCAGTACGGAACCATGGGGTAGCAACCCCAGGCGAGCGGATCACGAAACTCACCACGTTCGACGATCAGCGGCGAGCCGTCGAACGACAACGAGGCGATTCGCCCGCCCTCGCGCGGCGACACGCCGACGAGAAGGCGACCGTCGTTCGATCCCAACTCGATGTCGGTCGATGAGCCCACTCCGACATTGTTGCCCGTACGATCGTGGTGTGCGGGCACTGGTTCAACGCGTGACGCGGGCGTCGGTCGATGTGATCGTCGACGACTCACGGGAAAGGGTCGGGGAGATCGGACCCGGATTGATGGTGTTGCTCGGGGTGACGCACTCCGACGATGAGCGCGTCGGCGTGAAGATGGACGACAAGATCTGGAATCTGCGGATCATGGACGATGTCGACGGCGTGATGAACCTCTCGGTCGCCGACACGACCCGAGAGATTCTCGTGGTGAGTCAGTTCACCCTGTACGGAGACACCTCATCGGGTCGCCGACCGGGTTGGACGGCGGCGGCGCGACCCGAGCACGCCGAACCTTTGATCGAATCGGTGGTCGCGGAGCTGCGTCGATTGGGAGCCACTGTCGCGACCGGACGTTTTCGTACCTACATGAACGTCGACATCGTGAACGACGGTCCGACGACCGTGATGATCGATCTCTAATCGGCGAGTTTCCGTCGACGACGGGTGCCCCACCACAACGTGACGGCCAGAAGAGCGATCCAGACCCGATCGCCGAGTCGGGTGTACAAGGTCTCTCCCGTTCGTAGGGCGATCGATCGCGAGATCACCCGACCTTCGCTGATGCTCGTTCGCTCGTGGACATCACCGCTCGGGCTGATGAACGCGCTGAAACCCGTGGGTGCGACCTGCACGACCCAACGCCCGGTCTCGATCGCGCGCAATCGCGACGAAGCGATCTGCTGGGTCTGCAACACGGTCCACGTGTAACTCGACCCGTTCGTCGGATTGATGATGAATTCGGCACCGCGTCGCGCTCCCTCGCGAGCCCGGCCCCCGAAGAAGACCTCCCACGAGATCACCACACCGGCGCGCACCGGACCACTCGCGAGATCGAAATCGAGGACCGCTGGTTCGACGCCGGCGATGGCATCGCGCGGCACCTGATCGACGGGAGCCCCGAGAGCGTCGAGCAATCCGCGCAGCGGCATGTATTCGCCGAAGGGAACGCGACGAACTTTGTCGTATCGCGACGTCACGTCGCCGTCGGGTGTGACGACGATCTGGGCATTGGTGAAGTTCTCGGAGTCGACGTCCTCGGTGACTCCCACCGCGAACGGCGCGCCGATGCGAGCCGCCTCGGCGGCGATCTCATGGAGTTCGACGCTCGAAGAGAATGCGGCGACATCGACGACGTTCTCGGGCCACACGACGATGTCGGGACCAGGTTCGATGGTCGCGGTTGCCGAAAGATGGCGTTCGACGACTTCACGTGGATCGGTGTCGATCGCGCGCGTGCCCTGTGGTCCGCCGCCTTGAACCGCCGCCACGTCGATCGAGCGGCCCGTGTCGTCGGCGAGCGTTGTCGCGGGGTACGAAATCAGATGCACCGCGAGGCACGCCAGCCACGCGGTGCCGCGAGACATCGATCGGCCGGATTCGCGATGGTGACGACGCGGAACACGGGCGACGAGTGCGCTCACCTGCCAGACGACCCAAGTGAGCAGAATCACTCCGCCGACACCCGCGATGCGATGCAACGGACCGGACACCTGGGCGATGCCGATCGTCGCGAGGGGAACACCTCCGAACGGGAAGCACATGCGCAACACTTCGATCAACGTGTGCACCGCGGGAGAAACGACCATTCGGTCGTCGCGTCCGCTCGTGAACATCGAAGCCACGCCGTGCAACGAGGCGAAGAGTGCGACCGCGATGGGGAACCCTGGAGCGGTGAGGAACCACATCCACGACAAAGAGGGGAGGAACCAGCCGACGCCGAACACGCAACCCGTGAGGAACTTGCGCCGACGCGTGGTCGCGGAGAACTCGGCCGAGGTGAACATGGCCAGGCCGACGAACGTAAGCGGCCACCATCCCCACGGTGGCATCGATGCCGCCACGAGGAGCCCGGCGATCGCCGGCTTCAGCCGCTTCTCAGGCATCGGCGACACGTGAGTACTTCGCGACAACCACGATGCGCTCCCGCGTCGATCCGGGCGGGTGGCAAGCGAACAATGTGAGGGTCGCTTCATTCGTCTGGTCGACGATCCACACGTCGGTCGGGTTCACGATGAAGACCCGATCGACGAGATACACGTAGTTACCTTCATCCGACGAGAGAAAGATCTCATCGCCGGCCTGTAACTGGTCGAGATTGCGGAACGGTTTCTTCTTGCTCACCCGATGTCCGCCGAGCACAACATTGCCGATTTTTCCGGGCAGGGCGGTGCCGGGCCACCAGCCAACGCCTTTGTCGAGGGTGGGCATGGTGACTCCGCGATAGATGGTCTGCAGCACCGTGAGCTTGGGAATGTAGATCGCCCCGACCTTGACCTCGGGTTCGACGGTGCCTTCGGGAGGAACATTCTCGGGAACGGGGAGCGACTCTCCGGGAGCCAATGTGGGCGGACCGACGTACACCGTCGTTGTAGTGCTCGTTGTAGTGCTCGTGGTTGACGACGTGCTCGTCGAAGTCGTCGAGGTGGAGTCGACAACTCCCGTTGGTGTGGCCGATCGATCGGATCCGCCGCAACCGGCAAAAACGATCACGATTGTGAGTAGTGAAGAACCGACGCGCGACACGTTTCTCAGTCTCGCAGATGAGCAATGTCGGCGAGCGTCGCCAGGGTGTGAGCGGCTGCCGATTCGGCCTGGGTGATGCACGACGCGA
>JBJTIO010000143.1:0-2989 GCA_046095045.1 Actinomycetota bacterium
CGATACCGCCCGTGCTGGCTCGCCCCAAACGTCAGGCGCGCCAGTCGAGGCGGGGCGCATCCTTGTACAGGCGCTCGATCTCGTAGAACTGGCGCATTTCGTCGAGGAAGACGTGCACCACAACGTCGCCGTAATCGAGCAACACCCATTGCTGTTCGCGGTGACCCTCGGTGCGCCCGGGCGAACGACCGCACCGTTCGCGAACGACCTCTTCCACCTCGTCGGCGATGGCGCGAACCAGCCGACGGTTCGGTGCCGCGGTGACCACGAAGTACTCGGTGATGGTCAGCACCTGTCCGACCGCGAGCACGATGGTGTCGGTGCCCTGCTTGTCGTCGGCCGCACGTGCCGCGACCTTGGCCAACTCGGCCGACGCGTCGACGACACTCACGGAACGGTCGAGTCCGCGGCGACTGTCGTGTCGGTAATTCCCGCCGTCTCGTTTCGCAACACGTCGAGGAAGTTCGCGCCGATGACCACCTGCACGTCGATTCCCTCAACGCCTTCGCTCGCCTTCTCGAAGTCGATGTCGCCGAACAGCGTCGTCAGTGGCTGGGCCATCGCCCGCTCGACCTCGTCGCTGTAATAGATGGTCGTGGTGTCGGGGACCGCGGCGTCGACCGAACGAACGAGAATCACGTTCGTACCCATGTACAGCATGCGCATCACCGCTTCCTGGATGACCGTGGCATCGGCGTACGGGCTGTCGATCTGCACGCTCAAGGTTGGATAGACCGGCACCATCGCGCTCGGGGCCGCACTGGCCATCACCATGACGACCTCGCCCACGTTGTAGCCGTAGACATCGATGTCCTTGGGGTTCTTCTCGGCGTCGGCGATGCGTTGCGCACCGATCTGCCACACGCGAATCGGCCCGGCGAGCAAAGCCGACATGAACGTCGGAACGTCGGCCGGCGTCTGAGCGCCCACATCGGCGACCACCACCGCGGGCGTGGCGCCCAAGGCCCCGTAGCCCACGGCGACCGCGACCGACTCCCAGAGAGCTTTCACCGGCGCGAAACGCGCTTCCTCGTTCAACCCCGCGTCTCGTGCGGCGAGCACCGCCGACGCGTCGATCGGGGTGAACTCGTTCGGACCAGCCACCGCCACCACGCGCGTGCCATCACCATCGGTGTCGGTCACATCGGCATCGAAGGTCGGAGTCAGGGTTCCGGCGCGCGCGATCAACTCGGCGACGCCATCGACACCAGTGACCGACACCAGATCGATCTGACTGTTGGTGATGTCCTCGACCGCCTTCTTCAAGGCATCGGCACCTTCGCTCCCGTACACGTCGGCCAATCGCTTCGGTTCACCGGTCGGTTGACCCCCGACGAGAGTGCCGACGGGAAGAAGTATCACGGTGCCGCCCGCACCATTCGGGGAAAGCGCGACGACGGCGACCGACGCGAGGAAGTTCTGTTCGTCGGTGACACCGATCACCGCCGTTGGAGTGAGGGGCAACGTCCGCATCGGAATGCTCACCACCGCTTCGGCCGCCTTCGAATCGCGAATCGCGCGCCACGCCACCACCACGAACAACGGCAACAGCAACAACGCCGCCAACGACGATGCCAACACCACTCGCGTGCGCCGACGACGCAGCTCGCGCAATCCGGTCACGAGGTCACCTCGGCGAGCGTTCCGTACAGACCGCGCGCGCGAATGGTGTCGAGCACCGGTCGGGTGACGAGGTAATCGAGCGGACGCCCATCGACGAATCGCGAACGCAGGTCGGTGCTCGACACTTCGAGGCGCGGCACTTCGACGCGCAACCAGTCGATGCCCACGGGCAGGGTCACCGGTGCTCCCGGACGATCAACCACCACCAGACGGCTCAGGCGGGTCACGTCGATGAAACGCTCCCAGGTCGGCAGTCCGGCGGCGGCGTCATCGCCCACGATGGTGAACAGCTCGGCCCCGGGGTGCTCGGCGGCCAAAGCGGCAAGTGTGTCGGCGGTGTAACTGGGCCCACCCCGGTCGATCTCGGTGCGGCCGGCGCTCAATCCGGGCACCGCGGCCACGGCCGAGGCGACCATCGCCCACCGATCCTCGGCCGGGGTGATCACCCGCGTGCCCTGCTTCTGCCAGGGCACGTTGGCCACCATCAAGATGACGAGGTCGAGGTCGAGAGCGTGGCGCACGTTCACCGCGGTCACCAGGTGACCGACGTGAGGAGGGTCGAAGGTGCCCCCGAATAGCCCGATACGCTGGGCTTTCATCGAATTGGAGGGCGTGGAGGGGACAGACACCGCCGGCAGTCTATGGGCGGTCACGACGCGAACACGGGGCACGAGGGACGAGGAAAAAGTCTCAAGATTTTCTCAAGTTGAGCCAAATCGTTTCCGAAATCACGCACACAGGTCGACACCTCCGTCGTTCCTGTCATCAGCGAAGGAATTCGGTGATGCACAACCCACAAACGATTGATAACATATTGGTCTCCATTCGGACCCCCCAAGGACCGAAGACCGTCGGACCCCCCGGCCCGATCAAGACGGAGCCAAGCCGACCATCCCCCACACCTGTATCGCGCGTCCTCGTGCGACCCAGGGAACATTCGAGCCACAGAACAGTTGAGAAGAAAAAATGAATGACTCCATCGGCATCTACTTGAACGACATCGGCAAGGTCCCCTTGCTCACCGCTGAAGATGAGCGCATCTTGTCGCGCGCCATCGAGAAGGGCCGCGAGGCTGCCGCCAAGCAAGCTGCCGGCGAGAAGACCGCCGCGGTGAAGCGCGACATCCGCGAAGCCGCCAAGGCCAAGGATCGCTTCATCCGCGCCAACCTGCGGCTCGTGGTGTCGATCGCTCGTCGCTACCCACTCCCCCAGGGAATGGATCTGCTCGACCTCATTCAGGAAGGCAACCTCGGTCTCGAGCACGCCGTCGACAAGTTCGACTGGCGACGTGGCTTCAAGTTCTCGACCTACGCGACCTTCTGGATCCGTCAGGCCATCGGACGCGCCCTCGATCAGAAGGCCAGCC